>CANPBX010000001.1 GCA_947572385.1 uncultured Clostridia bacterium
ATGGCGGGAATCAGGAAAATGATCTGCCGGGACAGGGAGAGCAGCGCGGCGGGGACGGGCTTTCCGATAGCCTGGAAGAAGATGCCGGCCACAGCGCCCGCGCCGATCATGAAGCAGGCCAGCAGGTACACCCGGAAGCACTTCACCGCAAACTCCATGTAAAGGTCCGATTCCTGCCCGAACAGCTCGATGATATGCTCCGGACAGAATTGGAAGATGAAGAAGGCTGCCGCCAAGATCAGCGTGCAGCTCGTCATGGCCAGCTTATAGGTTTTCTTCACACGGTCGTACTGGCCGCTGCCGTAGTTGAAGCCAAAGATCGGCTGGATACCGGTGGCGATGCCCAAGGCAATGCCGGTGATCAGCTGGCTCACTTTCATCGTGATCCCCAGCGCCGCCAGAGGAATGTCGGCCCCGTACTTGGACATAGCCCCATATTTCACCAGGGAATTGTTCATGACCGCAATGACAAAGACCGATGCGGCCTGAGAAATAAAGCTGGATGTTCCGAGGGTCAGTACTTTTTTGGCCACTGTCCATTTGGGGACCAAGTGCCGCCTTGTCACCTTGATGGTCTTGAAGCGCAGCATACACAGGATGAAATAGGCGGCGTTCAGGATCTGTCCGATAATAGTGGCCCAAGCCGCGCCCTTGACGCCCCAATGGCACACAAAGATGAAGATAGGGTCCAGAATGATGTTGGTGATACAGCCGATCAGCAGCCCTATCATGCTCACCCTCGGGCGCCCGTCCGCCCGGATGATGCTGCCGAACGCGCCGTCTATCATAGCGAAGGGAAAGCCCAGTATGATAACGCCCCCGTATTCCAGCGCATATGGGAGGTTCCCTTCGGTCGCGCCGAATAATTGGCAGAAGGGCTCCAGAAAAGCCCCGAATAGGATCAGCAGGACCACGCTGGCCCCCACCGTCAGGGTGACGGCGTTCCCCACGCCATAGGCCGCCTCCTGCCTGTCGCCCTTTCCCAGGTTCAAGCTCATGTAAGACGCCGTTCCGTCGCCAATCATCATGCCCAAAGCCAGCAGGATGGTCGTCAGCGGCAGGATGATATTGGTAGCTGCGTTGCCCAAATAGCCAACGCCCTGCCCGATAAATATCTGGTCTACCATATTGTAGAGAGAGTTGACCACGATGGAGATAATGCTGGGAATGGCGTAGCGGGTCATCGCTCTCCCGACCCGCTCAGTCCCCAGCGGGTTGGCGGCAGCTTGTCCGTTCATTTCAAATTCCTCCTAACAGATGTGAATGGTTCAGGCAATGGCGTTGCCTGTGTAAAGCTGGTAATACCGGCCCTTTTCCCCGATCAGCTGGTCGTGGGTCCCCCGCTCGATGATACGGCCCTCTTCCAGGACCATGATGCAGTCGGAGTTCCGCACCGTTGAGAGCCGGAGGGCGATGACAAAGGTGGTGCGGCCCTTCATCAGCCGGTCCATGCCCTCCTGCACCAGCCGCTCTGTGCGGGTGTCGATGGAGGAGGTGGCCTCGTCCAGTATCAGTACAGGCGGGTCGGCGACGGCGGCGCGGGCGATGGCGAGGACCTGCCGCCCAGCTTGGAGGCCGCGAGGAGCATGACCGCCACCATGCACAGGGTCAGGACGGTCAGCGGGATATTCAGGCACACCATGCTGATGAAGGTGATGACGATGGTGACGGAGGAGTTCACCAGCTGCGGGATGGTCTGCCCGATCAGCTGACGGAGGGTGTCCACATCGTTGGTGTAGACCGACATGATGTCCCCGTGGGGAGTGGTGTCAAAATATCTGATGGGCAGGGACTCCATCTTGGAGAAAAGCTGTATCCTGATCTTCTTCAGCGTCCCCTGGCTTATCACCGCCATCAGCAGGTTATAGCCATAGGAGCAGAGCAGCCCCGCAAGGTAGACCAGGGCAAGCCTCAGCAGTGCCTGGGCCAGGGGGCCGAAGTCGGGCGACTCCACGCCAATCATGGGTTTGATGTACACGTCCACCAGCTCCCGCATGAACAAGGTGCCCCTTAAAGTGGCGAAGGCGGCGATCAGTATCAGCGCGACCACCAGGCAGAACTGTCCCATGTATTCCCGGAGCATGACCCCCATCACCCGCCCCATGAGGGGCATCAGATCTTTCATTTTTTCCTGCTTATTGGTCGTCAAAATCACCGCCGCCTTTCGTTTGGACCTCGTAGAGCTCCTGATAGATGCTATTGGTTTTCAGCAGGCCCTCGTGGGTGTCAAAGCCGCTGACCCGCCCGTTGTCCAGCACAAGGATGCGGTCAGCGTCCTGGACGCTGGAGACGCGCTGGGCAATGATGAGCTTGGTAGTGCCCGGGATAGCCGTCTGCATGGCCTTGCGTATCCTTGTGTCCGTGGCCGTGTCCACGGCGCTGGTGGAGTCGTCCAGGATCAGCACCCTGGGGCTCTTCAGCAGGGCCCTTGCAATACAGAGCCGCTGCCTCTGCCCGCCGGAGAAGTTGGCCCCGCCCCGCTCTACCCAGGACTCATAGCCCTCCGGCAGACGCTCCACAAACTCATCGGCACAGGCCATGCGGCAGGCGTTCCGGTACTCGTCCATATACCCCTCGGCCTTTCCCCAGCAGAGATTGTCCATCACCGTGCCGGAGAACAGCACGTTCTTCTGCAGGACCACCGCCACCTGGCCGCGGAGCGCCTCCAGGCCATAGCTGCGGACGTCCTCGCCGCCCACCCTGACCGAGCCGGAGTCCACATCGTAAAGGCGGCTGATAAGGCTGACCAGACTGGACTTGCCGCAGCCGGTGCCGCCGATAATGCCGATGGTCTCTCCGGATCTGATATGCAGGTCAATGTCGCTGAGGGTCTTCTCGCCGCTCCCCTGGCGGTAGGAGAAGCTCACATGGTCGAAGTCGATGCTGCCGTCCTTCACAGTGTCGATCGGGCTGGCGGGGTCTGTGATGCCGGGCCGCTCCATGAGCACCTCTGCAATGCGCCTGCCGCTGGCGGCGCTCATGGTCATCATAACGAAGACCATGGAGAGCATCATCAGGGACGAGAAGGCGGTCATCACATAGGAGAACAGGGAGGTCAGGCTGCCGGTGGTCATGCTCCCTGCTACGATGAAGCGGGCCCCGAACCAGGAGACCGCAAGGATGCAGCCATAGACGATGAACATCATCACAGGCATATTCAGCGCCTCCAGCTTCTCCGCCCGGACAAAAAGCTCATAGAGCTTTGCTGCAGCCTTGGTGAACTTCTCGTTTTCATAGTCCTCCCGGACAAAGGCTTTCACCACCCGGATGGCCGAGATATTTTCCTGGACGCTGGCGTTCAGGTCGTCGTAGCGGTGGAACACATGGTTATATATCTTCATGGCCTTGCTCATGATAAGGGCCGTGGCGGCGGCAAGCACAACGATAGCCACAAGAAAGATCATGCTGAGCTTTGCGTTGATGAGCAGGCACATAGCCATACTGCAAATGAGCATCAGCGGCGCTCTCAGGGCGATGCGCAGGCACATCTGGAAGGCCATCTGCATATTGGTGACGTCCGTGGTCATGCGGGTGACAAGGCCCGCCGTGCTGAACCTGTCGATGTTGGAAAAAGCAAAGGTCTGGATATTCTCGAACATGCTCTGGCGCAGGTTGCAGGCGAAGCCCGCCGACGCGGACGCCGCCGTAGAAATAGACGTTACGCAGGTCCCCGCCTCGATCCCCTGGTCTATCAGGGCGGCGATCGCATAGGGCACCAGAAGCTCCGCCACCACCTCCAGCACGGTGAAGACCGGAGTGATGATGGCGTCCTTTTTGTACTCTCCGATCTGCTTTACCAGTATTTTGATCAAGCTCTATCTCCTCCTTTTGTGCAGTGCTCATTTCGGCTGATGCAGGCAGGCGGTCCGTTTCCTGCTGGATATTCCCCAGGATCGCGCGAAGGGAGGCCTCGATCTCCCGCCGGCCGCGCTGGGATATTTTCTGAAACAGGCAGTGGTCCAGATCGTCCACATAGGCTTTTACGTCCTCTTGCACCTCCATAGCCTTCTCGGTAAGGACAATGTGCTTTTTGCGGTTATCAGCCTTATCCACACGCATTTTTATGTAGCCGTTTTTCTTCAGCTCCTTCAAAGTCCTTGAAACAGATGATTTCGCCAGGCCCACTCGCTTGCAGAGCTCATGGGAGAAGATCTTAGGCGGCTCCATTGCAAGAATTTCGTTGAGCAGAAAGACCTGGGCAAAGGTCATGCCGCTTTTAGCAAGCCTCTCGCTCTCATACAGGCCCAGGCAGGCGTTTATCTGTCTGAGAACACACAGGATATCCTCCATTTTCGCCCCCCTTCCTCAGGTTTCTGTTCCAACTGTCCGGCAGGGAATTTTCTCTCCGCCTACCCACTATTATACACATTTCCTCTTGAATGTTAATTCAAAAAATGTTATAACATATAAAGAACTTTTATCGATCGGCGGAGGGACTGTATGAACACCTTTCAACTTACCTGCTTTTTGACCGTGGCGGAAACACTCAGCTTCGCGAAAGCTGCCAAGCTTCTCAATGTGACCCAGCCGGCCGTCACCCACCAGATCCACTCTCTGGAGGAGGAGTTGAACGCCCAGCTGTTCAAACGCACCACCCGCTCTGTAGAGATCACCCAGGAGGGGCTGATCTTCTTGAACGACGCCAAAAATGTTCTGAGCATCATTACCCTGGCAAAAAAGCGATTCGAGGAGCCTGCCGCGGATGAACGGCAGTTCTTCTCCATCGGCTGTCACAGCCACACCGAAATGTATCTGCTGCCTGACATCTTGAGAGAAATGGCGCAGTCCCATAAGACACTGCACCCCATATTCCAAGTGGTGCCCTTCCAGCACCTCTATCAGCTTTTGGAGGAGGAGGCTGTGGACGTGGTCCTGGCGTTCCGGGAAAAGGAGCATAAAAAAGGAAGCAGCATTTACAGGGAGTTGGCGCAGGTCCCTGCAGCCGCTGTCCTGCCCGCCGATCATCCACTGGCGGAAAAGAAGCTGCTGGACGAGGAGGATCTCCGGGACCAGCGGCTGCTCCTGCTGGACCCCCAGAGATGTCCGGACCGTCTGAACGCGGTCCAGCACTGCTTGGCAACAGAAAGGGCCGTTTCCGATCTGCTTATGTGCGGTTCGGCAGATGCCTGCATTACACTGGCTAAAGCTGGCTTTGGGATAGCCGTCCAGCCCGACTTTCCGTCCCTGCGGGACCCCGCCCTGGCCTACATTCCGATCGAAGACGCGGAGCCGCTGTCCTATGGGGCATACTACAAGAGCGTAACGGGAAAGCCGCTGTTGAAAGCCTTTCTCCAGTTATGCAAGGAGTATTTTTCTTCCATGGATCGGCCCGCAAAGCGGAAGGGGCCGCCGTATCTTGGCAGCCCCTCTGTTTGATCTATAAAATATCCTTTTTGCCCCCGCCCTCGCCGCGCTCTACCGGCACAGCCTCTAAGAATCGATGGAGGTGATCTCCGGATAGTTCGCCATCAGGGTGAGGATGGTCTCTGTCTCGAAATCCTTTGGGAACAGCACGTTCAAGGTGGCTTCAATGCAGCCGTTTTCATCTATGCTCATATGAGTGTCGATCACCTGGATGTTCATGCCGGTGAGCACATTTACCATGCGCTCCCGGGTGTTCTCGCCCCTGAGGATGTGCAGGTGTATCCGCCCGGCGTTGTTGGCGTTGAAGATGCGCCAGTTGCGGTGGAACAGGTACTGGATGACCAGCAGCATTGCGGTGCAGCCAATGCCCAGCACCCACATGCCCGCCCCCACCGACATGCCTATGCCCAGGGTGGCCCAGATGCCCGCCGAGGTGGTGACTCCGCTTATGCTGGTCTTGCGGTTCCAGATGATCCCCGCGCCCAAAAAGCCAATGCCCGTTACCACGCTGGCGGCCACGCGGGAGGCGTCTACAGAAACGCTCTCCCGGCCTATCACGTCAAAAAAGCCGTACTTGGAGATGACCACCATCAGCGAGGCCGCCATGGCGATGATGGTGTGGGTGCGGATCCCTGCCATCTTCATCCGGGACTCGCGCTCATAGCCTATCATCAGCCCGCACAGCCCGGCCACCAAGACCCTCAGCAGGTAATCCCCCTGCTCCAGCATAAGCTCCAACATATTCAAAGCCTCCTTTTAAAAAAAGTCCATCCATTCTTGTTTCAGTATCTGGGCGCAGCTGTCAGGATCTGAGCTGCGATCTCCCCAAAATCTATCAAAATGCGGCCTCCATTCCCGGTTTTGCTTGCTTAATTTTTAAAAAACTGATATTATAGGAGCAGTTGGCAAAATGATACCAGGCGGTGGGTGAGCATATATGGACCGAGTATATAAGAAAGTATATAAAAAAAATTCTGGAAGACCCTGTTCCTGTCCTATCTTATCATCCTGATATTTGCCCTGCTGATGGGCGTGGTGCTGGGGGTCTCCGCGCTTTCCCGCATCGAGGAGAACGTGGCGGAGTCCAGCAAGACCGCACTGCTCAAGGTCTCGGATTCCGTGCAGCGGATGGAGTCGGAGCTGAGCTCTGTCGCCAAGGGCTTCCTGGCCCGGGACGAGTATATTTCTCTGCTATACGCCCGGCACGACCTTTCCAGCTTTAAGCTCCAGCGGATAGCCAGCCTTCAGGACGAGCTGCGGCGGCAGGTGGCCTATAGCGGCTCCATCAGCGCGATATATATCTGGTTCGAGGACGCGGAGCTGGCCGCCACCACCGCGGGCTACTACAAATCGGAGGGGTCCTTTGACAGTATGCTGCAAAAGGAATTCGGCGTGGGCCTGGACGGCATCCGGGACCTGGTCCGGGGCAGCGGGGACCTGGCGGTGTGCCCGGTGGGCGGAGGGCAGGTGCTGGCGGCGGCAGCCGACGCCCAGGACGGCATCGGCGCGCGGTCCATCGTGCTGATGAAGCTGCGGCTGGACAGCCTGCAAAGCCTGCTGCGGGGCAACGACACGGACCGCTTCTGGATGGAATCCATGCGCAACGGGCAGCGGCTGGCGCCCCGGGGCGCGGAGGGCCTGGCGGCGGCGGCAGGCGGGCAGGACCTGGATTTCAGCGGCGGGCGGCTCCCCTCGCTGGACTTTGAGGGCGAACGCCTGGCCCTGATGCGCGCCGAGGCCGGGAAGAACTTCACGGTGTACTCAGCCCGAAGCTTCGATGCGTACATGGAGACCCAGCGGCAGTACATAGCCATCTGCGTGCTGTTTCTGGTGCTGTACGTTGTGTTTGGGGTGGTGATGGCGCTGGGCTTCTCCAGGTACAACTATCAGCCCATCCAGCGGCTGAACCAGCTGATCGCCAAGCAGGCGGACACGGTAGGGGCCCAGGCGGACCTGGCCATGCTGGAAGCCGGGGTCAACACCCTGCTGCGGTACTATCAGGACTATGAGCACGCCATGTTCCAACAGGAAAAGGAGCAGCGCCGCCGCGGCCTGATCTCCATGCTGCTGGGCGAGCCGGGAGACGAGGGCGTCCCGGCTCCGCTGCGGGACAGCGGGCTGGATCTTTCGGCCCCGGCCTGCGCCCTGGTGGGGATAATGCTCCACGACTACAGCAATCTGTTCTTTGACAAGAAGTTCGCCCAGGACGGCGGCACCTTCCAGGTCGCCATGATAGCGGTGAACTCCATCTCCGAGGAGCTTTTGGAGCGGACCGGAGCCTGCTGCCTGTGCGAGCACAACGGCAGGCTCTGGGCGCTGGTGACCCCTGGCCCCGGTTGGAACGAGCCCGGCGGCTTCTATGGGGCGGTGCTGGAGGCCTGCGTGCAGTCGGAGGCCTTTGCCCGGGAGCGTCTGGGTATCGACACCTATTACTACGTCAGCCGGGCGGGAAACCCCAGCCGCCCCGGAGAGGTCCATCAGGCATTCCTGGAAGCCCAGTGGGGGCTGGAACAGATGGAGAGCTACGCCATGGAGCAGGCGGTGGCCGGCCGCAGGGATATCGAACGGAAGCTGCGCCCGCAGGGGGAGATCCCGCCGGGCGACATGGCGCTCAAGCGCAAGCAGCTGTTCTCCGCCGTGACCGCCGGGGACCTGGAAGAAGCCGACCGCGTCTACCTGGAGCTTCGCCGGCTGGACACGGCCTTTTCGGACGGGTCTTTCTCCACGGTCAGGGCCCAGACGCTGATACTCATGGGGTACTTCCTGTCATTTTTGCCAAGGAGCCTGCTGGATTCCCACCAGGAGGAGATCCAGCAGCAGCTGGACAGCGTGCGGCTGGAGACCCACAACGACGGGCTGATCGCCAAAATGCACGGCTGGATGGAGTTTTTCCACGGCCTTTGGGGGTCTTTGGGCCCTCAGCAGGAGGACGTGTCTGATGTGGCGGCGGAAGCGGCCCGGTTCGTGCTGGGCAACTATGCCGACGGGAACCTGAGCGTGGCCTATGTAGCGGAGCAGCTCTCCGTGAGCAGCTCGTACCTGTCCCGGGTGTTCCGGAAGAAGTACGACATGAGCGTGCTGGATTTCATCCACCACCAGCGCGTGGACGCCGCCAAGGTGTACATTCGGGAGAGCGGGACCACGGTGGAAGCCATCGCGGGGATGGTGGGGTACGCCAACTCCCTGGCCCTGATCCGGGCGTTCAAACGGTATGAGGGCTGCACGCCGACGGAATACCGCCAGCGGCAGAGGACGCAGGGGTGATAGAATAGAAGCTCCCGCCAAGGTCCAGCGCTTGGCGGGAGTGTTTTTCTGCGGCGGGGCGGCTTTAGCAAAGCAGGCCCGGCAGCGGGCCGGTCACCCCTTCACCGACCCGATCATTACGCCGGTGACGAAATACTTCTGCACAAACGGATAGATCACCATCATGGGGATCACCGACACCATGATCGAGCAGTACTTGATCAGCGGGCGGTAAATGTCCACAGTGTTGGCGTCCGCGTCCGCCACGATGCTGTTCTCGGACGCGTTCAGCACGATCTCCCGCAGCACGAGCTGCAGCGGGAACAGGCTGCGGTCCTTTAGATAGATCGAGGCGTTGAACCAGGCGTTCCAATGCTGGATGGCATAGAACAGCACGATGACCGCGATGATCGCCTTGGACACCGGCAGCACGATCTGGAACAAAACGCGCCAGTGGCCCGCGCCGTCGATAGTGGCGGCCTCCAGCATGGCTTCCGGTATCTCAGAGAACGAGGTGCGCATGATGATGATATTATACGCCACGCAGCAGCCCGGGATGATCAGCGCCCAGTAGGTGTCCAGCATTTTCAGGTTGCGCACCACCATGTAGGTCGGGATGAGGCCGCCGTTGAAGATCATGGTGAACGTCACTATAAAGTTGATGGGCTTCTTCCAGTAAAGGCCCCGCACGCTCATTACATAGGCTGCCAGGGTCGTCAGCAGCAGGCCCAGGGCAGTGGCCGCGGTCACCACGATGATGGTGTTCAGATAGGCCCGGACGATGTTGCTGTTCTGCAGCACCAGCCCATAGCCGCCCAGGGTCACTTCGCCCAGCGGCTTTACCAGCAGGCCGGAGTGGGCGGTGACCATCAGCGGGTCGGAGATGCTGCCGATCAGCACGTGCCAGACGGGAAGCAGGAATATGATGGACAGCAGGATCAGGCCGATGGTGTTGAACACGGCGAAGATCTTCTGCCCGAGGGTACGTTTCAGCATAGGGTCGCTCCTCCTTTCTTACCACAGGCTGGTCTCGCTGATCTTGCGGCTGAACTGGTTGGCCGCAAACAGCACGATGAAGTTGATGGCGGAGTTGAACAGGTTGATGGCCGTGGAATAGCTATAGTCCGCGTCGATCATGCCCACCCGGTATACATAGGAGGCGATGACGTCGCCGGTCTCCAGGGTGGCGGGGCTGTACATCAGGATGATCTTTTCATAGCCCACGTTCATGATCTGCCCCAGGCGCAGGATCAGCAGCACCACGATGGTGCTGGACAGCGCCGGCAGGGTGACATACAGCGTCTGCTTCCAGCGGCCCGCGCCGTCGATGACCGCGGCTTCGTACAGCTCCTGGTCGATGGCGGCCAGTGCTGAGATGAAGATGATGGAGTTATAGCCCAGGTGCTGCCACATATTGGAGCCTATGTAAAGGGTGCGGAACCACTCCGGCCGGGAGATCAGGGCGCCGCCGGTATCGCCAAAAGCGGCCGCCAGCTGGGTCAGAATGCCGTTGGCCTTGGTGAAGTCCTGCAGGATGGACACCACCACCACGGAGATGAAATAGGGCAGGTAGGAGATAGTCTGCGTCACCTTTTTAAAGCCCTTGCCGCGAACCTCGTTAAGGCACAGGGCAAAGATGATGGGGAACGGGAACGAGAACAGCAGGCCGTAGAAGCTGATAAGCAGGGTGTTGCGGATCAGCCGCCAGCAGTAGGGCGAGTTGAAGAAGCGGGTGAATCGGAGTAGGCGGCGCGGCGGAAGTCATCGTTGCCGTTGAGCCAGGAGGCGAAGTTGGGGGCTGAGTCCAGGTAGCCGGCCAGGTCGATGAAGTAGCCGTCGTCTATGGCGGCGTCCTGCCCGTTGCGGTAGGACATGGTGCCCGGCTCGGTGTGGAGCATATCGGGCATATCGTCCGAAGCGAACAGCAGCTGGAACGCGTCGGTCTCAGAGCCGCTTGCAGGCACGATAAAGTTGATATGCACGCCGGTCAGCTCCTCATACCACTGGAAGAAGTAGGAGTCGTTGAAATCGGCCAGCTCTGCCATGGAGCCAGCCCAGGGGTACCAGAAGTCCAGGGTGACGTCCTCGGTGGTCAGGGGATAGGACTGCTGATTGGTCTCGCCGTTCTTCACATCGGAGGCCGGAGGGGCAGGGTCTGCGCCCTCTTCGCTGCTATCGCCGTCCCCGCTGGACTCCTGGGAGGGGTCCGCTGCGGACTGGGAGCTGCTGCTTTCGTCGGCGGTGCTGGAGCCGCTGTCTCCGCCGCAGGCAGCCAGACAGCTGAGCAGCAAAGCGGCTGCCAGCAGCGCAGCCAGGATCTTTTTCAGTTTCATTTTTGTGGTCTCGTCCTTTCACCAAAAAGTTTGCATAAGCGCCGTTAAAATTCAGCAAATGTGCGGTAGCAGATCGCTATGTCCGCCAGTATAATGGATTTTGATAATAAATGCAAGTATCAAAAAGCGAATTTATGGATATTATTTTGGGTAAGGACGGCCTTTGGGGAAGCAGGGATGATTTTGATACCTGGGGACGGAGCTATCAAAACGCGAACTGGTTTTGGTTCGCATTTTGATAGTAAAGGGGAAAATATGCAGGAGCCGCGGCCGTTAGAGGTCGGCTTCGGTCAGAATGCCCAGGTGCAGCAAGGCGTTTTTTATCCCATCCTCGGAAACGGAGGTGGTGACATAGTCGGCGGTGGACTTGACCTCCGGGGTACCGTTGCCCATAGCCACGCCGGTACCTGCCCACCTGAGCATGGAGATATCGTTGGGGCCATCGCCGAACGCGATGGTCTCCTCCTGCCGGATGCCGTAATACTCCGCCACGGCGCTCAGCCCCACCTCCTTGCCGCCGCCCTTGGGGATAACGTCCAGGATGTCCCCGCCGGAACTGGTGACGTCCAGGCGCGGGAGGGGCGCGATAAGCTGCCGGGCTTCGTCGAGGGGCATATAGATGTTTATCTGGACTACAGGGTGCCGGTCCAGCCGGGATTCCTCATAGAACGGCGGGAAAGGCGTGCGAGCCCATTCAAAGTGCCGTCGGACAGAGGGGTGGTCGTTGACCGGGAACGAGGACTCGTCCTCCAAAATGATGGCGGGATAGGCTCCCTTGCGCACCAGCTGGAGCAGGCCGCGGACGTCCTGGGGGTCTAGGGCGGCGTGGCGGATGACGGCGCCGCCACGCTCCAGGACCACTTGGCCGTTGGTCGTGACGTAGCCGTCAAAGGGGAAGATGTCGGTGACCTGGCCGATGATGGAGAATGTCCGGCCGGTGGAGATGAACGCCTTGATCCCCTTTCGCTGCAGGGCGGCCAGCGCAAGGGCGGTGGATACCGGGAAGACGCTCTTGCCGCCGCTGTGGTCCAAAAGGGTGCCGTCGATGTCGAAAAAAGCTGCTTTTATCATATTCATTTCCCTCCGTTGATCATTTATATCGTGGCGCTGGATCGGGCTTAATTGTAGCACATCGGTCCATGGCTTACAAGTATCGTTTTGTGAAGCGGGGCCTGTGCTGATACAGGCGGCGGAGGGGGGATACGGAAAAGCCATGCCGGGGCTCGCCGTTGAGTGGGCGCGCTCTGGCATGGCTCAATATCAAAAAGCAGCGGCTAAGGCTTGTTTGAAAATAGAGGAAATGACGAATTTTTGGCCAGAAGGGGACAATTTCAAGGAGAAGAACCGCTGTAGTTAGCTGCGCTAACTACGTCGATCTCGCGATCGACGAGGATTTTCGACGTAGAAAGCGGCCTCTTTATGGCAAAAAAGACGACGTTTTCGATTTTTCAAACAAGCCCTCGGTCTCAGGCGGGTCCATTGGGGACTACAGGCCCCCTTCGCCCTCAATACTCAATATCCATCCACGTCCCAGCCCGGGCTGACATCATGGCGGTCTCGATCACGGCCAGGGTGTTGTGCCCGTCTATGCCTGTGACTATCGGCCTGCGGCCCTCCACTATGGAGGCGATGAACTCGTCTATCACGCCGCTCTTGAGCTGGTGCTGGTTTGTGCTTATGCTCCCCACGGTATACTTTACCTGGGTGCCGTCCCGCATTTCAAGGACGATATCGTCGGCATAGTCGCCGAATATCTTCATCACGCCCTTGCTGCCGTAGATGGTGCTGCCGTTGTCCTCCGCGCCGTAATTTGTCCAGCTGAAGTGCATTATGCCCGGCAGGCCGTTTTCCATGTTGAAGAGGCATACGGCGTTGTCCTCCAGGGCTATGGGCTCCCCGGTCTCGTCCCGCTTGTCAAGGGTCGTCATGGTGGTGAACACGTTCTTTATCTCGGAGTCTGTGAGGAAGCGTATCAGGTCTATCTTATGGGCCCCCAAGTCCCCCATCACCCCGAAATTCGCCTGGTCCTTTTTGAAAAACCAGGTGCCATTCCCCGCGTCGATGCTCCAGTGCTCGGGTCCCGAGTGCTTGAAGTTGCACTGGAAAAACAGCAGCCTGCCTATGGCCCCCTGGTGCAGCAGCTCGTGGGCCTTTAGGTGGGCCCGTATCAGCCTTTGGTTGTGGCCCAGCATCAGGTTCTTGCCGGACTGCCTCTCCGCCTCCAGCATACGCCTGGACTCCTCGATGCTCAGCGCCATGGGCTTCTCGCAGAGCACGTGCTTCCCGGCCTTCAGCGCCCTTATAGAAGCGTCGGCATGGGTGGCGTTAGGCGAACAGACGCTCACCGCGTCCACGCTCCCATCCTCAAATACCTCCTCAAGGCTGCCGTAGGCCCGCCCGCCGTACTGCTCGCAGAGCTCTCCGGCGCGCTTTCCATCAGTGTCGAACACCCCGGCTATCTGGGCGCTTGGGTTTGCGTCATATTCCGGCAGGTGCCGGCGCTGGGCGATGGCGCCGCCCCCTATCACAGCCACGCGGACGATAGGCTTCATGCTTTTTCCTCCCTTGGTCATTGCGATCTTATGATATCATAACATAAACGCAGAGCTTTTTCAAGGGCTTTCACAGGCGCCGCCTTCGGTAATGCCGAAAAGCCCTTGACAACTGAAAACCAATCAGATATACTAAATTTAAATTTAGCATATACACAGCTTCACAGATTAAATATGTACTATTTAAAACTATTATAATCAGCAAAGGTGGTAGCATGGCGTTTGTACCGTTGACGAAGACCGAGGAAAAACTTATGCTGTTCCTCTGGGAGCAGGACCGGCCCCTCACTGTGAGCGAAATGCTGGATCTGCTTGACGAAAGGGCCTGGACGAAAAACTACACCAGGGATATCGTGCGCTCCCTTAAAAAGAAGGGGGCCATCGCCATGAGCGGGCTTATACACAGCCGCACGAACTTTGCCCAGCAGTTCCTGCCGGGAATGACCAAGGCCGAATACTACGCCGGGCTTGCCAGGCATAACGGGGTCTCCCTCGGCGAGCTGTTCCGCGCCGAGGCTTCCGCTATGGCCGAGGGAGGCAGGGGCAAGGAGCTGGACGTGCTCATCCGGGAGCTCGAGGGGGCTATTTGGGAGTGCCGGGGCGAGGCTGGCAGAGAAAGGGCATGAACACCCCGCCCTGCACGCTGCGGGCAATGAACGCCACATAGCGCCCGGTCCTGGTGTCGTACCAGTCGGAGAAGGGCACCCGGGTAGCGGTCTCCCTGACATACTTTGCCACAGGCGCCAGCAGCGCCCGGCGCGTGGACTCCCCGGGGGCCATGGCCGCGCACCAGCATATCCAGTCGGACTTGGTATAGTCCGCCCGGGAGTCCAGGGGCAGCCCGTAGGCGTTGATACGTTCAAGATAGCTCTCGGTCTCCCTGCGGTAGAAGTCCTCGGGGAGCAGGCCCAGCCCCAGCGCCCGGTCCCACGCCAGGTTATACTTCATGCTCCAGCCCTGCCCGTCAAAGGTCAGGCATGTGCCATTCTCCCCGGCGGCGCGGCGCTGCCAGCCTTCCGCCAGCTCCCGGGCCTTCTGCCGGTACTCCTCCCCTGCCCGCTCCCTTCCAAGCCGCTTTTGCAGCCGTCCGAAGCAGGCTATGCCCACTATGGCCTTTGCGGCCAGGTTCACGTTGCGGGCCAAATGCCCGGCGAAGTCGTCGGTGCAGAGCTGGCTGCCCGGGTCCTCGCCGTACTTCAGCAGGTACCCGGCCCACTTCTCCAGTATGGGGCTGTATTTTCGCAGAAGGCCGTCCGAAGCTCCGTAGTGCATGGCGGCCTCCAGCATGATCAGCATATTCCCGCACTCCTCCACAGGCATCTGGTACTTGTCAAGATAGATCCCCGTCCCCGCCGGGTACTGGTATACCGGCGGGATCGTCGCGCCCTGGGGGAGGTCCATGTCCAGGGCGTAGGCCTGTCCTGTGGCGTAGGGGTAGCGGCCCACGTCATGGGGGGCGAAGTCAAACTCCCATACGGGCATGGACGCGAACTCCAGCACCGGGCGGCACAGGGCGTTCACGAGCTCCGGGCAGAACTCCAGGAACAGGGGCGCGGAAGGATAGCTCACGTCCACCGTGCCGATACAGCCGTTGGAGTCGTTCTCCTTTGAGAGCAGGGCCAGCTCCCCCTCCGGGGTGGCGATCAGCTTATGGGCGGCAAAGCTGTGCCTCCAGGCGGCGCAGGCTATCTCCTGGTAGTCCCTGCCGCCTATCTCCCCCGCCCTCTCCAGCACCTGGGCGTCCAGGGCCTCACAGCGCTCCACCAGCCGGTCATGCCCGGTGAAGAACTCCTCCAGCGCCTGCCGGAAGGTCTTGCCGCCCCTTGCGTACCAGGCCCTGCAGGGCGTGCCGAAATAGTTCACCGAGGCTATATCGTCGTACCCCAGCAGGGCAAAGGCCCTCTTAGGCGCATTGCCGGCCTCTGCCTCCCAGCTAAAGCCCGCCCCGCGGGCAGAGCTTGATACCGGGCAGGAGGAGGCCATATAGAAATACCCCCAGTCGATAGTGATATGGTCCGCGGAATGGCCCAATATGCACTGGCGGGACCTGCCCAGGTAGGCCACGCCCATCTCCCCCGCCCTGTAGCTGTGGGAGAATATCTGCGGCTCCACGGCCCCGTCAAAGCAGATACGCCGGGAGACCGAAAGCTCAAGCTGTGTTTTATGGGCCGCGCCGTCCGCCGAGGCGATCTCAAAGTCCGCCAAGGCGATCGGGGTGGAGAGCACATCCAGGTCGTCGGGCAGAGCGCAGCTGCGGAAGGCCGCTTTCAGGCTAACGCCCCCTGCAAGATAGGTAAACTCGGTCTTTGTGGGGGTGACGGCCACCCCCTGTACAAGTGCCCTGGCCTCGCCTCCGCTGCCAAGGAAGCGGTAGCGCTCACCGTCCACTGTAATAAAGCCGCTGACGGGCTTTTCAGCCCCTGTCCAATGGACCGCTGTGCAGTCGTTGGGAAGGTCCCCGGGGAGCCAGACGGAAAAATACGGGTCCTCCGCGATAAGCGGTATGGCGGGAAGGCGGTCAAAGCTTTGCATATAGATCCCTCCTGTGTGAAATTATTGTAGTCGCGTCCTGCGCTGAGCCCATTATAGCCTATTGCCGGGCCCAGTGCAAGCCATGCCTGGTGATCGTCTTTTGATATCTGCCTGGATTTTTGTTCATGGCCCTTCTATCCCCGGGGGAAGTTTTCCTCCGGGGCGATGTGGTTTTGGGGCTTATAGCCGCTGTACCGTATGAACGCCCGGCGGAACGAGAACTCCAGGTCGTAGCCCACCTGCTTGTACACCTCGGATATCTTCACGTCCCCCACTGAAAGCAGCTCCTTGGCCTTTTCCATGCGCACATAGGTGAGGTACGGCAGGAAGGTCGTGCCCGCGGCGTCCCGGATATGCTTGTTGATGGTGTTGGCGCTCATATGGAACACATCCTGCAGGACGTTTATCGACAGGCCGCTGTCCGCATAGTGGGCGTCGATATACCCGACGATATCCCTGGCGGCGGCGCTCACGCCCTCCTCCCTGGCCGAGAGCATGGCGCAGACCTCCCCTGCCACGGCCCCGAGCTTGCCGAATACGTCATAGACTGAGCTGTACTCCATGGTCTCCAGGGAGGCCAGCAGCTCCCGGCTGAGGTTTTTCTCCAGCACGATGCGCACAAGGTCGTTTATAAGCACCATGCTCAGCTGGAACAGGTCCGACTCCCTCAGCTTCCCGCATTTCAGCCGCTGGGCGTTCTCCTCCAAAAGCTGGTCCAGTATATTCGCCGCCTCCCTGGCCTTGCCTCCCCGCAGGGCCAGTATAAGGTGGTGCTCGGCCTCAATGGGCAGGTAATATGCAGGTATGCCGGAAAACCCCCGGTACTGCTTCTTTTTCAGGGCCTCCTGGTATGAGGCAGGTATGCCCCCGCAGCCCTGGCAGACCGGCCCCGGGAATATCTCCCCCGGCCGGGCCCCGGACCTTTCGGCAAACCTGCTGCAGAAGGCCGAGATCTCCCGCTCCTGGGCCGAGGACGCTATCAGCACCAGCATACCGCCGTAGTCCGGCACGAACTCGCAGTGCAGCCCCTTCATCTCCCTGAGCAGGCCCTCTATGGCTCCCGGGCTGCCGCCGGAGCCGCTGCTCAGCAGCACCACCTGCACCCACTGGCGCTGGTAGTCCGGCAGCAGCCCGCTTCTGGCCCCGTCGGGCTGAAGCGTGCCCGCCAGGATCCGGCGCAGCTCCCTGTCCCTCGCCGAGGCCTCCAGGGCCTGGACCATCCTGGAGATATTGTTCCCTATGTCAAAGTATGGTGTTGAACAGCATAAGCACACAGCCCGCCGCCACATAGATAACGGAGTTCAGGAATGCCTGCCAGAACTCCCTGTCCAGCGCCACTATCCTATAGCTCTCCACCGAGAAGCCCACGGGCCAGAAGGCCACCGCCCCGCTTGCCGCCGCTATGGGGTCGCTAACGGACATGGAGATAACGTACCACATGGGGTATATGGTGATAAAGCACACTACCACTGATATGGCTGTTACCGCCGTATCGAAGCCGGTCCAGCGGTCGAGCCTGCTTTTCCCGGCCCTGCCCCTCTCTGCTACCATTGAGTTTTGTTTCATCTTGATACCTCCCCTTTCCTCACCAGATGGAAAAATCAGTCTTCTTCCTGGAGACCCAGTTTGCCCCAAACACCAGGATAAAGCTCAAAATGCTCATAAGCAGGCCCGCCGCCGTGCCCGGGCTGTAGGCCCCGCCCATAAGGGACTCGCGGTACACATAGGTGCCTATCACGTCCGCGGTGGAGTATACCGAGGGGTTATAGAGCAGCAGTATCATGTCCGTGTTTGAGCTGAGCATGCCGCCTATGGCGAAGATGAGCTGTATCATTATCAGCGGCAGAAGGCTCGGCAGGGTTATGAACCATATCTTCTTGAGCCTGGTCGCGCCGTCAACGCTGGCCGACTCATACAGCGACGGGTCGATGGAGGAGAGGGTGGAGAGGTAGAGTATGCTGCTCCAGCCGAAGTTTTTCCACACCCCCAAAAGGGTATAGAACCATGGGAAGAACTCCTTATTCGCGTTCAGGGACTTTGCCTGTATCCCCAGAAGCTCCAGGAGCTGTGTGATGATCCCGTCGCTGGCAATGAAGGAGAGGAACATCCCCGCCACCACCACCGTGGAGATGAAGTTCGGCATATAGCTCACGGTCTGGGTGAACTTTCGGAACTTGCCGTTTCGTATCTCGTTTACCACAAGGGCGAACGCAATGGGCACCCAGAAGCCCATAAACAGGCCCATCAGGTTCAGGACGATGGTGTTTTTCAGTATCCTGGGGAAGTAGTAGGAGCTCACAAACTTCTCGAAATGCCTTAGCCCCACCCACTCGACCCCCTCCCCAAAGAAGGGCCTGCCCACGCTGTAGTTCTGGAAGCCTATGACCAGGCCGAACATGGGCAGATAGCTGAAAATGAAAATGAACGCCAGCGGGACGGCCATGAGCAGGTAATACTCCACGTTGTCTTTCAGGTCCCGGTGCAAAAGCTTTTTCCGTCTTTTTTTCATATTGCGCATATCCTTTCTCCAGTGGATTCCGAAGCTTTTCTTCACCACAAGTTTAACCCATATAACTGCACAAAATCCAGACTCAAAACCCTCAAAACCACCTCAATTCCATGTATTTTGCCAGAAACTCCTGTTTTTCCCCAGTCAAATTTCTCTAAAAAAATTAAACCTGCACACAAATATCTTTCCATTGGGACCACATATAAAAGGCGCCTGCCTGGACCGTTGCCCCAGGCGGGCGCCTTCTGCGTCTATTTTATCCCCATGCTAGGGCATGAGCTTCTCAAAGACCTCAAATCCCTTTCCCTTTATCCTCAGGTCTACAGCGCCCGACACGCGCTCCCCTGTGATCGAGTTGCGCCAGCTCCCTCTGAACAGGTATGGGAAGGACACGTCCCACCGGGGGAAGAAGCCTATAAGCTTGTCGTCCGCCAGCACCGAGCAGTTCTCCGGGGCCTGGAAGTCCACCCCCGCGTCCCTCAGCATGGCACGCAGCTGCTTTTCCCTCAGGGTGAACTCCGCTGCAAAAATGTTCGCGCCCTTATCCCTGCGCACCCTTGCCGTAAGTATCCTGTTGTCCGGCGACACCTGCAGCACCTCCTGGCCCGCCTCGGGCAGTATCTCCACCAGGGGGTAGTCCTGGGGGCAGCTATGGGTGCAGTGCCAGTAGATATGCCTGTAAAGCTCCTCGGGCTGCATCCTCCCGGGGCATTCCCCGGTGTAAAAGCCCGTGACGCGCTTCTGGTTCTCCGGGTCAAAGTCCGGGGAGAGCATTGCCGCGGCGTAGTTCCACAGAATATGGGCGTCCGGGCGTATGCGCCCCCTTATCCCCTCCCACTTCTCCGGAGGCATCACGAAGGCGTGGCAGAAGACTATGAACCTATACTGGCTCAGGTCTATCTCAAACAGGTCTCCTATGCGCAGATGGTCCACCGGCGCGCCGCAGAGCCTGAGCTCCCGCTCCAGGCGCAGGCGCAGGTTCCTCTGGGGGCCGGAGATATAGGTGGTATGCCCGCAGCTGGCCTCGTCCTCCACAAAGAGCACCTGGGCAATGCTCTTGCGGGGTATCGGCGACCATTTCTTGTAAAAGGCCGCCTGGCTCCTGAACATCTCCACCATTTCGCCGTCGCCGTACCAGTCGTCATTCAGGCCGTTTATGTCCATCCACCAGAAGCCCTGCTGGAAGGTGAGGGCCCGGTATATCTCCCGCCAGAACACTGTCACCGTGTCGCCGGGGGTCTTTGGGGCCCGGTCGCCGTCACATCCCAGGGCGTGGTGGGAGCGGCTGTCGTTCTCCTCTATCCACAGCTTCTTCCTTGCAAAGGACTGCCCCGGAGCCTGGGACGCCCCCGGGTCCCCTGCCAGGCAGTAGTGGTACGCCTTGGGCGAGGAGTAGAAGTCCACATACGGCGTGGCCATGGCCCTGTCTGTAGCCAGATGCCCCGCGTAGCCCACGGTCTCGTCCTGGAAGTAGCCGTAGAACCCGCCCGCAGGCTTGCCGCAGGTCTCCTTCACGGTCCTCCCCAGGGCTTCGATAGCGTCAAAGCAGGCCTCGGAGTGGAACTCGTTGCAGTCCACCTGCCGCTGGTCGGAGGCCAGCAGCACCCCCCGCAGGTCCTTGCCGTTTTCGCTCCACCGCTCCGGCGGCGTAGGCACCTCCAGGCTTTCAAGGGTCAGCCCGGGCATATCCCAGGCCACGCGCAGGGCCTCCAGGGAGCCGTACTTTTTCACGGCCCAGCTATAGAAATGCTTTTTATGGCTTATGCCGAAGTCGCCCTTGCGCGGGTCCCCCTGGTTGCGCCAGTCCCCCCACCACATATTTTCCCCGCAGTTGCCAAAGCCGAACATATATCCCAGCACCTGCCCGCCGTAGGGCGAGGCCTCTATGTGGCTGATGAGCTTCCCAAGGGCCGTACACGCGTCCCGCACCCATAGCTTTGATGAAAAGGACTGGTTGGATATCCTCTGGTCCGGGTAGGGCTTTTTGTCGCCGTCCCAGCCGGACCTGTCGTGGTATGAGGTGCCCACCATGGCGGCGATCTCCTCAGGGTCCGTGGGGCCATTCCAGTACACGCAGACCTCCTCGGGGTTTGCCCTGAGCCAGTCCAGCGGCGGGTCTATCCCTACGCGCGGCACCAGCCAGCGGTCGGGGTAGCCCTCCAGAAGGGCCTCAATATATCTGTCAGTGGCCTCATAGTCATACCTGTCTATGCCCACCCAGCCGCTTGGGATCGGCACGGTGTTTATCATGGAGCCGATCTCGTCCAGCCTCTCCCGGCGCTCCCTATAGGCCGCCCAGTCCTTGGTACCCTTCGGGGCGGTATAGTAGAAGTTCCACGGGTGGTGCCGCATAAATTCCAGGGTCTCTTCAAAGGTCATGCTCTGTTCCTCCTTATTCCCCATACCCAGGCGGGCAGGAGTTAGTTTGTGCAGATTATACTGAATGCCCGCCTGTTTGTAAATATATTTTCAGGAATTGAGGAGGTTATGAGGAAATGGTGCCGGAAAGAAGACCTCCACCACGGTCCCCTCCCCCGGAGCGCTCCAAAGGGATATCTCCCCCTGGTGGACCATCACCGCGTGCTTCACGATGGACAGGCCCAGCCCTGTGCCGCCCACCTCCTTTGAGCGGCTCTTGTCCACCCTGTAGAAGCGCTCGAAAATGCGCTCCTGCTCGCTTTTGGGAATGCCTATGCCGGTATCTTTGACTGTGAGCCTCACGCCGTCCTTTTCCGGCCTCACTATTATGTCAACGCGGCCCCCGGGGCGGTTGTACTTTACGGCGTTGTCGGAGAGGTTATATACAATGCTGTACAGGAGCTGGGGTATGCCAAGGATGGGGGCTTCCTCACCCTCCACTTCTATATGCACATCCCCCCTGTCCCCAAGGCCCCCCGCCGCCTGGAGCGCCAGTTCGTACAGGTCGGTCTCGGTCCAGTCCATGCCCCTGGCGCCCTCGTCCAGGTGGGAGAGGCTTATGATATCCTCCACCAGCCGCACCATCCGCTGGGACTCCCGGTATATCCTCCCCGCGAAGGCGGGGATATCCTCCGGCTTCACCATGTCATTCTCCAAGAGTTCCGCGTAGCCGGAGATGGACTGCAGCGGGGTCTTCAGCTCGTGGGAGACATTGGCGGTAAACTCCCGCCGGGCCTGCCCGGCCCTTTCAAGCTCCCGCTGCTTTCTTTTGAGCTCCTCCTGCTGGCTGTCGATGCGCCTTAGCAGCGGGGCTATCTCCCTGTACCCCCTGCCCTCCAGGGGATGGTCCGGGTCCAGCCGGGCCAGTGGGCGCACGATATGCTTTGAAAGCCGCACGGCGAAGAATATGGAGAGCCCCGTGGCTATGATAAAGACTATGCAGACCGGCTGGGCCATGCCAAGAAGCAGGGTGAACACCGAGCGCTGGGACATCGACAGGCGCAGCACGCTACCGGCCTCCAGCCGCCGGGCGGTATAGAGGGCCCGCTCCAGAAGGGTGCTCGAGTACCTGCGGCTCTCCCCCCTGCCGGACTCCATTGCCTCCCTGACCTCCTCCCGCTCCATATGGTTCTCCCCGCCGGGGCTATGGCTGTCAAAAAGCACCTCGCCCTTTGGGCCCACCCAGGTCACCCGGTAGTCCTTGGGCTGGAAGCCCTCAAAGAAGCCCCTGCCCTGGGCCTCTGCCCCCCTTGCCGCCAGCTCCAGCTGCATACCCAGCTGGGCCTGCTGCACGTCTGAAAAGTATCCGTAGAGCACCCCCATTATCAGCAGGACGCTGGCCGACAGCACCGCCAGGGCCACAAGAAGTATCGAGCGGAAAATACGCTTTGTCATAGGTCAGCCTCCATCCGGTAGCCGACTCCCCGCACCGTCCTGATGCTCTCCCCCCAGGGGCCGAGCTTCGTGCGCAGGGTGCCGATATGCACGTCCACGGTCCTTGTCTCCCCGGCGTAGTCAAGGCCCCATACTATTTCCAGCAGCCTGTCCCTGGTGAAGGCCCGGCCCGGAGCCTCCATGAAGGTCTCCAGCAGCAGGTACTCCTTCCTGGTGAGCTCCACCCGCCTGCCCCCGGCCCGGGCAACGCAGGCGTTTTTATCAAGCTCCAGCCCACCAGCCCGGAGTACGCCCCCCGTATCTCCGGCGGGCTCCCCCCGGGGCCTTGAGCGCCTTAGCACCGCGCGCACCCGGGCCGCCAGCTCCATCATGCCGAAGGGCTTTGAGAGGTAGTCGTCGGCCCCAAGGTCCAGGCCGATCACCCTGTCGTACTCGGCCCCCCTTGCCGTTGCCATGATTACAGGGATATCCCCGGTCTCCTCCCTCCCCCGGAGCTTTTTCAGTATCTCAATGCCGTCCTCCCCGGGGAGCATGATGTCAAGGAGTATAAGCTTTGGCCTCTCTTCCTCCAAAGCCTGCCAGAACCGGCGGCTGTCCGGGAAGCCCCGGGCCTCAAAGCCTGAGGCCAAGAGGGTGTAGAGCATCAGGTCCCGTATGCTGTTGTCGTCCTCAACGCAGTATATCACTTCGCGCCCTCCTTGCCGCATCCCGATCGCTGCAGTGAATATTTCTCTTTATACCCCAGGAACTGGCTCTTAAAGCTCCCGCTCTCATTGCGGGCGTCCCTCAGGGAGGCGTGGATGTTCATATTGTTATTGGCGATGTCTATCACACAGCCGGCGATATTTGAGCAGTGGTCCGAGACCCGCTCTATATCCGTGAGGATATCCGACCAGACAAAGCCCTCCTCGATGGAGCACCCGCCCCCCTGCAGGCGCAGGATATGGTTTGTGCGAAGCTGCTCCTTCAGGCCGTCTATCACCTGCTCCAGCGGCTCCACCCTGCCCGCGGCCTCCAGGTCGTCCTCCAAGAAGGCTTTAAGCGCGTCCCCTAAGATCTCCTGTGCAGCCGACGCTATCACGTCGTACTCGTTCCAGGCGGCCGGGGACAGCGAGAGCCCCTTGTCCCTGAGCTCCCTGGCGGACTCCAAAAGGTTCACCCCGTGGTCGGCTATGCGCTCAAGATCCCCTATGACCTTGAGCAGCTTGGCGGCCTGGGCGCTGTCCCCGGCGCTGACCCTTCGGGCGCTCAGGCGCACAAGATAGGTGCCGAGCATATCCTCATAGCGGTCGGTGAGGGATTCCTGCTCCAGGACGGACCTCTCCAGGGCCGGGGTGCAGCCGTGCATTGAGGCCAGCCCATCCCTCAGGGCCCCGGCGGCGTTCCGGGCCAGCTCCCCCGCAAGGCTTTTGCAGCTCTCAAGGGCTATGGAGGGGGTGGCGAAAAGCCTCTCGTCAAGCTCGGGCTGGGGCCTTGCCTCCCCGCCGTCGCGTATCAGGCGGCAAACGAGCCTCTCGAGCCAGCCTGTCATGGGCAGCAGCAGGAGGGTGCAGAGGAGGTTGAACACCGAGTGGCAGACGGCTATCCCCAGAAGGGAGGCGGGCTCAGCCAGCACTGCCGGGGGCATCAGAAGCTTGATGACGCAGAACACCGACAGCCAGCTCACGGCCCCGATAACATTGAACGACAGGTGTACAAGGGCCGCGCGCCTGGCGTTCTTCCCGGCCCCGACGGCAGAGAGCAGCGCCGTGATGCAGGTGCCGATATTCTGGCCCATTATGATCGGCACCGCCGCGCCGTAGGTCACCTGGCCCGTGGCCGCAAGGGCCTGCAGAATGCCTACCGAGGCGGAGCTGGACTGTATCACGGCGGTGAGCAGGGCACCTGCCAGCATACCCAGAAGGGGGTTTTGGAACAGTATGAACAGCTCCCTGAAGGCCGGGACCTCCCCAAGGCCGGACACAGCCCCGGACATCATCTCCATGCCGGTCATAAGGGTGGCAAACCCCAGCAGCACCGTCCCGGTGTCCCGCTTTTTCGAGGACCTGCAGAACATATAGAATATGACCCCTATCACCGCAAGCACAGGCGTAAACGAGGAGGGCTTCAGGAGCCTTACAAAGATATTGCCGCTCTCTATCCCCGCAAGGCTCAGCACCCAGGCGGTGACCGTGGTGCCGATATTCGCCCCCATGATAACGTGGATCGCCTGGCGCAGGGTCATGAGCCCGGAGTTTACAAAGCCCACCACCATCACCGTGGCCGCCGAGGAGCTCTGTATCACCGCCGTGACCCCCAGCCCTGTGAGCAGCCCCGCGAGCCTGCCGGTGGTGAGGCGGCCGAGGATATCCCTCAGCCCCCCGCCGGCCCTGCGCTCCAGGGCCTGGCCCATAACGCTCATGCCGAACAGAAAGAGGCTCAGCCCCCCCAGCAACGATAAGACCTGAAATATGTCCATCCTTATACTCCCCCTTCTTCATATATGCTTCCCTTACAGCTGTAGTAAATGCGTCCGCGGGCTATAATAAGGATAGCATAGGGAGGTAAGATCTGTTACCCGGGGTATGTAAAGTTTTTGTAAGGCGGCGTCCCGCTAAGGCCGCGGGGCAGAGGAAAAACCTTTAGATCCTGATGCGCGGCTCCTGGTATGTCCTTTGCATTATTGGTAAAATTGACCTATACATTTTGGAGGAGGTTTTCCCAATGAGAAAATACCAGTCAGAACTAAAGCTCTATCTGAGGAACGTGCTGCTCCCCGTCCGCCGGGAGCTGGGCTTTACCCAGGATCAGATGGCCTCTGTAATGCGCATGACCCCGCGCTCCTATTCCGGCCTTGAGCGGGGCGAGGCCGGACCCTCCGCCGTATCCTTGGCCTTCCTGCTCTACCAGCTACCGCCCAGGGAGGCTGTCCGCTTTATCAGGGGCTTCGGGGATTCCATAAGGGAGCTGGAGCTAGGGGAGGCAGGATAATGTCAGAGCTTGAGCTTTACAGGGCCTACCTGGCCTGGCTGGGCGGCAGCGAGCCCCTCCCGCCCCGGCGCATATTTGACTTCCCCTTTTCAAACAGCGATATACTCGAGGACGGCTCCAGGGTGGTGAACCGGCTGGTATACTTCGTGCCGGACCTGTCCAGGAGGGCGCCGCGGTGCTTTTTCTTCTTTGAGGAAAATGTATTCCGCAAGGACTGCCATGGGGACCTGGCGCTGGAGCGCCCGTCACTGCGCACCTTCGGCATACCCGGCTGATATCAAAGCAAAGCAAGGCCCCCCCGGGCCTTGCTTTATTTTCTCGCCATCAGTCTGGGCCTATGGCTCCGGCAACGACAGAAACTGCCTCCTCCGCCGTCATTGCCCCCAGCCTTGCGCGCCAGGGCTCGAAGGGCTCCACCATGTACAGCGCGCCGCTGCCGCGCCTTTTGAACCTCTCCAGCACGGCCCTTGCGTCTATCACCCCGGTCTCACCGGGCAGGCGGCGCTCCATGTCCTGCTGGGCGCTGAAGTCCCGCCCCGGCACGCCGTCGTTTATGTGCAGGGCCACCAGCCGGTCGATATGCTGCTCCATAAGGGCCACATCGTCCATGGCCCCGTTCTGGGAGCAGTACCAGTGGAAGGTGTCGAAGGCTATGCCCACCCCTCCCCCGGCGGCGTCCGCCAGGGCCAGCACCCCTGAGAGGGAGTGGACGAACTGGCGCCCGGCAAGCCTCCGGAGCCCGTGGGGGCCCAGGAACTCCAGGCCGTAGGCTACGCCGTTTTCTTTAAGTATGCCGTTCACCGCCCTGATCCTCTCAACGGTCCACTGGAAATTCTCGTCAAACCCCCGGCTGCTGCAGGGCCAGACATGGTTATACGCGCGGGCGATCCCCAGCACCCGGGCGGCGTCCGCCCAGCGGCGCAGGGTCTCAAGGGCCTCCTCGAAGGCGCCGTCCTCCAGCTCCCAGTGGTAGAAGTCGGCGGGCATGGGCATCGGGCCCCAGGAAAGGCCGCTGTCTAAAAGGACTGCCGCGGCCTCCCGCCCGGCGGCCCTGTCCTCCAGCACCCAGGCGGGGGCGCTTATGGCCTGGAAGCCGTGTTTCGCGGCGGCGGGGGCGAGCTCCTCTATTGGATGGCTCAGCCCCAGCATGGATGGGTCAAGTGTTTTCAGCATGGTGTCTCCCTCCCGGAAAGCAGTACGCTTACGACCGGCGCAGTCCAAAAGCCGTACACACTTCCGGACTCAGCGGCACAGGGCGCCCGCTCCGGCCTTGACTTCAACGATAAACGGCAAGCCCTTCAACAGCTCGAACAGCAACCGGCGGAGCCTGCCTTCAGGGTGTATAAGCTCACATCAGGAACTGCTGGAGCACATCCATCAGCAGGCCAATGTCTATGGGCTTTGCTATGTGGGCGTTCATGCCGCTTTTCAGCGCCGCCTCCTTGTCGTCCTCCATAGCGTTGGCGGTCATCGCTATGATAGGCAGGCTCTTTACGTCCCGGCGGTCAAGGGCGCGTATGGCCTTCGTGGCCTCGTAGCCGTTCATGACCGGCATCTGCACGTCCATGAGCACGCCGTCATAATAGCCCTCCTCGGCCTTCTCCATCATGGACACGGCGTCCGTGCCGTCGGGGGCGGGCTCTATCACGAACCCGGCCTCCTCCAGGATGACCGTTGCTATCTCCCGGTTGAGCTCGTTGTCCTCCACCAGCAGGAGCCTCCTGCCAGCAAAGTCGGCCTCGGTCCAGACAGCCTCCTCAGCCTGGTCCCCGCCGCCGATATTGTTTGCAGCCAGCAGCGCCGACCTCAGATCCGACATGAACAGCGGCTTCGCGCAGAAGGCGGTGATCCCCGCGGCCTTGGCCTCGTCCTCGATATCCGCCCAGTCGTAGGCCGTGAGGATGATAATGGGGGCGTCTCTGCCCACCACGCTCCTTATCTTCCTGGCGGTCTCTATGCCGCTGGTCTCAGGCATCTGCCAGTCTATTATGTAGGTATGGTAGGGGTCCCCCTCCTCGCAGGCGGACTTGGCCCTGTAGGCCGCCTCCCGGCCCGAGGTGGTCCACTCCGAGCGCATGCCTATGCTCTTGAGCATTTTGCTCACGCTGTCGCAGACGTTGAAGTCGTCGTCCACCACCATGGAGCGCAGGCCCTGGAGCTCCTTTATCTCCTGGGCGTTCTTCTCCACGTCCTGGAGCTTTAGCGGTATCCTCACCGAGAAGGTGCTGCCCTTGCCCACCTCGCTCTCAACGGTTATCTCGCCGCTCATCATGTCCACAATGCTCTTTGTTATCGCCATGCCGAGGCCCGCGCCCTGTATGCCGCTGCGCGTGGCGGTGGACTCCCGCTCAAAGGGCTCGAAGATATGCTCCACGAACTCCCTTGACATACCAATGCCGTTGTCCTTTACGATGAACAGGTACTCCCCCCAGCCGTGCTTGAACGCGGGCCGCTGGATGATCCTGAAGCTCACCGTCCCGCCGGCGGGGGTGTATTTCACGGCGTTGCCCATAAGGTTTATGAATATCTGGTTGAGCTTTAACGGGTCCGCTATGACGTCCTCGTTCACCACCTCGAAGGTGTCTATAAACATCTCGAGCTGCTTGGACTTCACCTGGGGCTGGATGATATTCACCAGGTTGTGCATGAGCTCGGGTATATTGCACTCCTGGTTGTGGATCTGGAGCTTGCCGCTCTCGATCCGGCTCATGTCCAGTATGTCGTTTATCAGCCCCAGCAGGTGGTTGCTGGAGGAGAGTATCTTCTGCAGGCAGTCCCGCACCTGGTCCGCGCGCTCCATATGGCTTGCGGCTATGGTGGCAAAGCCGATGATGGCGTTCATCGGCGTGCGGATATCGTGGCTCATATTTGAAAGGAAGGTGGTCTTTGCCTGGTTCGCGTGCTGGGCCTGCATGAGCGCGTCCTGGAGGGCCCGGGTCTGCTCCCGCTGCTTCTGCTCCTGCTCGGTGATGTCCTTTGAGACCACCATCGCGATAAGGTCCCCGGTGTCCTCGTCCCGGGCCAGCAGGAAGGACTGCCTTATACAGTGGGCCTCCCCGTCCCAGGACTCCCAGTAGTCCACGTCCGTCTCCATGTTCCCCCGCTCGAACTGGGCCTTCAGGTACTCAACGTCCGCGCACCTCCCATAGGCCTCCCGGGACTCCGGCAGCACCTCCCGCGCCCAGCGCTCAAAGCACTCCGAGGCCTTGCAGGGCGCTTTGAGCCCCACGGCCTCCAGCGCGGAGCCAGCCTTGCCGTCCCTGAGCCTCAGCACGTCCTGCTCCACCCTGTCGTTTGTCAGGTTGCACTCGAAGGCGCTCACGGCGTTGGACATTATCGCAAGCCTGTACTGCCTGGCCTTGCGGTTCAGGACAGAGCGCTCCCGCTGCTCCCTGAGCTCCCGGAGCTTTAGCTCCGTCACGTTCTGGCGCACATACAGCGCCCTCACCGGCACGCCCTCCCGGCGCTCCAGGCACACCACTATCAGGTGCTCCCACTCCTCCTTGCCCCCGCGGCGCACATGGCACTCATGCACCAGGGAGTCGGAGCCCCTCAGGCCGTCTATAAGGGCGCCGGGCCTTGCGAACCTCCTGTAGGCCGCCTTGCCCTCATCCCCTATCAGGTCGGCGGCGTGGGTGGGTATCACGTTTTCGGTGTACCTCCCCTCCATGGGCAGGTCGGCGCTCATCGGGCCCGCTCCCGCCATATATGAGTAGCTGTCCCGCTCCAGGTCCACTATAAGGTATCTGGAGGAGAAAAGTATGTTTATGCCCCGGAGCACGTCGCTGAAGGTCTTATTCTCCTTCTCGAGCTGCCTGCGCTGCCGCCCGGCCTTTATTATGAGGAAGGCCACATACAGCACGAACAGGACTATCAGGCAGGCCTCGAGCCAGATCCCCGCGCTGTTCGCCCGCCTGAGCATATTATCGGTTATGTGCCTGGGGAATGCCTGCACGAGCACGTAGTCGTGCCCCGGCAGGCTCACCGCGCAGAGGTTGTCGATATCGCTCTCGTCATTGCAGAAGACGGACGCGCTGCCGCCCTCCTCAAAGGCCGCGGTCCTTATGCTCCTTGCGACCCCCCTGTCGATGACCCCCGCCCCCGACATATTTTCAAGAAGGTCCCCCGCGTGCGACCCTCCGCCGGAGCTGGCAATTATGCTGCCGTCCATATGGCACAGGTACACCTGGGCCTGCTCCCCGAAGTAGGTGGCCGAGAGCATGTCGCGCATATAGTCCTCGGAAAAATACAGCCCCAGGAACACGCCGCACACCTTCTCCCCCGTCCTCACTGGGGAAAAGAACACCATCATCGGCTTGCCCGTTATCCTGCACTTGGACACGACCTCTATCCCGCTCTCGCCGCTCATGCCCCTTATGAAATATTCCCGGTCGGAGCTGTCGCTGGTCCTGCCGTCGGAGGTAAGGTTCATTCCTGTCACATCTGTAAAGCGCACAGCGTCGAAGCTGGTATTGCGCTCCATCTCCCTTAGCATCTCCTGGTCTATCCTCGGGGCCTCCCCGTCGGTGCCCACCAGGTACGCGCAGCTCTCGACGCGCTGCAGGGCATCGTCGAACTCGCTGCCTATGCGCTCTGCCGTCTGCCTGGCGCAGTCCTCGGCGTAGACCCTGTTCTGCTCCTGTATCCTCCCCTGGTTTTGGGCCGTATAGATGAAAAACAGCACAGATACTACAGCCAGGAAAAGAAAGGCGTAGGATACCGACTGCCAGACGGGCCTGTTCCGCTGCTGCATGATCCCTCTCCCCCTCCTTAGAGTTGCACTCTTTCCACCATTATAGCACATAAGGCCGGAACTTGCAAGAGATGTATCGCGCTTTCAGCCTTCCGGGGAGGAGCCTGTTTCCCCCTCCCCGCCCCCCCCTGTGCGCTTGCGTATGAACCTGTAGTCCTCCGTGGTGAGCTCGATAGGGCCGTGCTTTTGCTCGAAGCGGCTGACATGGGCCCGGATAAGCTGCTCCAGCTCCCTGTTTGCGGAGCGCCCGTTATACTCCGCGATGTACTTCAGCTTGTCCATCAGCCCCTCCGAGGTGCGCAGTGTGTACTGTGGGTATCTGTGCTTTCCAGACGGCATAACGACCTCCTTCAGTTTTTACTGTATTCTTCTTTACCAGACTGTATGAAGTAGTATACCAACCAGAAGTTATTTTATTAGCATATTGACATTAGGTGGAGACCCATTTATAATACTAAGTGAGCCGTGTTTACATTAAAATGAATGGGGATGACAATAGCATGACAGCCTTTAACAAAGACCTTGGAGCCATGCTGCGCACGATGCGCCTGGCAAAGAACGCCACCCAGGAGAGCGTGGCGAAGCTGCTTGGGGTGACCCGCTCCGCCTACTCCTACTACGAGTCCGGCAAGACCTCCCCCGACCTGCACGACCTCAGGGTGCTGGCGGAGTTTTTCGGCATATCGCCCTCGGACTTCTTCTACCCCGAGCTCTACGCCGACCCTAAGGATTCCGGCAGGCGGGTCCAGAAGAGCAAGCCCTTGAACTAGGGGCCTGCCCTATGCATTCGCGATACATATTTACCCAATACCTGAACGATCCATGATATTTGCAAGGATCTGTTGCTTTCTGGACCTCATAGCGGTATACTGCCGTTACTGAATATCGTTTATACTGAAGCCCGCTATGAAAGGATGATAGACGATGAAAAGGCTCGCAGCCCTGCCGCTGCGCGCGCCTTCACTCCTGCTGCCCTTCTCCGCCTGCGGGCCCAAGCCTTCCGGCCCCGGGTCCATTGGCCGCGGTCCCGGCATTGACGGCCTCCGGGCTGTGCAGGACTCTATGACCGCTGTAAGCTTTTTCGACACGGTGACTGTCGGGGTGCATGAGCTGGAGAGCCGCTGCCTGAGCATACCTACCGGCTTTGAGGAGGGGGCATCGACCAGCTCGTTGGCGAGACCTGCCGGGTGCTGCCATGAGCCCGCAGGAGCCCCAGACCGGGTATAAGCAGATCGGGCATGATATCGCACAGCTAAAAAGCCTCCTGTCCCAGGAGGCTTTTGCCTGTCTGCGGGGCGGCATGGCTGCCCGGCCAGGCTGGCACGATCCGCGCCGTCCACCTCCACCGCCCCTCCCTCGGGGCCAGCCGTTCAAGCTGTGGCGGCGCCCGCTTTTTCCTTTTTATAGCCTATTAGACACGCCCGGGGCTTTTTAAAACACTGTGCGGATGAGCTTTTCGCTCTCAGGCGGGGAGTAGACGAATTCCTCCATATGCGCGCCGCTGAAGAAGTATTCAGGGGGCTGGGGGCGTCTGGGCTCGCTGTCGAAGGTCTCGATGATTATCAGCTTCACCTTCATCCTCTGGGGCAGCACGCTCTTTATGAAGACGCTGGCCTGCTGGCCCGGGAAGATGTTCTCCCGGGTCTCCGCAAGCCCCGCCAGGTTTGGGGAGAGCTCCACGAAGACCCCATAGTTTTCTATGCTGCGTATGACCCCGCCCACGGTCTCCCCGGCCTGGAAGCGCCCGGCGTTCTCGGCCCAGGTGCCAAGTAGCTCCTTATGGGTCAGGTTTATCCTGCCGTTCTCCCGGCTCCTCACCACCACCCTTATGTCCATCCCCGGCAGGAAGCGCTCCTTGGGGTGGCCTATCCGGGAGACGGAAATGCTGTCTATAGGCAGCAGGGCGGGTATGCCGCAGCCGATGTCCGCAAAGGCCCCGAAGGGCTCAAGGTGGGTGACCCTGGCGGGTATCACGTCCCCGGGGGCAAGCCTCTCTATGTACTCTCTCTGGCAGCGCTCCTGGGCCGCCCGCCGGGACAGCAGGGCCGTCACCCGACCTTCGCCGTCCCTTATAAAGTCACGCACGATAAACGAGACAGGCCTGTTCACTCGGGAGAGTATGGCGATATCCCGCACAGTCCCCTCCCTAATGCCCAGGGCCCCCTCCTCCCTTGGGATGATCCCCCTCATACAGCCAAGGTCCACAATAAGGTCGTGGGCGCTGTCGCACATAACGGCCCGGGCCTCCAGTATCCGTCCCTCCCGCATGGCTTCGCCGAGCGCGGCAGGGGAGCCTATCGCCGCCAGATCCTCCGGCGAGTTCAGCCGGTGTCCTTCAGGGTAAAACTGGGTCTCCAACATTTCTGCACTTCCCTTTCTATACAAATCTCTGGTCTTCCCAAAAGATTATATGCGGGGATACGAGGGGATATGCGGGGTTGACAAACGGGGCGGGGGAGTGTATAATGCGGATAGGAAAAGACAAAAAGCGGGCGCCGCCATGATTTGAACGGCTGGCCCGATCGATCTAACTACTTAAGAAGTAGCCGCAGCCTTGGACCGGGAGCGGCTGCTTCTTGTTTGCACGGTCGTTCAACGCGATAAATAAGCTCACGATAGTCTGGATAAAGCCCAGCATGATCTGCAGCGTTTCGCACGCGCTCAAAAGTATCACCTCCAATCCACGGAGGACCCCCTTCCATGCTGGCTGCATGGCGGTCTCTATGTAATCGGAAGTTTCAGGCCAGCCGTTCACCGTTTTTATGACAGTGCCCGGTCTATTATAGCACCCATGTCGGATAAAGCCAATGCGGCAAGAGCGGACCCTCCCGGGCCCGCCCTCTTTCTATATAAATATATTACTCGCGCTCCTCCAGCTTGAACCCGCCCTCAGAGGCGACGCACCTGTATTTTTTCCCAGCCGCCATGGCCCCCTCCAGCAGCCTTTCGGATATCACGTCCTCCAGCTCCCTCTGGACGGCCCTTCTCAGGGGGCGCGCGCCATAGCCCGGGTCGTACCCCTTTTCGGCTATGAGCTCCACCGCCCCGGGGGTGAACTCCACCTCCACCCCAAGCTCCGTGAGCTTGCCGGAGAGGGTCTCAAGGAGCTTCCCGGCTATTTTCACCGTGTCCTCCCTTGTCAGCTTGTGGAAGACGATGATATCGTCCACGCGGTTCAAAAATTCGGGCTTGAAGAGGTTTTTCAGCTCCCCCATCACCGTAGACCTTATCTTCTCAAAGTCCCCGGCCGCGCTCTCCTCCCGGGCGAAGCCCAGGGAGCCCTGCCTTTCGGTGATGAGCCTTGCCCCCACGTTCGAGGTCATTATGACCACCGTGTTCTTGAAATCCACGGTCCTGCCCTGGGAGTCGGTGACCCGCCCGTCCTCCAGGAGCTGGAGGAGGATGTTGAATACATCCGGGTGGGCCTTCTCTATCTCGTCGAAAAGCACCACCGAGTAGGGCCTGCGGCGCACCGCCTCTGTGAGCTGGCCCCCCTCGTCAAAGCCTACATATCCGGGAGGCGAGCCCACCAGCCTTGACACCGTGTGCTTCTCCATATACTCGCTCATGTCGAAGCGGACGATGGCCTTTTCGTCCCCGAACATGGCCTCCGCCAGGGCCTTGCAGAGCTCCGTCTTGCCAACGCCCGTGGGCCCCAGGAAGATGAAGGAGCCGATCGGGCGGTTTTTGTCCTTCAGGCCCACCCTGCCCCGGCGTATGGCCCGGGCTATAGCCGTGACGGCCTCATCCTGGCCCACCACCCGCCTGTGCAGGGTATCCTCCAGGCGCAGGAGCCTCTGGCTCTCCTCCTCGGTGAGCTGGGAGACCGGCACGCCGGTCCACATGGACACGATATCCGCTATGGCCTCCTCTCCCACCACGCTGCCCGAGCGCTCGTTCTCAGCGGCCCACTTGTCCCTGGCCCGCTCAAGCTGCTCCTTAAGCTCCTTCTGCTGGTCCCGAAGGGAGGCCGCCCGCTCGAAGTCCTGGCTGTTCACCGCCGCCGCCTTGTCCCCCTCCAGCTCCTTTATCCTACCTTCAAGCTCCTGGAGGCCGCCCGGAGCGGTGAAGGTCCTCAGGCGCACCCGGGACGCCGCCTCGTCCACCAGGTCTATGGCCTTGTCGGGCAGGAAGCGGTCGGAGATATACCTTGCCGAGAGCTTCACCGCCGCCTCTATCGCCCCGTCCGTTATCTTCACCTTATGGTGGGCCTCGTACCTGTCCTTGAGCCCCTTCAGTATCTCAACGGCCTCCTCCTCCGAGGGCTCCCCCACGGTCACCGGCTGGAACCGGCGCTCCAGAGCCGCGTCCTTCTCTATATGCTTTCGGTACTCGTTTATGGTGGTCGCGCCAATCACCTGGAAGTCCCCGCGGGCCAGGGCTGGCTTGAGGATGTTCGCCGCGTCTGTGGAGCCCTCTGCGGAGCCCGCGCCGATCAGGGTGTGCAGCTCGTCGATAAACAAAATTATGCTGCCGTCATTTTTCACCTGCTCTATGGCGGACTTTATGCGCTCCTCAAAGTCCCCTCTGTACTTTGTACCGGCTATCATGCCTGTAAGGTCCAGGGATATGAGCCGCTGCTTCTTTAAAGTCTCCGGCACGTCCCCTGTGCTTATCCTCAGGGCCAGGCCCTCGGCCACGGCGGTCTTGCCCACGCCGGGCTCGCCGATCAGCACCGGGTTGTTCTTGGTGCGCCGGGACAGTATCTGTATGACCCGCTGTATCTCCTCCGAGCGGCCTATGACCGGGTCTATCTTCCCCTCCCTGGCCATCTCCGTCAGGTCCCGCCCGAACTGCTCCAGGGCCGAGCCCTTTTTCACCCCGGGCTTCCCGGCCTCGCCCTCGCCGGCAATGGCGGCGCTCCCCATCAGCTCCCGGGTCACCCTGTCCGGCTCCACCCCCAGTATCTTCAAAAAGCGCATGGCGTAGCAGCTCTCGTCCTGAATTATCGCAATGAGTATATGCTCCGTGCCCACATACATATTGTTGAGCCTTGCACCGGCCATAGCCGCTACCTGTAGTATCTGCTTTGTGCGCGGGGTGAAGTTCTCAGGGGTAAGGCTGGTGGCCTCGCCCCAGCCGATGCGGTCCCTGAGCTCCTTCTCGTAGCCCTCGGCGGTCACCCCCAGCTTTGAGAGCACCGTATAGGCCACGCCGCTGCCCTCCTGTATGAGCCCCAGCATAAGGTGCTCGCTGCCTACATAGTCGTGGCCCAGGCTCCCGGCGGCCTCCACCGCCAGGTTCAGGGCCCTGTTGGCCTTCTCAGTGAAGCCTTTGAACTGGAACATAATATCACTCCTCCATATAATAATAACTCATAATACTTTTATATTTTTAAATACATCTCTGAGTATATCCGCCCGCAGCCGGTCCCTGTCCTCGGGGGAGAGCTGCCTGCCCCCCGCGGCCATAAGGGTGGCGGGCTGTACCTCCACAGCCAGGCCGTTTACTGCACCCAGCTCCACCCCGGAGAGCCTGCCCTCCGATATCCCCAGCCGCGCCAGGGACAGCAGGCGGGTGGCCTCCTCCCCGGACATCAGCCGGGCCGTGCCCAGTATCCCGGCAGCCCTTGAAAGCCGGTCCTGCCACTGGACCGTGTTCAGCATTTCCTTCCTCAGGCGGCGCTCCTGCTCTATGAGCTGCCCGGCGATGGAGCTGAGGTTCTCTATGGCCTGCCGCTCGCTGAGCCCCAGGGTTATCTGGTTCGAGAGCTGGTACATCTCCCCCACGGCCTTTGTGCCTTCGCCGAAGGCCCCCCTCAGCGCCATGCCCAGCTTTGACAGGTTTTCCCCTATGCGCCCCATGCTCCCGGACTCGGTCAGTCCCGGCAGGTGCAGGGTCAGGGACGCCCTCATGCCGGTGCCCAGATTGGTGGGGCACTGGGTCAGGTAGCCGAAGTCCCTGTCGTAAGCATATTCCAGCCTCTCGCTCAAAAGGGTGTCTATCCTGTCGGCGGTCTCCAGGGCCTCCGAGAGGGCCTGCCCCTCCCGGAGCACCTGTATCCGCAGATGGTCCTCCTCGTTTATCATGATGGAAATGCTCTCGTCCGAGCTGAGCAGCAGGGCCCGGCCCTGGCGTTCTGAGATGAACTCCGGGCTCACCAGGCGCCGCTCCACAAGGGACACCGCCTCCTCCCGGGAGAGCTCCTCCAGGTCCATGAACCTGACGTCCTTCGAGAGCACGCTGTTGCTGTTTTCCATGGCGTCGCGCACCCTCTCTGCCACCTGCTCCCGCTCCTCAGGCCCCGCCCTGTCCGGGAAGGGCAGGCGCTTTAGGTTCCTGGCAAGGCGCACCCGGGTGCTGGAAACTACCTCCCCGGACTCGCCCCCCCTGCCGTACCACTTGGCTTCACTCATGGCTCTCCAACTCCTTTATCTGGTCTCTCAGCACGGCCGCCTGCTCGAAATCCTGCCTTTCTATGGCGGCCTTCAGCTCCTGGCGCTTCCTGCCGGCTTCAGAAAGCCCGGCGGCTTTCCTCCCGGTATTTGCAAGCTGGACGTTTTGCTCCTGCACCATCAGGGCCGAGCCCCCGGGGATCTTCCCCTTGTGCTTGACGGTGCCGTGGATACGCTCGATAACGGGTATGAGCTGGGCCCGGAAGGTGTTGTAGCACTCCCCGCAGCCAATTTTGCCGCTCCCCTTTATCTGCCTGAAGCTGGCCCCGCAGCCCGGGCAGCGCTTCTCCTGGGCGGCGGTTTCCGTCCCGGTGAGCAGCCCTCCCAAAAGGCTCCCGAAGCCGCTCCAATCGCCGAGCATATTGCCGTAGCCCTGCTTCTTCGCGCACTGCGAGCACAGGTGCGCCTCCGTCAGCTGTCCGTTCATGACAGTCTTGATATGGGTGGTGGCGGTCCGCTGACCGCAGCTCTGACACATCATACAGTATACCTCCTAAAAAATCAGTCTATATTTGGAATGTCCTCTGCCTTTTCTATGCACTCCTCTAAATAGGAGCGGTAGTCGTAAAAGGGGTAGTCTCTCCCCCAGCTGTCCCCCTCCCTCATGGAGAGGTGGAAGGTCCCGTGGTGCTCCTCCCCGACAGCCGGAGAGTAATATCATGAGCAGAATCGCTCCGAAAGCTGTCCGGGCAAGCCCCGGCCTTCCCTTCATGTCCTTGTTACCAGCAGCATATTCTTGCATATCATGGCCCGCGCCGTGTCCCGCAGCTCCCGCGGCACAGCCGCCAGCGCCTTCTCCGACAGGGCCGCGGCTATCAGCTCCGCCGAGCGCCTGTCCAGCACCGTGCTCTGCACCATGTTTTCCAGCATGACCCGGGCCGAGGCCCCGTCCAGGGAGTCGCCCACGCCGTTTATTATGTGCATTATCATGTCCGCTTTGCTGAGCTTTAGCCTTGTTATGCGGATATACCCGCCGCCGCCCCGGCGGCTCTCCACCAGATAGCCCTGCTCCGGGGTAAACCGGGAGGTGAGCACATAGTTTATCTGGCTGGGCACACAGCCCAGAAAGCCCGCCAGCTCGTTGCGCTGTATCTCCGCGATACCCCCCGCCTGGTCCAGGAGCTGCAGTATATAGTTTGCAACGCTGTCGCTTATCCTCATCCCATCGCCTCCATTTGCCTTTGACTTTCTTTGACCTTAGTTTACCGCTTATCCCGCCCGGTGTCAAGGTCAGTTAAAGTCAAACTGAGCTGTATAATATGAGCCAGGCTCCCAAAAGCTCGTCTATCCTCCTGTTTGCTCCCTTATGCTTATTTTTCAAAAAAACCTCAAACCCCCTGTCACCCTTTCCGCCCCCGGGAATAGTATAGTGGTGTAAGGCGTCGGGCGAGACCCGAGTCTTAAACACCGGGCGGCGCCCGGGTCCGAAAGGAGGCGTGCACAAATGTGTAACAACAGTTGCTCTTGGATCATCATAATCCTTCTCCTGCTCTGCTGCTGTGGCGGCGGTTGCGGCAGCAACTTCATGTCCGGCGGTTGCGGCGGCTGCAACGGCGGTGACTGCGGCTGCGGCGGCTGCAACAACGGTTGCTGCTAACCTGGGCTCTGCCCAAACCTGACCCTGGGCTCTGTCCGGGTCGCAAAAGCAGGGAGGGCGTCGTCCTTTGGGACGGCGCCCTCCCGCTTTATAGGGGGGTCCTTATTTTGCCAGCAAAGCCTTCTCCAGCGCCAGCGCCAGCTGGGCCGGGCACGAGGTCTTCTTCATGCCGCACTTGATATCCTTGCAGCGGCTGATATACTCCTGCACGGTCATCCCCTTTGCCAGCGCCGCAACGCCCTGGGTATTGCCGTTGCACCCGCCGGTAAACTTGACGGACTTGATGACGTCCCCGTCCAGCTCAATATCTATGCCCTTGCTGCACACCCCTGTGGGGTCATAGTGAAATTCCATAGCGGTACCTCCTTAGTTATTTACATATATACTGTAGCAGATTTTCCCCCGGCTGTCAAGATACAGTTATTCCTTCAAAGCCTGCTCCGCCGTCCGCGGCAGGGCGGGCAAGGCCCTCCGCGAAATCGCGGCCACAAAAGGTCTATTCCTCCCCCGCGCCGCCCCGCTCCAGGAGCTTTTCGGGGGTAAACCCTCTGGAGGCCGCGTTGAAGAACACCACGTCCAGCACCGCCAGAGCCGCGGAGATCAGGATGAGGGCTATGATGTTCAGCCGGAAGATGCCGGTCAGCTGCATAAGGTAGATCGCCGCCACAGGCAGTATCAGGTAGCCCATGGTCTGCAGGGACTCCACGGTGCTGTGTACCCTGGTGACGGTGAGCGCCACGAAGACCACTGAGAAAAGGGACAGCGTGGGCATTTCCAGCACCAGCAGGATGAGCCAGTCCAGGGTGAAGAACAGCCGCACCTCCGCGAACACGTCCGCCACGGTGACCGTGAGGGCGAAGGCCAGGAAGCCCGCCCCTGAGATCAGCACCGACAGCACCGTGCAGCTGGTAGTTTTGGCGTTGAACACGGACTTCGGGCCCATGGAGGTGAGCAGCAGCGTCTCCAGGGTGCCGCTCTCCCGCTCCATCACAAAGGCGTAGCTGGCTGAGGCCGCGCCGGTGAGTATGGGCACGCAGAGGAAGAGCATCGGGCAGAGCAGGTCCGTGAATATCACCAGCCACCCCTGCTTGTACTCAAGGCCCGACACATACTCCGGCAGCAGCGCCGTAAGGGCCTCTGGGGGCCTTGCCCCGGGAGCCTCGGGCATCAGCAGTATCAGCACGAAATACACCGCCGGTATCACCACCAGCAGCATGACAGGCAGCAGAATCAGGAGCGCCCGGCGGCTGCTCCCGGTCCAGATGGACTTCATGTCCTTCTTCACCAGCTGCAGCTCCGCGGAGCTCAAAAGCCTGGTCCCCTTCCCCGGCTCAGCCTCCCTCTGGGACGGCGCTCTCTGTGGCTGGCTCCTCTGCCTGGAGGAGCTGTGCTTCGTCTCCTGTCTCCCCATGTATCTCCGCCTCCCTTCTGCGCCCGCTGTCAAGATGGGCCTGGTATATCTCCCACAGGGTGGGCCTGACGACCCGAGCCTCATATAAGCTGCCGCCGCCCGAGACCACCTGCATTATGAGCCTGGGCATCTCCTCCTCGGACTCCAGGGCCTTCTGCCACAGCCCGTCCCGCTGCCGCCGGAAGCCCTCGGGCGCCTTGTCCCCGTCCTTCAGCCTTAAAGAGGCCCTGAGCTTAGCGCCGCTTGCCAGCCTCAGGGACTCCAGGCTGCCCCTTGCCATAAGCGTGCCCTCATGGAGCAGCCCGAAGCTCTGGCAGAAGTCCTGGACGAAGCCCATGTCCTGGGTACACATGAGCATGGTGACCCCCTCCTGGCTCCCGGCATACTCCAAAAGCTCCCGCACCAGCCCCGCCGTCTCCAGGTCCATACCGGCCCCCTGGCTGTCCAAAAGCAGGACCCTCGGGCGGTGGATGAGCGCCCGGGCCAGGCTCGCCCGCTTGAACATCCCGGTGGAGAGCTGGCGGGGGCTGTGCTCCCGCTCCTCCCACAGGTTCAGCCTGCGCAGCAGGAAGGAGGCCCGCTCCACCGCATCGGCTCTTGCCAGCCTCTGTATCCCCGCAAAGAACAGCAGGTTGTCCCAAAGGCTCAGCTCGGCGTAGAGCTTTGAGGAGTACAGCACCGTGCCCACCATGCTGTGTAGCCGGGAAGCCTCATAGCCCGGGGACAGCCCCAGCACGCTGCACTCCCCGGAGCTGGGCCGCAGGAGCCCCGAGAGGAGCCGGATAAGCGTGGTCTTCCCCGAGGACTCCGGCCCCACGCAGGCCATGGAGCGTCCCTCAGGCACCAGCAGGTTCACGCCGCGGAGGGCTGGCCTGCCTCCCCCCGGCCCGTATACTTTTGTCAGGTCATAGGCCCCGATAGCGTCCATGGCCCTGCCCCCTTCCGTCAAATAAAATAAGCCAAAGCATATGGATAAGCCGTATAAGGCGGTACAGAGCCGCCCTCAGCCACGGCCCTCCCGAAGGTATGTAGCCTCCATATCCGCAAGGTGCAGCTTCACCGCCAGGGGGTACTTCTCATAGGCCCCGCTCACAGCGAAGCTCCCGCCCCTCGCGGAGTCGTCGAAGCCGCCCATATGCCAGCGCACCGCCACGGCCTCGGCGGGCTTCAGCCTTAGAAAGCGCTCGATAAGGTAGACGGATTTCTCCCCGTGGCCGTAGGGGAAGGCGTCCTCCACGGAGTAGTATGGCACCTGCTCCCACTCCTTGGTCTGGGGGTTTTTTGCGTTGCGGTAGGACACCTTGTAGAACTGGGCCTTGCAGATGTCGTGGAGCAGGCCGCACAGGGCAAAGCTCTCCTCGCTGTCCCCCTCCTCAAAGTAGCGCTCCCGCAGGGCCCTGTACACGTTCACGCTGTGGCACACAAGCCCGCCCTCACAGGCCAGGTGGAAGCGGGTGCTTGCCGGGGCGGTGAAAAAGTCCGTGCCCGAGAGCCACTTTAAAAGCTTCTCGGCGCCCTCCCGCTTTATTTGGGCGTTATATATTTTAATAAATTCATCTTTATATTCCGAAGAGTTTATACTGTCCATATTTGTCTCCTTTTATACTGAGCGGAAGCCCTTGCCGATTATCTCGCTTGTGTTTGTGATGAACATGAAGCACTGGGGGTCCACCTGCTTGCAGCGCTGGCGAAGGTGCACGGCCTCCCCCCGGCGGCAGGCGATAAGCACCACCTTGCGGCCCTCGTGGGAGTAGGCCCCCATGGCGTCTATCACCGTTGAGCTACGGTTCAGGTCCTTTATGATATAGTCGCATATCTCCCCGGGCTTTGAGGTGACAATGGCGAAGAACTTGCACAGGTTTATGCTCTCGATCACCGAGTCCACCACGAATGCCTTCATAAACAGGCCCAGCAGGGAGAACAGCCCGGTCTTCATGCCGAAGAGCCAGCAGGCGGAGACGGCGATAAGTCCGTCGCTTACAAAGAGGGCCTTGCCGATATCGTCAAGGCCTGTGTACTTTTTAAGTATCATCGCCACTATATCCGTGCCGCCGCTGGAGGCGTTATTGTTGAAAAGCAGCGCCGAGCCCACCGCCGGAAGCATTATTGCAAAGCAGAGCTCCAGAAGGGGCTGGTCGGTAAAGGGGGCCTCCATGGGGAAAAGCTTCTCCATGAGCCAGGTCTCCGCGGAGAACATCAGGCTGCTGTAGGCCGTCCAGAAGCCGAAGCCCCGGCCCAGGAATATGAAGCCCGCCGCCAAAAGGGCCATGTTTATTATCCACATCATGGTCGCCGGGGAGAGCCAGGGGGTCGGTATCAGCCGCCCCAATATGATAGAAAGGCCGCTGACCCCGCCGGTGGTGAAGTTGTTGGGGAACTTGAAGAAGTATACCCCCAGGGACAATAGGAATATCCCCCCGTTGACTATCAGGAACTGCTTCAGGTCTTCTCTTGTGGGGAGCCTTAGGCCCTTTGGCCCAGCCCCTTGCTTTGGTGACTCGCCGTCCATCTCTTATCCCTCCAAAATTTTGTATCTCTCCTATAGATTTTACCAGATCCGCCGGGATATTACAAGGTCTATTTTTTGAAATTTGGGGGATATAAAAAACCGCCACCTGATAAAGTGACGGTTTTTTATATCAAAGAAGCTTATCCAATAATCCCCTTCAGGAAGCCCACCGCCGCGGCGATATCCTTCCCCGGGTCGTCCCCCACCTCCCGCTCGATGGTGAGGAAGCCCTTGAAGCCGATGTCCTCCAGGGCCTTGAGGTAGGCCGGGAAGTCCACCACGCCCTCGCCCAGGGGCAGCTCGATGAAGGAGCTGCTGCCCAGCATTTCGGCCTCCGCCACGCCGTAGACTATCTCCGGCTCAACATAGCGCAGGCGCTTGCCGTCCTTGGCGTGGGTGTGAACGATGTAGTCCTTAAGGGTGTAGACCGCCTGCACCGGGTCGTCCCCTGTCACCATAACGAAGTTGGCGGGGTCCAGGTTCACAGCCACGCCGGTGGAGTGCAGGCCGTCCAGGAATGCCTTCAGGGTATCGGCCTCCTCGGGGCCGGTCTCGATGGCGAAGTGGGCGCGAAGGCTGTCCGCGTACCGGGCCAGCTCACCGCAGGCCTCCTGCATTATGCCATACCTGGGGTGTGAGCTCTCCTTTGGCACAACGCCTATGTGGGTGGTGACCACGTCTGTCTCAAGGTCCAGGGCGAGGTCCAGTATGCGCTTTGAGCGCTCTATCCTGCCGGGGTTTATCTCCGGGTCGTCGAACCGCCCGATGTCGCCGCACAGGGCCGAGACCGTCAGCCCCCTGTCCTTCACTGCCTTTAGGAGCTCCCGGCGCCTGTCTGGGGTCAGGTTCTCTGGGGCCAGCTCGCCGTCGGTGACCCTTATCTGCACGCCGTCCATGCCCAGCTCCTTGGCCTTGTCCAGGGCCTCCAGAACAGGGAGCCTGAAGCTTTCAAGCAGTACGCCTATGGGAAAGTTATACATATTTATCCTCCTGTTTTAAAATATTACACATAAACCTTGACTACGCACCGCTGGCCGCCGGACTTTATCGTCTCCAGCAGCTCCACCTCCGGCACACGCCCCAGCACCTGCTCCATAAGCCCCCGGACGTGGCCCAGGGTGCAAAGGCACCAGGTTTTTGAGATTTGCTCCGGGACGCGCTTGACGCAGGCGCAGTAGCACTCGGGGTAGATGAACAGCAGGCCGTCCTCTTCGGCCTCCAGGGTGACGTACTTCTCCTTCTCGTTGAAGACGCGGGCAAATTCCGACAGGTCTGCGGCCTTGCTGAGATACCCCCGCATCCGCGCCGCCAGGGCCGAGCCCGCCTCGCAGTGGCACCCGGCGCGGATATCCGCTGTCTCCTCCGGGGAGAAGCGCTCCTCCAGAAACTCGCACTGGGCCTTTGCCCAGGCAAATTTCTTCTTGTAGTCCGCGGACTTTGAAAGAGGGTGGCGCTGTGCAAACTCTATGGCCGCACTCTCGTCCAGCCTTGACAGGCTCTCATAGAGTCTGACAGCGTGGGCATTGTCATTTTTCGCCATAAAGTATCAGCCCAGATCTATCTCATGGTGCTGCTCGGCAGAATCGTAGATAGCCTGCATCATCTCCGCCGTGATGATGACCGTGTCAATATGTGACGGCAGCTTCTTTCCGGTCTTGACGCAGTCGATGAAAGCGTCTATCTCGTTCTGGAAGTGGTCGCGCATCTTGAACTTGGGGGTGTACTCCACCAGCGCCCCGTTCTCCGTGGTATAAAGGGTGAAGTCCGAGCCGTAGTGCAGCCGTATGCCCCCCTTGTCCCCCATGAAGTCGATGTAGGTCTCGCTCTCGCCGATGTTCTGGGCCCAGGCGCCGTTCAGGGTTATCACCGGGCCCTCGGTGCGTATCATGCCGGTGACGGAGTCGTCCACGTCATAGGTGCCGTTCTCCTTGTCGCTGCCCTGCTCGGCCCACATATCCACATAGGCGTAGCCCTTCATGTCACAGCCCAGCTTGCAGAAGGTCTCCCCGGTGACGGTCTTTACCTTGGGGTCCCCGCAGCAGTACATGACGATGTCCAGGTAGTGTACGCCCCAGTCGATAAGGGCCCCGCCCCCGGCTATGGCCTTGGTGGTGAACGCCCCTCCCAGGCCCGGGATGGAGCGGTGGGCCCTGAAGCTGGCGTAGACATGGTGTACGCTGCCCAGCTTCCCCCCGTCGATGTACTCCTTTATGCGGTTGACGCTGTCGTTGAAGCGGTTCACAACGCCGATGTTCAGCACCCGGCCGGTCTCGTGCTGGACCTTCTGCATCTCCAGGGCCTCAGCGTAGGTGCGGGCCGCTGGCTTCTCGCAGAGCACGTCCTTCCCGGCCCGCAGGGCGTCGATGGCTATCTGGGCGTGGACGTTGTTTGGCGTACACACTGAAACGGCCTGTACCTCCGGGTCATTTAAGACCTCGTGGTAGTCCGCGACAGCCCTGCCGCAGCCGTACTGTGCCACGGCCTTCTGGGCGCGCTCCGGGATAATGTCACAGAAATACACTATCTCCGCCTCGGGATTGTTCATATAGGACGGGATATGGGCTGTGTTCGCGATGGTGCCGCAGCCGATAACTGCCACTTTCATTTTGCTACCTCCTTTAAATACGCTTTAAGGATAGTCTTTATCTCCTCGATGGTATAGCTATCCTTTTCGCTGTTTGATTCAAATATCTCGATCAAATCGAACACTGCCGCTTTTGTGATGATAAGCTGTTCTCTTTCTGCAGGCATTATCGCACTCTCCTTTGGATTTTCGGGTAGCCCCGGTATTAGTGTGATTATAACCTAAGCTGAGGGAAAAAGCAATAGGGAGAGAGAATGATCTCCCTCCCGGCTGAAAGCTTTTTTCAGTGGGGCGCGGCGCGTGTCAACCCCCCTTTTTCCTGACCGGGAGCAGCAGGTCCAGCTGCGCTACCTCCGGCTCGCCCTCGGGGGTCTCCTGGATGTGGTCGTGGTAGTTCAGGTGCTCCTCAAGGCAGCCGTACATATCCTCCGGGCTGTCGGAGCCAGCTATCTCGTACTCCTCATTTTCATACCCCCATTTGAACAGCCACTCCCACTCGTGGAAGTCGCCCATCTTTATGGCGTGGGCGGCGTAGGCGCCCCCCTTGAAGCTCTTCTTCTCCAGGGGCTCCGGCACGTCCATGCCGTCAGGTATCGTCACCCAGAACTCATAGCCGTACTCGCCGCCCTCGGGGGGAGGGTTGGGGGAGTTGAAGCCGTAGAGCCGGACGTCCCCGGTCTCCCAGAGCTTCTTTTCCCGGGCAAAGTCCGCTATCATCTGCCCGGCATGGTCCTCGGGGTCGGGCCCGAAGTACCGGGCCGCGGCGACTGTGGCGGCGGGCAGGTGGACTATGCGCACGTCTTTCAGCTTCATGTTCTCCTCGGCCTTCTGCAGATCCTCCATTTTCCTTGCACGCTCCTTTTCTAATTCGTATGAGTTTGTGAGGGCCGGAAGCACAGCGCTGATATCCTCGTCCAAAAGCACGTCCCCGGCCGGGAGCCAGTACCGGCTTTTGAGCGAGCCCAAAAGCTCCCCGATCACGTCCCTCAGCACCCCGATGCTCTCCAGCTCCGTGCCCAGCTCCGAAAGCTTCTGCTGGAACACGTAGATGGCCCACTGGGCGCTGGGGTCGTCAAGGATAAGCTTCACCTCCCGAAGGGGTATGCGCAGGCGGCGCAGGACGATGACCTGCCGCAGCCGCCTTACGGCCTCCTGGTCGTACATCCTGTAGGCATACCCTTCTGCCCGGCTGCTCTCTATGAGCCCCTGCTCCTCGTAGTAGCGGAGCATCCGGGTGGAGAGCCCCAGGCTTCTCGAAACGTCTGTGACGGTCAGCATGTTTTCCATGGACCCACTCCTCTCTGGGTATCAGTATAAGGTGCGACACGATGTCCAAGTCAAGGCGCAAATATGAACATTCTGTAAATGATTTTGGAAAAACCGGGGAAATTTTTAAAAGTTCGCTGAACCAGGCGAACTTTCCACTGTTTTCAGCCTTAGGTTGAAGGGAATATTTTACAGGAGGCGCAGGCTCATGACATACATAGACCGTCTGAACAACTTCAACCGCTGGCTGGAGAGCAACTCCCTGCCGGCGAATTCGCAGCTGATGTACTTTAAGCTCCTGGGCGTATTCAACCGCGCCGGATGGCCCCGGTCGGTGCAGGTGGACACCCTGCGGCTCATGCAGCTGACCTGCTGCCGCAAGGACGCGGCCTACAGGGCCAGGGACAAGCTGGTGGAGTCGGGGTTCATCAGCTTCTGCAGGGGCGGCAAGGGCAACCCCTCGAGATATTTTCTGTCTGAAAAAACGACAGTATACGCGACCACAAACGCGCCCTCAAACGCGACACATATAAAGAACAAGAACAAGAATAAGACCAAGAGTATAGATACCAGCCCTGTCAAGTCCTATGACATTAAGGACATCGAGGCGCTTGCAGGCCTGCGCCTGCCTGAGCACCTCTGAGGACGAGCCTGTCAGCAGGCCCTGTCCCTCCGCCTGGCAGCTCCTTTCCAGCGTCTCAGGCCAGTCTACTACATTTCCAGCTTTCTGCCGACCGACAAAAGGCCCCCGGGGAGCCTGTCCCCAGGAGCCTTTCCTGTCTGCTTTAGTTAGATAGAAGCGAAGTACTTGATGGTGCGCACCATCTGGCTGGTGTAGCTGTTCTCGTTGTCATACCAGGACACGACCTGGACCTGATACAGGCCATTGCCTATCTCGGTGACCATGGTCTGGGTGGCGTCGAACAGGGAGCCGTAGGTGATGCCGATGATGTCGGAGGACACCAGGGGCTCCTCGGTGTAGCCGAAGGAATCGCTGGCGGCGGCCTTCATGGCGGCGTTGATGCCGTCAACAGTCACGTTCTCGCCCTTGACGACGGCTACCAGGATAGTGGTGGAGCCGGTGGGCACGGGCACGCGCTGGGCGGAGCCTATCAGCTTGCCGTTGAGCTCGGGGATGACCAGGCCGATGGCCTTGGCGGCGCCGGTGCTGTTGGGAACGATGTTCACAGCGGCGGCGCGGGCGCGGCGCAGGTCGCCCTTGCGGTGGGGGCCGTCCAGGACCATCTGGTCGCCGGTGAAGGCGTGGACGGTGGTCATGATGCCGCTCTGGATCTCGGCGTACTTATTCAGGGTGTTGGCCATGGGGGCCAGGCAGTTGGTGGTGCAGGAGGCGGCGCTGATGATAGTGTCGCTGCTGTCCAGGGTGCCCTCGTTGACGGAGAACACGATGGTCTTCAGGTCCTTGCCGGCGGGGGCGGAGATGACGACCTTCTTTGCGCCAGCGTCGATATGGGCCTGGCTCTTCTCCTTGGAGCAGTAGAAGCCTGTACACTCCAGGACGACGTCGACGCCGATCTGGCCCCAGGGCAGGTCCTTGGCGTCCTTCTCGGCATAGATCTTGATGGTCTTGCCGTCAACAGTGATGGAGTCCTCGCCGGCCTCCACCTTGTCGCACAGGGCGTAGCGGCCCTGGGCGGAGTCATACTTCAGAAGATGGGCCAGCATCTTGGGGCTGGTCAGGTCGTTGATGGCGACCACCTCGTAGCCCTCAGCGCCGAACATCTGGCGGAAGGCCAGGCGGCCGATGCGGCCAAAACCGTTGATTGCAACTTTTACAGACATTGGAAAAACCTCCTAAAAGTTTATGGGTACTGAGCTTTCCTCTATTTTAATACATTTCTTCCAAAATTACAAGTCCCTACCAATATTTTTATACGGGAAAAACGCGCGCCCCTCCCGAACCAACACAGGGGGCAGCCGGCTCCGGTACCCGGAGACAGCGGCTGCCCCACTGTGAAAGGAGATCATCAATATGAAAAAGCTCTGGCCCATGTTGAAGCCATACGCCATATGTGGTCGTTCGGGATGGACCTGTGCCTATATTATATCATATGCCGGGCCGTCTGTCAAGCCCGGCTTTCCACTCAGCCGTCCGAATGCCTTGCCCGGGCGCCGTCCAGGGCCTTGTCCACGCCGGTCCTGTAGCAGTCCAGCATGAAGGACAGCACAAACAGGCATACCGAGAGCCTCGAGAGGGCGTATATGGCGGGGAGCTCGCCGTAGTAGGTCCTGCCCATGACGGCAAGGGCCACGTTTGAGAGGTCGTAGGGTATCACCAGCGCCGACGCAAGGCCGCCGTATATAAACAGCCTCCGGGCGGCCTCCCGCTCCCCGGCCCCTGCCAGCACCCGGCACAGCGCCGTAAGGCTCATGAGCAGGAAGACAGTTGAGAACACGGAGAAAAGGTTCTCCACCAGGGAGGCGGACCTCGCGTGGAACACGTACACCACCACCAGCAGGCTCAGCCCCCACAGCACCCCCGGCAGGTACAGCAGGGGGGCCTTTTTGTAGGGCTCGCGGCCCAGGGCCATCCAGAGGGCCGTGAGTATGTGGAGAAAGCCGGCCGCGATGGACAGCGCCGCCAGGAGCAGGTGCATCCAGCCCCCTGTGGTGGAGTCGAACTGGTTCATGCCGAACCTCACATAGCTCATATAGTCCTTGAGCATATAGGCCCCCCCGACCAGCAGCACCCCGCCGGAAAAGCCCGCGAAGCCCACGGTCCCCCTTGCTGGCCCCGGGGCTTTGGCAGGCTCCGGGCCCCTCCCTGTGAAGGCCCGGGAGTTCCGGAAGAAGAACGCCCCGGCAAGAACAGCCGCCGCCGCTGGCAGCAGCAGGCTCAGCCAGGCAAGGACCTCCCCCGCCCCGGTGTAAAAGCCTGTTTCAAAATCGAAGAAGGCGCACATCTGTATGAGACGGAGGGCCAGCCCCAGGGGTATCCCGCAGGCCGCCAGCTCTAAGCCCAGCTTTATAGTGGGCCCTTTTTTATCCATATATAGATCCCTCCCGATCCAAAGTCTTGGGACTATTATAACATATTTCCGGGAGTTTTCAAATAGAATTTACTGTACCTTTCTTTCCCGGAAGGGCACATACCTCTGCTTCACCGGAAGGGCCCTGTACGCCGGGCGCATTATCCTGCCCCCCGTGGTGAGCTCCTCTATCCTGTGGGCGCACCAGCCAGCTATCCTCGACACGGCGAACATGGGGGTAAAGAGGTCCTCGGGTATGCCCAGCATCTCATACACCAGCCCCGAGTAGAAGTCCACATTCGCGCTTATGACCTTCTCGCTGCCGGTCACCTTCAGGAAGGCCCTGGGGGCAAGGCGCTCCACCAGCTCGTAGAGCCCCAGCCTGTCCCCGTAGCCCTTCTCCCCGGCAAGGAGCTTCGCCTTTTCCTTGAGTATCACCGCCCGGGGGTCAGAGAGGGTGTAGATGGCGTGGCCCACGCCGTAGATGAGCCCGCTGCCGTCGTGGGCCTCCCCCCGGAGTATCCTCTCAAGGTAAGCCTCCACCTCATCCTCGTCCTTCCAGTCCCGCACGCTCTCCATCATCTCCCTCATCATGCTCATGACCCGGTGGTTCGCCCCCCCGTGCCTGTAGCCCTTCAGGGACCCCACCGCGGCGCCTATGGCCGAGTATATGTCCGTGCCCGCGGAGGTGAGCACCCTTGTGGTGAAGGTGGAGTTGTTGCCGCCGCCGTGCTCCGCGTGGAGCACCATGCACAGGTCCAGAAGCTCCGCCTCGGCCCTTGTGAACCGCTTATCCGGGCGCAGGGCGTTGAGGATGGCCTCGGCGGTGCAGTGGCCCGGCTCGTAGGGGTGGAAGAACATGCTCTCCCGGTCAAAATGCCTGCGCTTCACCTGGTAGGCATAGGCCATTATGGAGGGCATGCGGGCTATCAGGGATATGCTCTGGCGCATATTGTTCTCAAGGGAGGCGTCCTCCGGGTCGTCGTCGTAGGAGTAGAGGGCCATCACCGAGCGGGAGAGCTTGTTCATGATATTCTTTGAGGGGGCTTTCAGTATCATGTCCTCGGGGAAGTATTCGGGCAGCTCCCTGTTGTCATACAGCAGGCCGCACATGCGCTTATACTGGCGCTGGTCCGGGAGCTTCCCGAAGATGAGCAGCCATGCCACCTCCTCAAAGCCGAAGCGCCCCTCGGCGGCGCAGCCCTCCACTATGTCCCCGATATCTATGCCCCGGTAGGTGAGCCGCCCCCTGTCCGGGACCCTGTCGCCGTCGTCGATAAGGTAGCCGTGGACGTTGCAAACATGGGTGAGCCCCGCCATGACCCCGGTGCCGTCGGCGTTCCTGAGGCCCCTCTTCACGTCGAAGCGCTCGAACTCCCGGCGGCTTATGGAGTTGTTTCTCCTGTATTCCTCGCAGAGCTCGGAGATAGTGGTGCTCTCGGGGCTCTCCTTATTCAGTCGCTGCATAAGCAGTTCACCTTCCTTTCAGTTATTCTATATATATTACCCTTTTACAGGGCCGTAGTCAAGCCATTTTGCAAGTTTAGGCAATATGTTATGCAGGCAGCTGTATACCCGCAAAAATTCTGGACGAAAAAGGAGCGCTTGAAAATGAAAAAGCCCGCCGCCCGACTGTTCATCTGCTTTATCACCCTGTACCTCTCCATCACCCTCCTGCCGCCGGTACTCTTCGCCACCGTCCCCGGCCCCCAGGCTTCGCCCGGGCCTGAGCCGGCTTCGGGGACCGCCAGCTCCCAGGAGCCCGCTGAGCCTTCGGAGACCGCCAGCTCCAATGGACCTGCCAGCTCCCAGGAGCCCGCCCCCTCCCCGATCCCCGGCCCCCTGGACGGAGCTCCTGTGGGCGGCGGCGCGGGCCTCAAGCTCCGGGACGCCGCCACGGGGGAGCTGATCGCCGTGGACCTCCGGGAGTTCCTCATAGCTGACCTGGCCTGCGAGATGGACCCGCGCGCCCCGGAGGAGGCCCTGAAGGCCCAGGCCGTGGCTTCCCGCACCTACTATAGCCGCCAGCGGGACAGCGAGATACCCTGCGACACCGAGAGCTGGCTGGTGTATGTGACCGAGGACGGGATGAGGGAGCGCTGGGGGGAGGACTACGATGAGTACAGGGATATGCTCGAGCAGGCGGTGGACTCTGTAGAGGGCCAGGCCCTCACCTACGAGGGGGAGCTCATCCTGGCCTCATACTTTGCAATATCCCCCGGCAGCACCGAGAGCGCGGAGAATGTCTGGGCCAGGGACGCCGGCGCGCGGCACCCCTACCTCCAGGCCGTGGCGAGCCCCGGGGACCTTTTCAGCGACGGCTACCTGAGCTATAGGGAGTTCACCCTCGGGGAGCTCGAAAGCGCCCTGGGGGCCTCGGGCCTTGACCCGGAGGAGCCTCTCTCCAATGCCAGGCACACCCCCTCCGGCACGGTGCTGTCCGTGGAAATAGGCGGCGAAAGCTTTACCGGCCAGGAGGTCCGTGCCGCCCTGGGCCTGAGGAGCGCCGCCTTCACCTGGGAGCCCGCAGAGTCCGGCCTGCGCTTCACCGTGCGGGGCTGGGGCCACGGGGTGGGCATGAGCCAGGCGGGGGCTGTTTTCATGGCAAAGGGCGGGGCGGGGTACGAGGACATCCTGGCCCATTACTACCCCGGCACAGAGCTGGAGAAAAAATTTTAAAAAACCCCTTTATTTTTCCGAACAGACGTGCTATAATAGAGAAAACATTTTAGGGGGCAGTCATATGAAAGTTGCAGTCATCGGCTCAAGAGACCTAACCGTGCCCGACCTTGGAAGGTATCTGCCGGAGGGCACCACAGAGATAGTCTCAGGCGGGGCCAGGGGCGTGGACCAGAGCGCCAGGGAGTACGCCCGGGCAAACGATATACCCATCACAGAGTTCCTTCCCGAGTACGAAAAGTACGGCAGGGGAGCCCCTCTGCGCCGGAACATCACGATAATCGAATACTCCGACATGGTGCTGGCCTTCTGGGACGGCAAGTCCCGGGGCACAAAGTTCGTCATAGACAACTGCAAAAAAATGGGGGTCCCCGTGAACATCCTCACCCCCACGGGCTCCCCGAAGGCTTAAGCAGACCCGCGGCAGGATGGCGCGATGCCATCAGGGAAGAAAAAACGGGCGTCCCGAGTTCCGGCCATTTCAAGCAGCAGCCGCCCCCACCCCGGGGCGGCTGCTTTCCCATGCCAGACCCTCCCCGCAAACGCAGGAGCTCCCCCATACCAAACCCCAATGGCTCCCCCCAAAAGCCAAGAGTTCCCCGGCACCAAACTCCAAAGGCTCCCCACAAAAGCAGGAGTTCCCCGGCACCAAACTCCAATAGCTCCCCCAAAAAGCCAAGAGTTTCCCGGTATCCAACTCCAAAGGGTCTCCACATAAGCAGGAGCTTCCCGGTATCCAACTCCAAAGGGTCTCCACATAAGCAGAAGTTCCCCGGCACCAAACTCCAATAGCTCCCCACAAAAGCAGGAGTTCCCCGGCACCAAACTCCAAAGGGTCTCCACATAAGCAGGAGTTTCCCGGTACCCCGCTCCGCGGGGGCGGCTCTTTCAGAGCCGAGGGAAACTCCGGGACTTGACCGGAGCCCAGCTCCGGTCAACGTCCGGGGCGTCTCTTTCAGAGCCGAGGGAAACTCCGGGACTTGACCGGAGCCTAGCTCCGGTCAACGTCCAGCTTGGCACGGTAGGTCGGGTCCATGGCCTCGACCCGGGCCGCGACCTTTGCCTTCACCTGCTCGTCGCTGTCCGTTACGCAGAAGGGCACCGCCACGTCGAAGAGCACGTTGGAGTGGGTCACGCCCCAGACCACCCGGAAGTCGTGTATCTCCGCCTGGGGGTACAGGGCCTCCACCAGGGATACCACCCTCTCCTTCAGCTCGTTGGCCCTGGGGTCGCAGGTGATCACCGGGTCCAGGTGTATCACCAGGTGGATATTCTCCTCTGTCAGAAAGTCCCGCTCGATATTGTCGATAAGGTCGTGGCTTATGAGGATATCGTCCTCGGCGGGGACCTCGCAGTGGACGCTGGCGAAGGTGCGGCCCTCGCCGTAGCTGTGAACGGTCAGGTCGTGCGTGCCGATTATCCCCTCATAGCTCCTTATCCTCTCATATATCCCCTGCACCAGCTCCCGCTCCGGGGCCCGGCCCAGCAGGGGGTCGGCGGTCTCCATAGTCAGCTTCACCCCCGAGACTATTATAAACGCCGCCACGCACAGCCCCAGCCAGCCGTCCAGGTCATAGCCTGTCAGCCGGGTCAGGAGGGCTCCCAGGAGCACCACGGAGGTGGAGATGACGTCGTTCCTGCTGTCGCTGGCAGTGGCTATGAGGCTCTGGCTGTTGATATCCCTGCCCACCCTCCTGTAGAAAAGGCAGAGCCAGGCTTTTATCAGGACCGACGCCCCCAGCACTATAAGGGATACCGGCCCGAAGCTCGCCTCCTCCGGGGAGAATATCCTGCCTATGGAGGTCTTTGCCAGCTCAAGCCCCAGTATCAGCACGATGAAGGAGACTATCACCCCGCACAGGTACTCTATCCTCGCGTGCCCGAAGGGGTGCTCGCGGTCGGCGGGCTTGCCCGAGAGCCTGAAGCCCACCAGCATGATGATAGAGGACCCGGAGTCCGTCAGGTTGTTCACCGCGTCCGCCATAATTGCCACGCTCCCGGACAGCAGGCCCGCTATGAGCTTTATCACAAACAGCAGCATATTCGCGCCGATACCCACGGCCCCCGCAAGGCTCCCACGCCTCTCCCGGCTCATGCCGCTCATGCCAGTATGCTCCCCCCAAGGCTGTCTATGCCCACGATAAGGGGGAAGTCCTTTAAGGTCAGCTTCTTCACCGACTCGCAGCCCAGGTCCTCAAAGGCTATCACCTCGCACCCGGTGACGCACCTTGCCGCCAGAGCCCCCGCCCCGCCGATGGCGCAGAGGTACACAGCGCCGTTGCGCTTCATGGCCTCTATGACCTCCTTGGAGCGGCCCCCCTTGCCTATCATGCAAAGAAGCCCCAGGTCCAGAAAGCGCGGGGTATAGGGGTCCATCCGGGCGCTGGTGGTGGGCCCGCAGGAGCCTATTGGCATACCCTCGGGCGCGGGGGTGGGCCCGGCGTAGTATATCGCCGCCCCCGAGAGAGGGTATGGCGGCTCCTCGCCCCGGTCCAGCATCTCCGTTATGCGCTTATGGGCCGCGTCCCTTGAGGTGTAGGCCGTGCCCGAGAGCAGCACCCGCTGGCCCGCCCGCAGGTCTTTGGCGCGGTCTTTTAGCTCCGATGTGTTTAGCTTTATCTCGTCCATATCTGACATCTCCTTCTCAAAGCTCAAGGTCAAGAAAATACTCCCTTTCGGTCTCCCTTACCACCTTAAAGCCCAGCTTTTGGTGCATTTTAAGGGAGCTTTCGTTCCATTTGTACACCGTGGAGTTCCTGATCCTTGTGTACCCCAGCTCTCTCAGCCTGTCGATGACCGCCTTCATCACCAGCGTGCCCAGGCCCCGCCCCCGGTACTCCCCCCGCCAGATGGCAAGGGGCGGGTTCTCGTCCTTCACTGTCACATCGCCCACAGGCACGTATTCGCCGTTCTCCAGGGCCTCGATAAAGTAGAGCTCGCCGTTTTTGTCAAGGTATTCGCACATGCCTCGGACGTAGTCGAGGCCGGGTATCTTGTCCCGGTCGAAGATGCCCTCGGAGTTCTCGTATACCACCGGGTCCTGGTAGCCGGTTAGGGCCAGCTCGTAATGGCCGTCGTAGCGGCGCAGGCGGTAGGTTTCGGTGAGCTGTATTGCTTCGGGCTGGGGTATTCCTGGGATTGGCATGGGGGCCTCCTTCGGTATAGTAAGCGGTCCCGGCGATGTGCCGGAACCGCTTGATTTTTTCTTGGTATGTTTAGAGCCCGACTTGGCCAAAGGCCAATGTCGTCGGCAACAGGTCGTGGGGCGCTGCCCCACACCCTGCAAGCTTAAGGCCAGCTTGACCGGCCGAATTTGCCCCCTCCCCGCGTCTCTTGACGGGGTGAGTCATTTTACCCAGAACAGCTCGATCTCCTCGCCCAGGGGCCCATAGAAGAACGCGTTGCGAATAGTCTTGCCGCAGAGCTCCCCGTCCTGGGGCTCCACCCGCACGGTGTACCCGGCCCTGCGCACGTCCTCAACTATCTCGTCCAGTCCGTCCCCGCACCAGAAGGCCACGTGGACCAGCGGGCCATCGGTCCCATGGGCGGTCTCGCTGGGTATGATCTCCATGCAGGAGTTGTCCCCGCAGGACACCATCAGGCATTTCTGCTCCCCGCCCCCCCAGCTCTGGGTCACAGGGAAGCCTAAGAGCTTCGTGTAAAAATCCACCGTCTCATTATACTTGTCTGCCGTGGGGAACACGGCTATATGGTGTACGCCAGTTATCCCTGCCATGCTCTTTGCCTCTTACTTTCTGTTGAATATGGACATGATGTCCGTAAAGGTATCGTCGTCGTCAATGACCTTAGGGTCCACCTTATCGGTGTTCCTGCTATAGCTGGAGGCAGTGCGTATGGAGGCGCTGCCCACGCTGCCGCCCATGGAGCTGCGGCTGTTGATATTGTTGGCCGTGTCGTTCTGGGCGCTCACCGGGCCCAGGTAGTCGTCGTCCAGGTCAATATCCAGAGGAGGCTTCTTCTCACCGTTCATGCCCTCAAAGCCGGTGGCGATGACAGTCACCACCATCTCGTCCTGCATCTCCTCGTTGAAGGTGGCGCCCCAGATTATGTTTGCGTTCTCATGGGCCCGCTCGGTGACTATCTGGGAGGCCGTGTCTATCTCGTCCAGGGCTATGTCCGCGCTGGAGGTTATATTTATTATAACGCCCCTGGCCCCGGCTATCTTCGTCTCGAGAAGGGGGCTCGAGATAGCCGCCATAGCCGCCTGCTCGGCCTTATCCTTGCCCTTGCCGTGGCCCACGCCCATATGCGCGTACCCAGCGTCCTGCATGACGGACTTCACGTCCTCAAAGTCCAGGTTCACTATGCCGGGCAGCTGGATAAGGTCGGAAATGCTCTGCACGCCCTGGCGCAGCACGTCGTCTGCCACCTGGAAGGCGTTTGAGAGGGTTATCCTCTCGTCCGACACCAGCTTCAGGCGCTCGTTTGGTATCACCACCAGGGAGTCCACATGCTCCCTCAGGGCGGCTATGCCCCTCTCGGCCTGCTCCATCCTGCGCCGGCCCTCAAAGGCGAAGGGCTTGGTGACAATGCCAACGGTGAGCGCCCCCTGCTCCCTGGCTATCTTCGCCACAGCCGGGGCGGCCCCTGTGCCGGTGCCGCCGCCCATGCCGGCGGTTATGAACACCATGTCGGCGTCCTTCAAAGTCTGGAGTATGACCTCCCTGCTCTCCTCGGCGGCCTTTTCGCCCACCTCTGGCTTGGAGCCCGCTCCCCTGCCGCTGGTGAGCTTCTCCCCCAGCTGCACCTTCACCGTGGCCTGGCTGCGCTGGAGGGCCTGCTTGTCGGTGTTCATGCACACCAGCTCCACGCTGCGCACTCCGGCGCTTGCAATGCGGTTGACGGCGTTCCCTCCGCCTCCGCCCACGCCTACGACCTTTATGGTCTGCGGGGTCTCGTCCATGAGATTATCAACTTCAAATGGCATTTTTCTACTTCCACCCTTCATTTCTCTATTTCTATACTTTATCAAATTCTTTCCAAGATCCGGCGACTCCTCCTCTGCCGGATTACGTCAACCTAGCGTTATACAGTATAATTTAGCACTTTTTCGGGGAAATTTCAAGGTCAATCTTTTAAAAAACCTTGGAAAAGCCTGTTTTTTTCTTGAAAATACGCTGGCTCCCCCAGGCGGGCACTATATATTGAGCGCCAAAGCCCCCGCTGCTCCCGCCGCGCCCTCAGCCTGTAAATAGGCCGTCCGGAATGCCCTCGCCCCTGCCAGGCTCCGGGGTGGCCGTTGCCGCTGGCGCGTCGGGCACGGTGCCGTCCGGGGCCACGGTCGGCATCGCCCCCGGGCTGCCCTCGCCGGGAGTGAAATACGAGGCCCGCTTTGTGGGCAGGTATGAAAGGTCCAGCACCCCCTGCTCCTGGTCCCCTATCCCCTTCTCGGGGTCTGTCAGGTTGCCGTAGCCGTATGTGAGCTTATAGTCCAGCTGGATATTGCTGCCTATGATACACTCTATCCTGCCCTCATACCACAGGCGTATGTCGTACAGGTTCGTCAGGTCCAGCTTTGTGAACTCCGAGGCGGCGCTCTGGCCGTTCTCTCCCAGACGGTCTATCAGGCCCGTTATCTCTGTGAATACCGTGGAGGCCTCCTCGTTGTCCAGCACCAGGGGCTCCCCCACCTTTGCGCTCTGCACCGTCACCCCCAGCACCTGCATCAGCCCCTCCTTCGGCCCCGGGCACGTCTCAAGCACCTTGCCGTCCCCCGCTATCACGTACCAGGCCCCACCGGACTCTATGGAGCAGACGCCCCTGGAGGCGGTTATTTCTATTATGACGGTGCCGGGTATCTTCCGGGTTATCTTTGCCTTTGAGATGTACGGCAGCTGGCTCTCCAGCTTCTCCTCCCTGTCTGAGGCCGGTATCAGCAGAAGGTTGTCGCCCTCCTTCACGCCGCTGAGCTTTATTATGTCCTCCTGGGCGTATATCTCGTCCCCCGTCACCTTTATCTCCGTCACCCTCAGCAGCAGGGACTCCGCAAGGAATACCGTTACTGCCGCCATGCCCAGCAGGGCCAGCACTATCGTTAGCCTGCGCTTAAACAGGCTCATGGGCTTCTTGCGCTTCCTCGGCTCGTCGCGGCGGCTGGGGGGCCGGGGCCTCTGCCTGCCCCTCCCGTCTCGGGTGGGGGCGCCACCTTGGCGGGCCTCCCGGACACCGCCGGTCTGGCCTCGCTGGGATCTTCGCCGGGGGGGATCCTTTGAGCTGTCCTTTGACCTGTCCTTTGATCTGTCCTTTGATCTGTCCTTTGAATTATTCTTTGAGCTATCCTTTGAATTATTCTTTGAGCTATCTCCGGATCTGTCGCGGGACTGGCGGCCCCGCTCGCGCTCGCGCTCGCGCTTTTGCTGCTCGAACCACTCGGGCTTTGTCTGGCTGCCGGTGGAGTCTGATCTTATGTCCTCGAAGCCCCGGCGCTCACGCTCGGGCCTTCTTCTCTTTCGCTCGCTCACGCTTTTGCTTCCCCCCCTTGTCAGAAAACTTTTTGAAAAAAGTTTTCCAACACCTTTCAAAAACTTTTGATCTTTGCCCCCAATTCACTTAGGTGCTCCCCGATCCTCTCGTAGCCCCTCTCTACATACTCCATCCCCCGTACCTTAGTGCTCCCCTGGGCACAGAGCCCCGCCACTATCAGCGCCGCCCCGCCCCTCAGGTCCATCGCCTCCACCGTCGCGCCGCTGAGCTCCGGCACCCCCTCGACTACCGCTACCTTCCCCTCTACCTTCACCCTTGCCCCCATCCGGCTGAGCCCCTCCGAATGTCTGTACCTGTTCTCAAATATGTTCTCCACGAATACACTTGTACCGTCCCCCACCGCCGCCATCGCCATCACCACCGGCTGCGCGTCCGTGGGGAAGCCGGGGTATGGCATCGTGCGTATATGCCTCACCGCCGAAAGCCTCCTTGGGGCCAGTATGTCAAGGCACCCCCCAAGCTGCCTCACCCTGCACCCGCTCTCCTCAAAGGGCGTGAGCATGGGCAGTATATGGGTATTGTCAACGTCCCTCAAGGTCACGTTCCCGCCCGTCACCGCCGCCGCTGCCATATAGGTCACGGCGGCTATCCTGTCCGGCATTATCCTGTGCTCCGCGCCGTACAGCTCCTTCACCCCGTCGATGATTATGCAGCTCTCGCCCGCTCCGTAGATCCGCCCCCCGCAGCGGTTCAGGTACTCGCACAGGTCGCTTATCTCCGGCTCCCTCGCGGCGTTCGCGATTATCGTTGTGCCGCTCCCGCAGACCGCCGCAAGTATCAGGTTCTCAGTGGCCCCCACGCTCGGGAAGGAGAGGGACACATACGCGCCGTTTATGCCCCCAGGGGCCGTGCAGTGGAGCCACCCACCGCTCTCCTTCACCTGCACCCCCAGCCTTTTGAGGGATGAGATATGCAGGTCTATGGGCCGCGGGCCCAGCTCGCAGCCCCCCGGGGCGCAGAGCCTTGCCTCGCCGCACCGGCTGATCATGGCCCCTAAAAACACGATGGACGAGCGCATCCGCCTCATGAGCTCCTCGGGTATCTCGTGGCAGGTCACTCCGTTGTCGATAGTGAGGTCGTGGCCCTCCCGCCTGCAGCGGCACCCAAGGTGCTCCAGTATCTTCACCGCAGCGTCCACGTCGCTGAGCTCCGGGCAGTTGTGCAGGACCGTCTGCCCCCTGCAGAGCAGCGCCCCTGCCAGAAGGGGCAGCGTGCTGTTCTTCGCCCCCTGTACCTCCAGCTCCCCCATAAGGCGGCTCGGGCCGTCGATCAACATCATAGAAAACACCTCGATTATGTTAGCTATGATATCTTATGAAGCCCCCTATTTTTTGTGAATATACATCCTCCCGGGCCCGTCGTCCCCCTCCACCATGCACAGGAACTCCCAGCCGAAGCGCTCATAGAGGGAGGTATGGTCAGTCACAAGGTACAGCGTGTCTATCCCCATAGCGGCCATGTCCTCACAGACCGTCTTTAAAAGCGCCCCGGCAATGCCCCGCCCCCTGTAGGGCCCGTCCGTGTACACGGCGCAGACGTTGGGGGCAAGGTCCGGCCTGTTATGGTGATCGTTTTCAATGACCCCCATGCCCCCTAAAATGTCCCCGCCGTCCACAGCGATGTACCACTGGGGGACAGGCTTTTCTCCCCTGAGCATTCCCTCCATGCTCTTTAAGTATTCCTCCTCGGGGATGCTGAAGGTGTGCTCAAACCAGCGGGCGGCCTTTGGCACGAGCCCAGGGCGCTCCCGGAGCTTTACTATCTCATATTTCACCTGGACCAGACCCCCTTTTCACAGGCGTCCTTTATCACCTGGTATATCCGCCTGTTGGCGTCCAGTATCTCCATTTTCCTGGCGTTCTTCCCCAGCTTTTCAAGGCGCTCCGGGTCGCAGAGGAGCTTTTCCGTCTTCTTCCACAGGGCCTCCCCTGTAAGGTCCTTCTCCTCGATCATCTCCCCCGCCCCCCTTTTCACCAGGGCCATGGCGTTGTGGAACTGGTGGTTCTCCGCCACGTTTGGAGAGGGTATCAGTATCGAGGCCTTGCCCTTTGCCTCTATCTCCGAGAGGGTCATGGCCCCGGCCCTGCTTATCACCAAATCCGCGGCGGCAAGGCATAGGGGCATATTGTCGATGTACTCCAGCACCCTTATCTGGGGGTTTTCCGAAAGGTCCAGGCCGTATTCGGTGAGCTCCTCCAGGAACATTGGGTCGTTCTGGCCGTATCCGTGGATATGCTGGTACGCCCCCTTCTCCCCGCTTTTCGAGAGCATATACGCTGCGGCGCGGTTCAGGGCGGCGGCTCCTAGGCTCCCACCGAAGGAGAGCACCACGGGCCTGCTGTCAAGGCCCAGCTCCCGCCTTGCCTGCTCCCTGTCCATATCCAGCACCTCGCCCCTTACAGGGTTGCCGGTGACCACTGTGCGCACGCCCTTGTCGAAGTATTTCTTCGCGTCTGGCACAGCCAGCATGACTGTGTGCACATGCTTTGACAGCAGCTTTGTGGTGACCCCCGGGTAGGCGTTGGACTCGTGTATCACGCAGGGCACCCCCAGCTTCGCCGCCTCCCGTATCACCGGCCCGCTCACATACCCCCCGGTGCCCACGCAGACGTCCGGGGCGAAGTCCTTTATTATCCTCCTGGTCTCTATGGAGGCGGTGAATATCCGCTCCACGGTCTTCACGTTCTTCATGACGTTTTTAAAGCTCAGCTTCCGCTGGAAGCCGGAGATGGTGATAAAGGCCATATCGTACCCGGCCTTTGGCACCAGCCTCTCCTCCATGCCCCCCCTATTGCCCACGTACAGTATCTGCGTGCCGGGCTCCTGCTCTTTCAGGTAGCCTGCCACAGCCAGTGCTGGGTTTATATGCCCGGCGGTGCCCCCGCCGGTGAAAAGTATCCGCATTCCCGTTGCTCCCCTCAGGTTTTTTCAACATTAGCCGAGCGCGATATATTCAGCAGTATGCCCATCTCGCCCAGCAGCATTAAGAGCGCCGTGCCGCCGTAGCTGAAGAAGGGCAGGCTTATGCCCGTGTTCGGCACGGTATTCGTCACCACGCATATATTCAGCGCCGCCTGCAGGCCTATCTGGAAGGTGAGCCCCAGGCCCAGCATTTTGCCAAAGGTGTCCTTGGCGTTAAGGGAGATATGCACCCCCCGCCACACCAAAAGGGCAAAGAGTATCATTATCACCAGCGCCCCCACCAGCCCCAGCTCCTCGCAGACTATGGCGAAGATAAAGTCGTTCTGGGGCTTTGGAAGGTACATATACTTCTGCCTGGACTGCCCCAGGCCCACCCCGAAGAGCCCCCCCGAGCCTATGGCGTAGAGGGACTGGCGGGTCTGCCAGGTGGCGTCGTTCTCCTCGAAGGGGTTCAGCCACACCTCTATGCGGCCCATCTGGTAGGCTTCAGAGCCCTCGCCGCCCCTGTTCATATAGAGGTACACTACCAGCGCCGCCCCCAGGGCCCCCATTGCAAGCCAGCGGAATTTGGTGCCCCCCACAAACATCATCATGAAGCCCAGCAGACCGATGATAAGGGTGCCGGACAGGTGGTGCTCGGCCATGACGAGCCCGGCAAAGAGCACCAGCACCAGGGCGAAGGGCATTACCCCCCTTCTGAAGGTGTCCATCTCCTTCTCCCAGCGAGAGACAAAGTCTGCAAAGAGCAGTATTATGGCAAATTTCGCCACCTCCGAGGGCTGTAGCCTCACAGGCCCCAGCTCAAGCCAGCGGGTCGCCTCACCCTCGGAGGAGCCAATCAAAAGCGTCAGCACCAGCAGCAGCACCGTGCCCACCGCCACCCACAGGGTGGTCCTGCCCCTATGGTAGTAGTGGTAGTCGATGGTGGAGATAAACAGCATGGCAGCAACGCCGAACAGGGCGAACTCCCCCTGGCGGACGATATAGGAGTAGCTGTTGTTTTCGCGGTAGTAGCCCTCGGCGTAGCTCGCTGAGAACAGCATCACAAGGCCGATAGCCAGGAGCACCATGACGAACACCAGCAGGGGCATATCAAGCCCCTCCCCCAGGGAGATCAGCTTGTAGTGCTTTTTGCGCCTGCGCCTGCGTCTCTCCGGCTCCCGCCGCTCCTCCGAAGGCCTGTTCCCCGGCACCCGGCGCAGGCCCCTGGCTGTGGAGCCAGCTCTCTGTGCTGCTCCCGAGCCAGCCCTCTGAGTCGCTCCGGACCCAAATCTCTGAGTCGCTCCGGACCCAGCCCTCTGAGCCGCTCCCGAGCCTGCTCTCCCTCGTACCGCTCCTGCGGGCATGAAAGCACCCCTTTCCTTTTGAAAGTAATATACCCATAATACCTATTCTGTCCAGTCAGATGCCGTACAATACAGCCAGCACCGCCAGAATCCCGCCGATAACGGTAATGCCGCCGAAGACCCCGCATATCTTATACTCGCTCCAGCCGCACATCTCGAAGTGGTGGTGTATGGGGGACATCTTGAAGAGCCGCTTGCCCCCTGTGCGCTTAAAATAAGTGACCTGTATCACAACTGAGAGTATCTCCCCCCAGTATATGAGCCCCGCCGGCAGGAGCAGCACGGGCATATCCAGGCCGAAGGCCAGGGCCCCCGCCATGCCCCCCAGGAACAGGGAGCCGGTGTCGCCCATGAACACCTTTGCCGGGTGGAAGTTCCACAGAAGGAACCCAAGGCAGGCTGCCGCCGAAGCCGTCCCCAGGGCAGTCATTCCCGCCATGGACAGGTGTGCCGCGCAGACGGTGAGGGCCACAAAGACCACCATTGTCACGGAGGCGTTCAGGCCGTCGATGCCGTCGGTGAAGTTCACGGCGTTTGTAAGGCCCACTATCAGTATTGCCGCCAAGGGGTAGTACATCAGCCCCAGGTCCACAGGGCCTATAAAGGGGATCGTAGTGGTGGTGTCCTCCCCGGAGAGCCTCATGGACAGCAGGTAGGCCCCGGCCACCAGGAACTGCAGCACCAGCTTCTGCTTTTCTGTGAGCCCCAGGTTGCGCTTTTTCACTATGCCGATATAGTCGTCCATAAAGCCGATGGCCCCGTAGCCCAGCGCCATTGCAAGGCCCCCGAAGACCCTCATGAGCATGAGCGGAGTCTCAAAGCCCTGCTGGATATACCATAGCGGCACGCATATGAGCACCGCCGCCGTAGTGCCGGCGATGAACATTATCCCCCCCATCGTGGGGGTGCCCTGCTTCTTCTTGTGCCATTTCGGGCCTATCTCCCGGATAGTCTGCCCGAACTTCAGCCTGTGGAGCAGCGGTATCACCCACCAGCCCAGCACCGCTGTGATCCCGAAGCCTGCCGCCGCCGTTACCAGGAACCATGTACTGTTCATTTTGCGCTTCCTCCTCAGTTTCCCCTTTTTTATTCTGCTATGGTAACAGATGTGTCCGTGCTAAGGTTGCTTGCGAAGGTCAGGGTTATCACCGTGCCCTTCTTCACCTTCTCCCCGGCGGGTATGCCCTGCATCATTACCCTGGTGTCCCCATCCCGGTTGCCGTTTACAGTTATCTGCAGGTCGTTTATATGGGCCTCATAGCTGGCGTTTATCAGATCCATCTGGAAGAAGTCCGGCACCTCCACCATGACCTCGTTCACATTATAGCCGGTGGTGAACATCACGACCTTGCCATCCTGGGGCACTGTCGTGCCGCCCTCGGGTATCTGCTCGGTTATCTTATACTCGTCCCAGCCCTCTTCGTCGTCGCCGTTGCCCTCTATGTCGTACTCAAGGCCGGCCTCCCTTATGGCTTCCACGGCCTCCCTTATGGTCATGCCCACCACGTTGGGGGCGGCGGTGTCCCTGTGCTCGTTGTACTCGTCCTCGTCGTACATGACCTCGACCCCCAGGTAGGGCAGCAGCTCCTGCATGATAGCCGAGAAGATCGGCCCGGCTATGGCGTTCCCGGCGGTATAGCCGCCGTTGGAGCTGGCGTCCGGCTCGTCGAAGAACACCAGCAGGGCGTACCTGGGGTCCTCGGCCGGGGCGAAGCCGCAGTACGAGGCGATATAGGTCATCTTCGCGTTGGGGTCCTCCAGCAGGTCCTCGTTATGCTTATCCACCTTCTCCGAGGTGCCTGTCTTGCCGCATATCCTGTAGCCGGACACATAGCCGCCCCTGGCGGTGCCCGAGGCCACGTTCTGCCTTAAAATATCGCATATGGTGGCGCTGGTGTCCTCGGATATCACCTGCCGCCTGTAGCTGCAGTCGGCGTTCCTTACGATATTGCCGTCCTCGTCCACTATCCTGTCCACCACATGGGGCCTCACCAGATACCCGCCGTTCGCCACGGCGGCGCTGGCGGTTATCATCTGTATGGGGGTGATGGAGAAGTTCTGCCCGAAGGCCTCCACCACCAGCTCCACCTCGCCCATATTGTCCACGCTGTGCAATATGCTCCTTCCCTCCCCGGGCAGGTCTATGCCGGTCTTATCCGCCAGGCCGAAGGCCTCCCTATAGCGGCAGAAAAGGTCCGGGCCCAGCTCCCTGCCTATGTGCATGAACCATGGGTTGCAGGAGTTGCAGAGCCCCTCCCTGAAGGTGGTGGTGCCGTGCCCGCTATGGTTCCAGCAGTGTATTGGGTCCTTCACCCCCGGCAGCTTCTCCCCGCCCGTGCAGGTATACTGGCTGTCCTCGGTTATCAGCCCCTCCTCTATGCCCATCGAGCCCACGCACATCTTGTACACCGAGCCCGGGTAGTAGAGGTCCGAGACCCCCTTGTTCCTCCACTGGACGTTCAGGGCCTCCCTCCTGACCTCCACCCGCTCGTCCCCCTCCGGCGCCGACTCCACCTGCTCCAGAAGGTTCTGGTCGAGTATGGTAAAGGGGTCGTTGGGGTCGTAGTAGGGGTATGTCGCAAGGCCCAGGATGCCCCCGGTGTCCACGTCCATCATGACCGCGACGGCGCCGTTTTTTATCCAGAACTTCTCTATGCCCTCCTTAAGGTACTTCTCAAGGACGCTCTGCACTGTCTCGTCGATGGTGAGCACCAGGTCATAGCCGTTCTCGGCCTCCACTATCTGCTCATACTCAAAGGGCATATCCGTGCCGAAGGCGTTTTTCGCGGCTATCAGCCTGCCAGCGCTCCCCGAGAGCTCCTCCTCGTAGTAGAGCTCCAGGCCCTCCAGCCCCTGGCTGTCGTCCCCGGTGAAGCCCAGGATATTGGAGGCGACGGTGCCGTAGGGGTAGTACCTTTTATAGTCGGCTATAAGCCTTATGCCGTTGCCTATCTTGTTGTCGTTCATAAACTGGGTTATCCTGTCCCTGACCTCTGTCTCCACCTTGCGGGCTATAACGTCGTAGTATGAGCCCACCTCCCCGGTGCGCTCATAGAGCTCGGCGGCGTCAAGGCCCAGTATCTCCGAAAGGCCGTTTGCCACCTTCCTTCTCAGGCTGTCGTCCTCTGCAAGGTAGTGGGGCTCCAGCACCACCGTCCACACCGAAGCGCTCTGGGCCAGGACCTTTGTGCCAGTGGCGTCGTAGATGGTGCCCCGCATGGCGGGCAGGCCCGTGCTCCTAAGGCTCTGCTCCATGGCCTTGGCGCTGAGCTCCTCGCCGTTTATGAGCTGCCAGTGTACAAGGCTCAACGCCGCCGCGCCGAAGCCCACTATCAGCAGCCCGCACATGAGCCCCAATGCCTTCCTTCTTATTTTTTCAGCTGTGCCCTTTGCCATACACTCTCCTCCGAAAGCTTTTTATAAAAATGAGAGCCAAGATCGGGATTGGCCCTCGATGTTTCATTTTTATTCTTTACCCGGCGGGGTTATTACTGCCGGGGGTCCTGGGGAGGCCCCGGGGTCCACCGGGACCCCTCCTTCCATCAGGCAAACCATTCCCTTACCGCCGCTATGGCCCTGTCGAGCCAGGAGCCCTCCCCGACCTCCTGGACCACCGTGCCACGGTCCTGCTGGGCCACGTGCAGGTACACCACCTGGGACCCTGTGACCTTCCCCATGCCCAGCTGCTCCGTGGCGTAGCGCTCGACCTCCGCGTCGGACATCTTCTGGGCCGCCTGCATGGTGAGCTGGACCTCCAGGCTCTCTGCCTCCTCCAGGTCCTTCTTGGCCTCGTTTATCCTCTCGGTCAGCTCGGTCAGCTGCACCTCGCTGTACACCGCCGTCATCACCGCCGAGAATATCAGCCCGAAGCACAGCCACGCCGCCGCCATGCGCATAAGGTTCCGCTTTGGCCTGTGCCTCTGCCTGGGCTCGCCCTCAGGCTCCCTCTCCGGAAGCTCGACGACCTTCGGCTCCGGCTCAGCCTGGGGCAGCTCCACGGGCTGGTACGCGTGGCTGCCCCCTGTCCCGTAGACGGCCCCGCCGTGCCCCTGTGCTGTATCCCTGTCCTCAAAATACGAAAGATCGTATGCCTCAGCCCTGTTCGCCATTTACTCGTCCTCCCCGGCCGGCCCCTTTGGCCTGCCTGATTTTTTCTCTCCCAAAAGTTACAGCTTTTCCAAAACCCTGAGCCTTGCGCTCCGGGCCCTGGGATTTTCCCTCAGCTCCTCCTCTGACGGAGCTATCCCCCTGCGGTGCACGAGCTTCCCCCCCGGCTTCTTCCCGCACACGCAGACCGGGAAGTCCGGCGGGCAGGTACACCCCCTGCAATACTCCGCCATCCTGCGCTTTACTATCCTGTCCTCCAGGGAGTGGAAGGTTATCACCGCGAGCCTCCCCCCGGGCCTCAGGAGCTTCAGGGCGCTGTCCAGCCCCTGCTCCAGAGCCTCGAGCTCGCCGTTCACCGCTATCCTCAGCGCCTGGAAGGTCCTCCTCGCCGGGTGCCCCTCGCCGCGCCTTACCGCCGCGGGCACCGACTCCTTTATTATCTGTGCAAGCTGTCCGGTGGTCTCTATCGGGCCCTCCCCCCGGGCCCGGACGATCCCCTCGGCTATCCTCCTTGCGCTCCTGTCCTCTCCGAGCTTAAATATCAGCTCACCCAGCTCCCGGCTCCCAAGGCCGTTCACAAGGTCAAAGGCGCTCTGCCCCTCCTGGCTCATGCGCATATCCAGGGGGGCGTCGTGGTGGTAGGAAAACCCCCGCTCCGGCGTGTCCAGCTGGTGGGAGGACACCCCTATGTCAAGGAGCACCCCGTCGGCCCCGCTTATCCCCAGCTCCAGGAGGAGCTCCCCCATCCGGGAGAAGTTCCCCCTCACAGCCGTGAAGTTCGGGAAGCCCCCCAGCCGCTCCCCTGCGGCCCGTATGGCGTCCGGGTCCTGGTCTATGCCCACGAGCCTGCCGGAGCCGTCCAGGGCCTCCAGTATGGCCCGGGAGTGCCCGCCGCCCCCCAGAGTGCCGTCTATATATGTCCCCCCCGGCACTATGTTCAGCGACTCTATCGTCTCCCTGAAGAGGACGGGCTTATGCTCAAAATCCATTGCAGTCCGCCCCCCCTTGTGCTAAAATAAGCTTATACGCTGGATACGCCGGGGCCTTACAGCGTCAGCAGGTTCATCAGCTCCTCGATATCCGCCGGGTCCTGGGCGTCGTTATAGGCCTTCCAGCGCCCGGTGTCCCAGAGCTCCGCCCTGGTGGACTCCCCCACCAGCGTCACGTCCTTAGTGAGCCCGGCGTAGCTCCTGAGCTGCTCGGGGATCAGTATCCTCCCCTGCTTGTCCGGCTCCACCTCGGCCGCCTGGCCGAAGGTCTTCCGGAGAAGGAGCTTTGCCTGCTGGGGCGGCAGGGCCTTTATCTTCTCCGTGGCTATCTGTATCTGCTCCTCGGAGAGGAGGTTCAGGCAGCCGTCCGTGCCGATCATCACATAGAAGCGCTCGCCCAGCTCCTCGCGGAAGCGGGAGGGGACCGTCACCCGGCCCTTCGGGTCCATGCTGTGCTGATATTCACCTGTCAGCATGGACCCCGCCTCCCCACTTTGCCCCACTTTGCCCCACTTGGGTGCTATTATTATACCTTATCCCCCACCTGATTGCAACCGCAAAATCTTGTTCCCCTGTGGCGCCGAAAACCTCGAACGTGCCTTCGGCCCTATTTTGTGGGAACAAAAATTCCCCTCGCTCCATTTAGCAAGGGGAAAATTATCACTATTAGCGATCTGGCTGTTCTACACAAAATATCCTGCCTACATTTGTGAATTTCTCTGAGAGTTCTTGATATTCTGCCTGGTTTTGCGGAGCTCGGTGAGGCTTTCGGACAGGGACTCGTCCGTGCGGCGCATTATCTCCTCCACATACTCGTTGCAGGCCTTCCTGGTCTCCCTGGACTGGGTCTGGGCCTGGGCCAGCACCTCGTTTGCCCGCTGCTGGGCCTTCAGGACCACCTCCTCCTGGCTCACAAGGGACTTTGCCCGCTCCTCGGCGGCCTGGATGATGCTGTCCGCCTGGCGCCTGGCCTCGTTTATGATCTGCCCGTGGTCGGCGACTATGCGCTTTGCCTCGCTTATCTCCTGGGGGAACACGTCCCGGATATCGTCAAGGATGTCCCGTATCTCCTCGCTGTCCACCAGCACCTTCCCGGAGGATAGGGGCATTTTCCAGCCCTTCTCAAGGGCGTCGTACATTTCGTCTATCAGGTCTTCGATGGTCGCTTGATTATTGCTCATTCTGCTCCGTTTCCTTTCCCGGCATTCTAGCTCAAGGCCCTTACCGCCTTGAGCAGAGCCTTTCGCTTATAGCGTCCAGTATGCACCCCGGCACAAAATGGGAGATATCCCCCCCGAACCCCGCCACCTGCTTCACCATCGAGGAGCTCAAAAACATATGCTCCGCGCTGGTGGACAGGAATATGGTCTCCAGGGAGGGGTTCAGCTTCTTGTTGGTCAGGGCCTGCTGGAACTCATACTCAAAGTCCGTCAGGGCCCTCAGGCCCTTCACCACCACCGCCGCGCCCTTTTCCCTGGCGTAGTCCGCGAGCAGGCCCTCCACCCGGTCGCACTCCACATTGGAGAGCCCCGCGGCCCCTATGGCCTTGGAGAGCATTTCAATGCGCTCCTCCACGGTGAAGCTGTAGCGCTTGTCCGGGTTTACCGGCACAGCCACTATTATCCGACTGAAAATTTTGCTGGCCCGGCTTATGATATCCAGGTGCCCAAGGGTCACCGGGTCAAAGCTGCCCGGACAGATGGCTGTGGTAATATGGCAGCTCATGTCTCCCCGCTCCTCTGCTGTTTCTCACCGGCCCTGTACGCCGTCACCGACGTCCTGCCGTACTTATACACCTTGGCCTTAAAAAACTCCCCCGCCCTCTCAGGCAGCTCCTCCCGGCTGCCGTGCTCGCAGAGCATCACTCCCCCCGGGGACATCCGAAGGGCCGTGAGCTCCAGGGCCCGCTCCATAAGGCCCTCACCGTAGGGCGGGTCTATAAAGGCCACGTCGAAGGAGTCCCGCCCGGCCTTTAAAAAGCCCGCGAAGTCCGACGCCGCCACCTTTGCCCTGCCGCCGAAGCCTGCCGCCGCGATGTTTTTCTCTATCACCCTCAGGGACTCACGGCTGCTGTCTACGAATACGGCTTCTCTGGCCCCGCGGCTCAATGCCTCCAGGCCCATCTGGCCGGAGCCCGCGAACAGGTCCAGGAACCTGCGGCCCTCTATGCCGAACTGCAATATATTGAAGACGGACTCCTTTACCATATTGGTGGTGGGCCGCACCCCGGCCCCCTCCGGGGACAGGAGCTTCCTGCCCCGGCGCTCTCCTGCTATGATCCGCATGTTCTGCTCCCTTATAAGGTCCTGGGGCGCTGCCCCAGACCCTGCCACCTTTGAAAAGGTGGACGAAACTTTCTCACGTTATTATGCCATTTTTTACTGCAAATGTCAACTGTTTTCCCCATGAAAATAGTCGTAGACCCTCTTGGCCGAGGGCTTGTTCATGCCGGGGGCCCTCTCCAGCTCCGAGAGCTCCGCCTCGCCTACCGCCGCGACTGTCTTGAAATGCTTTAAAAGAGCCTTTGCCCTCTGGGGGCCTACGCCCTCTATTGAGAGCAGGGTGCTGGATATGGCGGACTTCTTCCGCTGCTGCCTGTGGTAGCCGATGGCGAACCTGTGCACCTCGTCCTGTATGGTGGAGAGCAGGGTGAATGCCTTCCTGGTGGAGGTTATCGATATCTCCCCGCCGCTTTGGGCTATGGCCCGGGTCCTGTGCTTGTCGTCCTTCACAAGGCCGTATAGTGGCACCTCTATGCCCATCTCCTCCAGGACCGGCTGCACCGCGTTCACATGCCCCCGGCCCCCGTCCAGCAGGATAAGGTCCGGCAGCCGCCCGAAGCCGGTGCCGTCCCCCTCGGCCTGCTTCGCCCTGTACTCCCCGAAGCGCCTGCCTATGACCTCCCGCATGGAGCCGTAGTCGTCCTGGCCCTCCACGGTCTTTATCTTGAAGCGCCTGTACGCGGACTTCAAGGGCCTGCCGTTTTCAAAGGCCACCATCCCCGCCACGTTCTCGCCCCCCTGCAGGTTCGAGATGTCATAGCACTCGATATAGGCCGGGGACTTCTCAAGGCCCAAAAGCCTGCGCAGCTCGTCCAGGGCCGAGGCGTCCCGCCCCTGGAGCCCCGACCTCTGGGCCAGATACTCGGCGGCGTTAGTATGGCACATATCGCACAGGCGCTTCTGGCTCCCCTTCTGGGGCACGTTTATCTTCACCGCCTTCCCCCGCCTGTCCGTCAGCCACCTTGCCACGAGCTCCTTCTCGTCGCACTCGCCGTCCAGGGTCACCACCGGGGGTATCCTGTCCCGCATGGCGTAATACTGGCGCAGGAACCCGGAGCGCGCCTCAGGGTCCGGCTCGGTGCCCTCGGTGAGGAAGCTCTCCCTGTCGGTGAGCTTGCCACCTGTGAACCTGAACACCTCAAAGGCCGTCTGGCTCTCCCCCTGGGCCAGGGCGAAAACGTCCTGCTCCAGCACGGAGCTCTCCACCACCTTCTGCCTGTCCCGAAGCTTATTTATGGCGTTTATCCTGTCCCGGAGCCTTGCCGCCAGCTCAAAGTCCAGCTCCTCAGCCGCCTGCTCCATCCTCCTTGTGAGCTCCCGCACAGAGGTGCTGCTGCCCCCCTTCACAAAGTCCAGGGCCTGCAAAAACGCCTCGTTATAGTCATCATTGCTCACCTTCCCCCGGCAAGGGGCGCAGCACTGGTCTATATAGAAGTTAAGGCAGGGCCTGTCCTTCCCAATGTCCCTTGGGAACTTCCTGTTGCAGTCCGGCAGCCTGAATATCTTCCTTGCAGCGTCCACCGTCTCCCTGATTGACCAGAAGCTGAGATAGGGCCCTATATACTTCGCCTCATCATCATCCTTCTGGAGCACCGCCGAGAGCCTGGGCCAGTCCCCGCCGCTGACCTTTATATAGCAGTACCCCTTGTCGTCCTTCAGCAAGATGTTGTACTTAGGCTGGTTCTGCTTTATAAGGCTGCTCTCCAGCACCAGCGCCTCAAACTCGCTGTCGGTGAGTATATACTCGAAATAGTCCACATTAGACACCATCCTGCGCACCTTGGCGTCATGATTCCTCTCCGACCCGAAATACTGGCTGACCCTGTTCTTCAGGGCCTTTGCCTTTCCTATATATATTATCTCCCCGGACCTATCGTGCATGATATACACCCCCGGGGTCAAAGGCAGCTGCATGGCCTTAGCCCTGAGCTCCCGCCGCTTCTCCTCTCTCTCGTCCATGGCTGTCACCTCTCCATACTAAAGAAAAAGCACCGCAATTCCTGCGGTGCCCAATTTCTCAGAGCCTTACTCGGCGAACCCGGAATTTACCAGGGCTACCAGGGCGTCCACGGCCTCCTGTTCGTCGGTGCCGTCGGCGATGATACGGATGCTCACTCCGCCAACTATCCCCAAGCTCAACACGCCAAGCAGGGATTTGGCGTTTACCCTCCGCTCCTCTTTCTCTACCCAGATAGAAGACTTGAACTCATTAGCCTTCTGGATAAAGAAAGTGGCGGGGCGGGCGTGAAGACCTACCTGATTCTGAACCAGAACTTCCTTTGCGCACATGTACATTCACTCTCCTACAGAATTTTGAAATTGGACCCCAAAGACTTTTGTTTTACTGCTTTCGTGGCTTCCAGAGCCCTCGAGCGTCCACGGACCACCTCATACGGGCCGGTCCATGGAGCCCTCACAAACTATGCTAATTATACCCACATTTTTTCCCGCCGTCAACAAGTTTAGCGCATTTTTGGGCAGATGAACAAGGAAAAATTTATATTCAATCTCTGACTGTACAGTTTAAACAAATATTTTGAAACTTTTTTTCAGTGTAATTTATTTAAATAGTCCTCGTACAAGTCAGGACGGTTCTGCTTCGTGACGAGCACCGACTGCTCCCTGCGCCACCTTTCAATGTTCCCGTGGTGCCCCGAGAGCAGCACTGAGGGAGCCTCCCGGCCCCTCCAGACCACAGGTCTTGTGTACTGCGGGTACTCCAAAAGCCCCTTATAGTGGCTCTCCTCCTGAAAGCAGGCGTCCTCAGACAGCACCCCCGGCAGCATACGGCTCACCGCGTCCGTGAGTATCATCGCGGGCAGCTCCCCGCCGGTGAGCACATAATCCCCGATGGAAATTTCTTCCACCCCGTACTCCTCCAGCACCCGCTGGTCCACCCCCTCATAGTGCCCGCACAGGAGCGCCAGCCCCGGCAGTGCCGAGAGCTCCCTTGCCTTCTGCTGGTCCAGCACCCGGCCCCTCGGGGACAGATACACTATATATGGCATATAGCCCAGGTGCTCACAGAGGGCGTCCAGGCCCCGGGCAAAGGGCTCGGCGGCCAGGAGCATGCCCTTCCCACCCCCGAACACCGTGTCGTCCACCCGGCCCCTTCTGTCCGGGGAGAAGCTCCTGAGCTGGTGGCAGCAGACCTGTAAAAGCCCCCGCCGCCTGGCCCTGCCCACAATGCTGTTTTCCAGCACCATCGGGAACATCTCCGGGAACAGGGTGAAGATATCTATGCGCATCAGGCCTCCTCACCGCCCCCGTCGAAAATGCCCGGGATCGGCAGCAGCTCTATCACGCCGGACTCGATATCCGTGCGCTTTATCATATGCTCCACCGCCGGGAACAGGTACTCCCTGCCGCCGTCTGTGATCCGGTAGACATCGTTCGCCGGGGCGGGGATCACCTCTGCGATAGTGCCGTAGGACTGCCCGGTCTCGCCGTCTATGGCTCTGAGGCCTATCAGGTCCTCCAGGAAGTAGCGGCCTTCGGGGAGGGCGATGTCGTCGCGGTTCAAATATAGTATCCTGCCCCGGAGCCTGTCCGCCTGCTCTACGGTGCTGACGGACCTTAGGGTCAATAGCAGGCGGCCCTTATGCTCGCGGCTGCTTATCAGGCCAATGGGCCGGGTGCCGTCGGGGTCGTAGTATAGCTCGCCGAGGCTTGATATCACGGAGGGGGAGTCGGCCCAGACCTCCATTACCAGCTCGCCCCGGATCCCGTGGGTGCGGGTTATTTTTCCTGCTTCTAGGTATTGTTTCATTTTTTGTTCCTCTGCTTTTGGTCCTCTGGTTTTCTGGTTTTGGTCCTCTGGTTTCGTTCCTCTGCTTTTTTGCTTTTGGTCCTCTGGTTTCTGGTTTTTCTTATCGGGGCTTCGCCCCTCTCCCAAGAGGAACTTTTTGTAAAAAGTTCCTCTTGACTCCTCAAAAACTTTTTTCGCTTCGCGCCCTGCAACAAAAAAGGGCGCTCCTGCGCCCTTATACTGTCACTCGATCTCGACCATCACCTTCATATCATTCCGGGTAGCGGCCGCGCGCATGACCACCCTTATGGCCTTGGCAATACGCCCCTGCTTCCCTATGACCCTTCCCATGTCCTCCTCCGCTACATGCAGACGGTACACGGTCACGCCGTTCTCATTCTCCTCGGCGGTCACGCTGACCTCCTCCGGCCGCTCCACCAGCCCCGAGGCTATAGCCTTCAAAAGCTCCTGCAACTCCTTCTCCCCCCTCTCGTTCCTGTATCTGCCCTAAGGCCCTGGTTTCTCAGATAACGCCGTGCTTCTTGAACAGCTCCCTCACTGTATCCGTGGGCTGCGCCCCGTCCTCGATCCACTTCTTTGCCTTCTCCGGGTCGACCTTCACCACGCTGGGCTCCTCCATGGGGTTATAGTACCCGATCTCCTCGATGAAGCGCCCGTCCCTGGGGAACCTGGAGTCCGCCACCACGATACGGTAAAAGGGATTCTTCTTAGCGCCCATGCGGCGCAGCCTGATCTTTACTGCCATTTTAACTACCTCCAAAAAAATTTATGTTAATTGTATAATAAAGCACATTAGTGCGTTTATTCCCTCGGTAAGCTCTCATAGGCCCCAAGGCTCTCAATTACGCCAACCTCCGGCCCCAGCTTCTCCCCGGTCACGATGCCGCCGCGCTCTATGCTCCTCATGCACCGGTCAAAGCTGTCCGCCACGGGGAAGTTCACCGCCGCCGGCGGCGGCGAGACCCCGGCCAGGGCCTGGACCCGAATAGCCTGCCCTCGTCTATCCCTTCGGGACAGCTGGTAAAACCCTGTCCCCTAGAACGGCATACCAGGCATACCGCCGCCCATCCCCTTGAGCTTCCTTTTGCCCTTCCTGCCGCCGAACTGCTTCACGAGCTTCTGGGTCTGCCTGAACTGATTGAGGAGCCTGTTCACGTCCTCCACCCTCTGGCCGCAGCCCGCCGCTATCCTCTTCTTCCTGCTGGCGTTCAGCTCATCCGGGTGGGCGCGCTCGTAGGGGGTCATCGAGAGTATTATAGCCGCCGTGCGGTCCATTATCCTGTCGTCGATGTCCACGTCGTCCAGCTTGTTTCCCACCCCGGGCAGCTTCTGCAGAATGCCCTTTATGGGCCCCATCTTCTTCACCTGCTGGAACTGCTCGAGCATATCGTTCAGGTCCAGCTTATTGTTCATCATCCGCTGGGCGGTCTTTGCCGCGGCCTTCTCGTCAAGCCTTGATTCGGCCTCCTCGATAAGGCTCAGCACGTCGCCCATGCCCAGTATCCTGCTGGCCATCCTGTCCGGGTGGAACACCTCAAGGCCCTCCAGCTTCTCCCCGGAGCCCGCGAACTTGATGGGCTTGCCGGTGACCGCCTTTATGGACAGCGCCGCGCCGCCCCTGGTGTCGCCGTCCAGCTTTGTGAGTATCACCCCGGTGATGTCTAAGAGCTCGTCGAAGGCCTTCGCCACGTTCACCGACTCCTGGCCTATCATGGCGTCCACCACCAGCAGCACGTCCGTGGGGTTTACCGCTTCCTTCATCCTTCTGAGCTCGTCCATAAGCTCCTCGTCTATCTGCAGGCGTCCGGCGGTGTCTATCAGCAGGTAGTCGTGCCCGTAGTCCTTTGCGTGCCGCACGGCCTCCCTCGCCGTCTCCACCGGGTCCCCGGAGCCCCGCTCGAACACAGGGGCCCCGGCCTTCCCGCCCATCACCTGCAGCTGCTTTATAGCCGCCGGGCGGTACACGTCGCAGGCCGCAAGCAGGGGCCTATGGCCCTGGCTTTTCAGCATATAGGCAAGCTTCGCCGCGTGGGTGGTCTTGCCCGCGCCCTGCAAGCCGCACAGCATTATCACCGCCGGGGGATGGGCCGGGCTCCTGAGCCGCTCCTCGCTGCCTCCCATTAGGGAGGTCAGCTCCTCATTGACTATCTTGACCACCATCTGGGCCGGGGTCAGGCTCTCCATGACCTCCTCGCCTATGGCGCGCTCCGTTATCTTCCCGGTGAGCTCCTTTGCCACCCTATAGTTCACGTCCGCTTCCAGCAGGGCAAGCCGGACTTCCCTCATCGCGTCCTTTACGTCGCCTTCAGTGAGCCTGCCCTTGCTCCTGAGCTTTTTGAAAGAATTACTGAGCTTTTCCGCTAAGCCTTCAAATGCCATTGCCACGACTACTCCTCGTCCGAGATTTTCTTCGCCAGCCCGATTATCTCCCGGGCGCTCCTGTCGATCCCATCTATATCCCCGGCGTTCAGATCCTGTATCTCAAGGGCGCAGTCGCATATCTCGGCAAGCGCCTCCTGTACCTCCCGGAACCTCCTTGCAAGCCCCAGCTTCTCCTCCATCTCAACAAGCTGCTCCTTGGACCTCTTTATGGAGTCCCTCACGCCCTGCCTGCTTATACCCCGCTCCTCGCCTATCTCAGCCAGGGACATATCCTGGTTATAGTATTCGTCAAGGGTCTCACGCTGGGTATCGGTGAGCATCTCTCCGTAAAAGTCCAGCAGCACCGATATCCTCAGGTCCTTGGGCATCCGGGCTATCCTTCCTTTCTCCTCCCGCCCCCTCAGGCGGCCCCTTCTTCATCTCTGTAAAGGGATTCTCTTTACACCTTAGGGATTATACACCATTTTACGCCGTTTGTCAACATAAAATCGCTGCCTCGGGAAACGTCTTTGCAAAATTCCCAGCCGGATGTATACGGGGCGGGGCTGCACCACAAGAGTTTACCGCCCCTCTCCCCAGGGCCCGCCCAAAGACCGGCCCTACAGCTCCAGCCCCTGGTAGCTCTCCTCCAGTATGCCGCAGGACTCGCTGAACTTCTCCCGCTCCTCTTCGGTGAGCCCCAGCTCGAGCACCCGGTCCACGCCGTTGCGGTTCACGACGCAGGGCACCCCGGCATAGACCCCCCTCTGGCCGTACTCCCCCCAGAGCCTCGCGGACACGGTCAGCACCGAGTTCTCGTCCGAGAGCACCGCCCGGGCTATGCGCACCATCGCCATGCCTATGCCGTAATAGGTGGCCTTCTTCGCCTCGATTATGCGCTGGGCCGCGTCCCGCACTTCATCGCTCAGCCTCTGCACCTCTGAAAGCTGGTACCTGCCCCCGGACTGCCCGCACACGTCTATCACAGGCTTTGTGGCTATCATGGCCTGGCTCCAGGGGACGAACTCGCTGTCCCCGTGCTCGCCGATGACATAGGCGTGCATGTTCCTGGGGTCAACGGCGAAGTATTCCCCCAGAAGGTACCTGAGCCTTGCGGTGTCAAGGGTGGTCCCGGTGCCGAAGACCCTCTTTGGGTTGAAGCCCGAGAGCTCGAAGGTCACCCTGGTCATGACGTCCACAGGGTTCGTGGCCACCAGGAAGACCCCGCCGAAGCCCGAGCGCACCACCGGCTCTATGATAGACTGGAACACCCCGGTATTGCGCTTTAGCAGCTCCAGCCTGGACTCCCCGGGCTTCTGCCCCACGCCCGCGGATATCACCACCATGTCCGCGTCCGAGCAGTCCGAGTATTCCCCCGCGTATATCTTCATGCTGCTGCCGGCGAAGGCCAGGCCATGGTTCAGGTCCATAGCCTCTCCCATGGCCCGCTTCCTGTCCACGTCCACCAGCACCAGCGTGTCGCAGAGCCCCCTGTTGAGGGCCGAATAGGCAAAGCTCATCCCCACCATCCCGGTGCCCACCAGGACTATCTTACGTTTGCTACCGCACATATCAACACACCTTTCCGTCTGCTCATTTTTTTGATAGCTCGATCGCGGCCGTCATATCGCTATCGTCATATAGTATGCCCAAAAGGCCGGCCTTCTTCCCTGTGGTTCCTCCTGTACTGCAGAAAGTCCTCAAGTATCACCACCGCCGCCACCGCGTCCACCACGGCCTTCCTCCTTTTGCCCCGGGTATTGGTCTCGTTCAGATACCCGTGGGCGGTAATGGTGGTGCCCCGCTCGTCCACGAACCGCACCGGCAGGGAGGCGAGCCCCCCTATCTCCGCCCCCATTTCCCGGGCAAACCTGGCGCTCTCCCCCTCGGAGCCGTCCATGTTCCGGGGGAGCCCCACCGCCAGCAGCTCCGCGCCAGCTTCCTTTGCCTGCCGGGCTATCTCCCGGCAGAGCTTCTCCGGGTCCCGCTGGCATATCACCTTCAGGGGGCTTGCCAGCAGCTCGTTTTTGTCACAGACCGAGAGCCCTGTCCGGGCGCGGCCCAGGTCTATCCCCAGGATTATCATACCGGCTCGCCCCCCCTGAATGCCTCAAAGGAGAACCTGGTGGGGGGCCTGCGCATATCCTTTGGCAGGTGCGAAAGGTCGTTCGTGCTCTCAAAGCGCAGCCTGCCGCCCTGGGCTATCACCGTGCTCACCCCGGTATTCCCAAATACCTCGCTCTTTCTTATGCCCTTCGGCTCGCCGTACTGTATCCGGGCATAGAGGTTCCGAAGGACCCCGCCGTGGGTGGTCACCACCACGGTCCTGCCCGGGTTCTCCGCGATCGCCCTGTCAAGGGCGGCGTTCACCCGGTCGTACACCTGCCCCATGGTCTCGCCGCCGGGGAACTCGCAGAGGTCCGGGGACTTGTCCCATTTTTCGGCGGTCTCCGGGTAGTTCAGCGCCAGCTCCTTCAGGGAGCGGTCCTCAAGCTCCCCAACGTCCATCTCGATAAAGCCCGGCTCGTCCACCACCTCTATGCCATTATGGTACCTGGCGATGGCCTGGGCGGTCAGCCGCGCCCTTTTAAGGGGGCTGGTGTATATCACGTCGATGGGCTCGTTGCGAAAGCGCAGCCCCAATAATTCCAGCTGCTTCTCCCCCGCGGGGCTTATGTCCGCGTCATACTGCCCCTGGAACTTGTGCTCGATGTTCCCCATGGACTGGCAGTGCCTGATAAGATAGATCTTTGTCACCACGGCCGCACACCCCCCGTAAGCTCTGATAGGGACTTCACGCCGTTTTTATCCATGAACTCAAGAAGCCCGTCCCGTATCTTTATGGGCGCGTAGGGGTCCGTAAATATGGCCGTGCCCACCTGTATGGCGCTGGCCCCGGCCAGGAGCATCTCCACCGCGTCCTGCCAGGTGGATATCCCCCCAAGGCCCACAACAGGCAGCTTCACCCTCTGTGACACCTGCCAGACCATGCGTATCGCCACCGGCAGCACCGCCGGGCCCGAGAGCCCCCCGGTATTGTTGCGGATGATCGGGCGGCGGGAGTTGATGTCTATGCGCATACCCGTCAGGGTGTTGATAAGGGAGAGAGCGTCCGCCCCGCCGCTCTCGGCGGCTATAGCCATCTCGGTGATGTCGGTGACGTTTGGGGAGAGCTTCACCATCAGGGGCTTTTTGCACCGGTCCCGCACCGCCCGGGTCATGCCCTCAACGCCCTCCTTGGTGACCCCGAACTGCACCCCGCCCTCCTTCACGTTGGGACAGGAGATGTTCAGCTCCACCATGTCCACGGCGGTGTCGTTGAGGAGCTCCGCCGTCCGGCAGTAGTCCTCGACACTGCTTCCAGCCACGTTGGCGATTATCCTCGTGCCCTGCTTTTCGAGCCAGGGCAGGTCCTCGTTTATAAAGTGCTCCACCCCTGGGTTCTGGAGCCCCACGGCGTTGAGCATACCCCCGGGGGTCTCGGCGACCCGGGGCGGCGGGTTGCCGGGGCGCTCATAAAGGGTGGTGCCCTTGCAGCTTATCCCCCCCAGCTCCGAGAGGGGGTAGAGCTCTGCGTACTCCCGCCCGAAGCCGAAGGTGCCCGAGGCGGCTATTATGGGGTTTTTGAACTCCACACCGGCTATGTTCACGTTTAAGGCTGCCATATTTATACCTCCTTCACCATGTCCATGGGAAATACCGGGCCGTCCTTGCACACGTGGCCGAAATACTCCCGGCCGCTCCCGTCTGTAAGGGCCACCGCGCAGCCAAGGCACGCCCCCACCCCGCAGGCCATCCGCTGCTCAAGGGAGAGGTACCCCGGCACCCCCCTGCTCTCTGCCAGGGCCTTCGCCCCCCGGAGCATTGGCCTGGGCCCGCAGGCCATGAGCACCTGGAAGTCCTCCCCGGCGGCAAGCTCTGTCACAAGGCCGTGATAGCCGTAGGAGCCGTCGTCTGTGGCTATGAGCACCTTCGCCCCGGTATTTTTAAAGTCCTCCTCAAGTATTGCCAGCTCCTTATTGCGGAAGCCCAGCACGGCCACGGCCGTCTCTCCCAGCTCCTTCGCGGCGGCCAGCAGGGGGGGCGCGCCTATACCGCCGCCCATCAAGAGGGTGCGTTTTGTCCTGTCAAGGGGGAAGCCCTTGCCCAGTGGGGCCAGTATGTCGATATCGTCCCCGGGCCTATACCGGGAAAGCTTTTCAGTGCCCTCCCCCCGGACCTGGAACACGAAGCGCAGGGTGCCTGACGCTTTGTCTATGCCGCATATGGATATGGGGCGGCGCAGGGTGTGTCCGGGGACCAGTATCTGGGCGAACTGCCCGGGGACGGCTTTGGCGGCAAGCTCCGGGCAGTTTAGGGTGAAGTCGAATATGCCGGGGGCCAGCTCCCGGGCCGAGAGAAGCCTTGCGGGGCGGGAATCGTAGGATTTCATTGGGACGCTCCTTTTTTTCAGTTTGCTACATTATAGCAAAAACCGCGCTGTCTGGCAAGCCCAAAAAGCACGGCCCGGCGGGAAACCGGCTCTGTATGCGCAGGGAGAAAGCCCTTGCATTTTGGGAAATATCTGGTATTATGTCAGTAAGGAGTCCGTCAGGAAAATGGTGGACGGTTGGTGGATATTGGCTTTGCCAAATCCCGGAGATTTCCCTTGGCTACGAAGTAGCCGCCCCCGCTGCGCGGACTACCGGGAAACTCCGCCCTCAGCAGAGGGACTGGACCCTCTGATAACATAGAAACCCGAAAGGGAATCTACTGGAAAAAGGAGGGCGTACTTATGAGCGTGCCTATAGGTGATGTCCTAGGGATAATGGCTACGTTGATTATCGGTTTTATCAACGTCATAGTCCTTCTCCTGATGGCACTGATAGACGCAAAAAAGTAACCGTTCCGGACCGGGGAACGGTTACTTTGATAATATAGAACTTAACTCGGGCCAGCCGTCGACCGGCGGGCTCCGCTTTTTTTCTGTCTTTATTATAGACCATTCCGGCCCGTTTGTCAAGCCGCATCGCGCCCTTTGGACTATCTCTCTGTCTGCTCGGTCATGATGCCCCACCGTATGCCGAACCTGTCCACGAAGACCACCCGGCAGGAGCTGTAGGGCGTGGCCTCCATGGGGTATATGGCGCGGCTCCCCTCCTTCATCACCTCATACGCCCGCTGTACCTCCTCCTTTGTGTCCATCATCACAGTCAGGAAGTTGGAATAGCAGGTCTCAAACTCTATGTCGATATGGTCCGCCATGATGATCCGCTCCCCGCCCAGCAGCAGCTCGGAGTGGTAGATATACTCCCTCTGGCCCTCTTTCAGCTGCGGGTTATACTCCGGGTCGTCCGCCTCGCCGTATGTTATCAGGCAGTTTATCCTGCCGCCAAAGGCCTTTTCATAGGTATATATGGCCTCCCGGCAGTTCCCTCCGAAATTTATCGTGGGCACAAGCTTCATTTCGGTCCTCCCCCATTAAAGGCCAGGTAGAACCCCAGCTTCTCCATAGTCACCTTTGGACGCCACCAGTCCCTTGCCTGCTTATACTCCTGCTCATAGGGGGTGTACCACTGCCAGGTGATGTCGAACCCGCCGTCCTCCATCTGGAGCTTATCTATAGCGGCAAGGTCGGCCTTTACCAATTCCTCGACGCCCTCGGGCACATAGGGGCTCTCCCCGTGGAAGAAGGCCGAGGGCCCCGCCACGTACTCCACGCCGTACTTCTCAGGCTCCCTGCACACCGCCAGCCCCACGGCCCGCTTCACGGCCTCCCGGGCCTTGTCAAGGTCGATAACGTCCGTAACGCCGCAGAGCTCCATCATCCTGTGGGCCAGCATAAAGCACTGGACCTCATGGCTGTCAGCCTCCTCTACAGTCTCAAGCCACCGGAAGGCCTCCCGCGCCAGCCCCCTCCAGCGCTCCCCGCCGTCCACACAGCAGAGGAACGCCGCCAGGGACACCGTGGGGTTGAAGCCCTCGCCCTCATTGTCCCCTGGCTCCCACCATATGGCGTGGGGGTGCTCCAGGTTCGAGGGCACCGTACCCGCCCAGCGCTGCTTCTCCGGGATAAAGCCGTCCCCGCTTTTCAGCCAGCGCGCAATGCCCGCGGTCACGTCAGCGGCTTCCTTGAGCGCGCCGGTCTCGCACAGGCAGATAAGCGCGGCGTTGGTGGTGATGGGGGTGGAGTTGGGGTTCCAGTTGTCCGGCTCAAGAGCGTTCCCGAAGCCGCCGTCGGGGTTCTGAAACTTCTTCAGCTCCTCTATGACCGCCTGCTTCGGCCCGCCCTCGAACACCGCCCTGTACCAGGCCAGCTCCAGGGGCCGGGCGCTGCTGATGATAAATTGCTTTGCTTTCTGTATGTCCATACCTTACCTCCTGTCGGATGTTTTCCCCCATTATACCCCTGCGAACATGACAGCAGTATGTCATGTTTCCCCATACATATCAAGAATTTTTCTGCCCATCCTCAAGAGCTCCTCCCTGACCTCTGGAGGGCCTATAAGCTCAGCGTCCCCACGAAAGCACAGCAGCCAGCTGACGGCGCTGTCAAGATTGGTAAAGTCTATCCTCGCCCTGCACCTCCCGTCTGGCTCCACCGTAAAGCAGCCCTCGCCGTACTCCTCCACTAAGCGCCACTTGTATTCCGGGGGCGCCAGCACCTCCACCCGGTAATTCCCGGGGAATACCCGCTCGTCCGAGAGGTCCGGGTATGGGGCCTCCCGGGGCGCGAAGCCCTCCTTCAGGGTGAGCCCGGTCATGCGGTTCAGCTTAAATAGCCGGTAGTCCTCCCGATCTAGGCAGTACCCCCACACGTACCAGCTCCCCCATCTGAACACGATATAGTAGGGCTCAACGGTCCGCCTGCTCTCCCCGCCCGGGGCATAGTAGCAAAAGCCCGCAAGCCTCGATCCGCCGATGGCCTCCTGCAGGAGCCCCAGCTTTTCAGACAGCGGCCCCTTGTACCAGGAGGACAGGTCTATGAGCAGGGAGCCCTCCCGGGCCATGAGCTCCGGGCCCGCCAGCTTCTCCATCAGCTGGGAGTACCTGTTGGTGCCGCTGACGCTGTCAAGGCTCCGGAGCCCCGCTAGAATTGCCTGCATGTCTCCGGAGGTGAGCAGGGCCTTGTCGACCCTGTAGCCGCTCATGATGGACAGCCCTCCCCCCGCGCCCTGGGCGGTGCTGATGGGGATACCCGCCCGGCAGAGGGCTTCGATGTCACGGCTGATGGTGCGGCGGGAGACCTCGAAAGTCGCAGCGAGAAAAGGCGCTGTGACCTTTTCCCGCTGAAGCAGTATGGATAGTATTCCTATTAGTCTGTCGATCTTCATGTGTCACCTTTTTTCAGAGCTTCGCTCTGAGTCAAGGGCTTGGGGCGCTGCCCCAAACCCCGCCAGGCGCCGGGCGCGCCTGGACCGCGTTTCGCTTCGCGCGCTCTCCCATAGCATTCTGCTATAGCATTTCTTCCACGGGCACCGGCACTGCGTCCGGCTCTATCGGACAGTCGTAGCCCTTCGCCGCCATCACCTTGAACTCCGCCCTGGCCTTCTCCAAAAGCTCCGGCCTGGTGATAAGGTCGATGGCTGTCCCCGCCAGCACCTTCGCCGCGTACATCAGCCCCTTATGGGCTATGCCGGTCTTCCCCCCGCTCACGTTCTGCCAGCTATGCCCCGGTGAATGGGCGGTCCAGGTGGCGGTGCTTATCTGGGCGGTGGGCGTCTGCCAGCTCACGTCCCCCACGTCGGTGGAGCCCGGCTCCTGGCTGGTGCTGTGGAAGAACGGGCACAGGAAGTCGTTCAAGGGCGCGCTGCCATTGTCCGACAGCTCCGACACCCTCCTGCGGACCTCCTGGTCGTACTTCGCCCCGATCCCCGGCAGCTCGCCGTCATTCGGGCAGGTGGCGTCCAGCTTGGCGGCAAAGTCCCGCTCCTCCTTGGTGTACTCCGGCAGGGGTATCTCCTCCATATTCGCGTACAGCGCCCGCTCCAGCGCCTCGTTGGGCAGCAGGTCAGCCGTGCCGTCAATGAACCTCCTCTTAAAGGAAGTGCCGGTCATCAGCGCCGCGCCCTTAGCTATATCGTCTACCCGCGCCAGCAGCTTCTTATTGTTGGGCACATTATTCGACCGCACCATATAGAGGACAGTTGCCTTGCTCTGCACAACATTCGGGGATATCCCCCCGGTATTGGTGATGGCGTAGTGCAGGCAGTCGGTATTGGGGATATGCTCCCTCAAAAACTGCACCCCTATGTTCATCAGCTCCACCGCGTCCAGGGCGCTCCTCCCCTGATGGGGGTTCCCCGCCGCGTGGGCGGCTGTGCCGTTGAAGGTGTATTCCACCTGCATACTGGTGTTGTTGGTGCCGGAGAATATCTCGTTTGCCGTGCCAGGATGCCAGGTCAGCGCCGCGTCCAGGGAGTAGAACAGCCCCTCCCGGGCCATGAACGCCTTGCCCGCGCCGCCCTCCTCACCGGGGCAGCCGTAGTATATCACCGTGCCGCTCTCCCCTGTAGCCGCCAGGTACTCCTTTACCGCCCAGGCCGCCGCCAGGCTCCCTGCCCCCAGCATATGGTGCCCGCAGCCGTGGCCCGAGCCCCCCTGGACCTCCTCGCAGGGGGATAGCTCCCCGGCCTTCTGGCTCAGCCCCGCAAGGGCGTCATACTCCCCAAGGATACCTATCACCGGCTTCCCGCTGCCGAACCTCCCCGAGAAGGCCGTTTCTATCCCCGCCACGCCGTGCTCCACTTCAAAGCCCAGCTCCGAGAGGGTCCTCTCGTAGAGCTTCGCCGCGTTGTGCTCAGACAGGGACAGCTCCGGGTCCCCCCATATCTTGTCCGATACCTCTATGAATATGTCCTGCTTTTCGTCCAGTAGCTTGTATATGTCATTCTTAGTCATACTCTAAGTTCCTTTCTTGATCACATTTACGGCCTCCGGCGGCCGAGTTCACGGAGTGAACTCAAGGGCTCCGCCCCCAAGACCCCCGCCAGCGTAAGGCCCGCTGGACCGGCCTCCTTTTACAGCACCTTCCCCAGGAAATCCTGCAAACGCGGGTTCTTCGGCGCGCTGAACAGCTCCTCCGGCGCACCCGACTCCATTATCACCCCGTCGGCCATAAAGAGCACCCGGTCTGAAACCTCTCTTGCAAACCCCATCTCGTGGGTGACTATCACGCTGGTCATGCCGGTCTCCACCAGCCCCTTTATGACCTCCAGCACCTCCCCCACCATCTCAGGGTCCAGGGCGCTGGTGGGCTCGTCAAAGAGCATCACGTCCGGCTCCATGGCAAGGGCCCGGACTATGGCGAGCCGCTGCTTCTGCCCGCCGGAGAGCTTCCCGGGCATGACCTCCGCCTTGTCCGCAAGGCCAACCCGCTCCAGCAGCTCCATGGCCTTTTTATCCGCGTCCCCCTCGCTCATGCCCTTTACAAGGGTGGGCGCAAGGGTGATGTTCCTTTTCACGCTCAGGTGCGGGAACACGTTGAAGTGCTGGAACACCATGCCCATCTTCTGCCTGTGCAGGTCGATGTCCACCTTCTTCCCGGTTATCTCCACCCCCTCGAAGAATATCTGCCCCTGCTCCGGGGCCTCAAGCAGGTTCAGGCACCGCAGGAAGGTGCTCTTGCCGCCCCCCGAGGGGCCTATCACCGACACCACCTCGCCGGAGCGTATGGTCTCCGACACGCCCTTCAGGACCTGCAATTTGCCAAAGCTCTTGTGAAGGTCCACCGTCTTTATAAGCTCAGTCCGCTGTTCCACGCGCCATCCTCCTCTCGAATGCCGCCACGACCTTGCTCAGGGGGAAGGTCAGGCAGAGATATATCACGCCCACGATGATGAGGGCCTCGAACCTTAAATACGTGGCCCCGCCCACTAAGAGGTACGAGGTCATCAGGTCCCCCAGGAAGAAGGTGGACGCGAGAGAGGTCTCCTTTAGCATCATGATGAACTCGTTGCCCAGGGCCGGCAGAATATTCCTCACCGCCTGGGGCAGCACTATCCTTGTCATAGCCTGCCGCCCGGAGAGCCCAAGGCTCCTTGCCGCCTCGGTCTGCCCCTTGTCCACGGCCTGTATGCCCGCCCTTATCACCTCGGACACATAGGCCGAGGAGTTTATGCACAGGGCCAGGGCCACCCACATAAAGGGCGTAAGCGGCAAAAAGGAGAACACGTTCGAGAGCACGAAATAGAATATGTAGAGCTGCAGTAATATTGGCGTGCCCCTTATCACCTCTATATATACCCCGATCATGAACCTCACGGCCTTGAACCTGCACATCTTCGCCATGGCTACCAGCGTCCCCAGGATCACCCCGAACAGCACCGCTATGGCTGTCAGCTTCAGGGTGTTCGCAACGCCCTCCAGCAAAAACACCTGCCAATACTGCTGCAAGAGCTTCACTATATTCGGCACTATCTGTGATAGATCCATTCCCCTGCTCCCTCCAAAGATATTTGTGTTTTATCTTTTTATTTTATAGTATGATAGTAATAGTATGATAGATAGCCCGTCATGACAGTACCCGCCCGTTCTGCCGGGCGGGTACGCGGTCTGGCTATTTATCACTCCGACTCGAGCTGGGAGGACCCGTCCTCGGCCCCGTCCTCCCCGGAGGATGACTCATCCTCAATGGTGACCTCCTGGGCGGTGGCGCTCATGGCCATCTCCTTGGCCTCGTCGTACCACTCTCCGTAGACCCCGGAGTCGTAGGCCTTTTTCAGTATGTCGTTGACCTGTTTCGTCAGGTCGTCGTTGCCCTTTTTCATGACGATGACGTTGGCTGTGTACTTGTCGTCCACCTCGAACTGGAAGCCGGAAAGGGCCACGTCCGGGTCGTTGGACATGAACACGTCGGCCTGGCCCTTCGCCACGGCCATCGCGTCAAAGTCGCCCTTCTTGAGCTGCAGGAGGGCCGTGCCCAGGTCACCCACCACCACTATCTCGCAGCCGGGAAGCTGCTCCTGGCAGAGGGACTCCTGGAGGGAGCTGGTCTGGGCGCCCACCTTCACGCCGTTAAAGTCCCCGGCAGAGGTGTACTTGCCCTCGTCCTCCTTGCGGACTATCACCACCTGGTCGCTCTCGTTGTCCCCTGGGTAGTAGAAATCCGAGAGGTTGAAGCCGTCCTCGCGGTCCTGCTTCCAGGAGAAGCCGGATATAGCCATGTCAACGGTGCCCATGCTCACAGCCGTGGTGCAGGCGTCGAAGCTCATGGGCATTATCTCCAGCTCCATGCCCATCTCCTCGGCAATATACCTTGCCAGCATCATGTCAAAGCCCACATACTGCTCCTGGCCCTGCTTGCTGGTGTCCACAAAGGCCATGGGCGCAAAGTCCGGGCTCGTTGCCACCTTCAGCTTTTCGCCCTTCTTCCCTTCCCCGCAGGCCGCTGCCGCCGTCACAATAAGGCATAGGGCCAGCAGGAGGGCTAAAATCTTCTTCAGCTTCATATTTACCGCACTTCCTTCTTGAATTTTGTTTTCGTCATACATTATAACCGCATAAATATACATTGTCAAGGGCAAACTATGAATTTTATTTCATCCACAGATATTCCCATTCAACGGGTCAGATTTTGTGTATTTTTGTCCGTACCCTTGCCTAAACTGTAAATCTCTGGTATAATAGTCTAAACCATGCAAATCAGAAAGGCGGTAATTTTATGAAAACCTTTGAGCCCGGCGCGTATTCTGCCCTTGCCCGCCGCACTGTAGCCGAGGGCTGCGTGCTCCTTCGCAACGAGGGCCAGGCCCTGCCCCTTCCCGAGGGGGCGAAAGTAGCTGTCTTCGGGCGCAGCCAGTTCAACTACTATAAGTCCGGCACAGGCTCCGGCGGCCTTGTGAACACCGGGCATGTGCCGAACATCACCGAGGCCCTTGAAGCTTCCGGCAGAGTCACTGTGGACGGGGAGCTCAAGTCCGTCTATGAGTCCTGGATAGAGGACCATCCCTTCGACCCCGGGCAGGGCTGGGCCAACGAGCCCTGGTACCAGGAGGAAATGCCCCTCTCCCCCGAGACCGTCTCAGCCGCCGCCCGGGCCAACGAGGCCGCTGTTGTAATCCTGGGCCGCACCGCCGGTGAGGACAAGGACAGTTCCGCCGTGGAGGGCAGCTACCTTCCCGCCAAGGCCGAGCTTGACATGCTGAAGGCCGTATGCGAAAGCTTCCGCCGGGTAGCCGTGGTGATAAACTCCGGCGGTATCCTGGACATGAAGTGGGTGGAGGAGTATAGGCCCGGGGCCGTCATGTATGTATGGCAGGGGGGCCAGGAGGGTGGCCTTGCCGCAGCGGACGTGCTCACCGGCATACAGAGTCCCGGCGGCAGGCTCTCGGACACCATCGCCCGGGACATCAGCGACTACCCCGCCGCCGGAAACTTCGGCAGCGAGAGCCGCAACCTCTACCCTGAGGACGTGTACGTGGGCTACAGGTATTTTGAGACCTTCGCCCCGGACAAGGTGCTGTACCCCTTCGGCTTCGGCCTGACGTACACCACTTTCGAGCTCTCAAACCAGTCCGTATCCCTGGGCGATGACGGCAATATCTGGCTCAGCGTCACGGTGGGGAACACCGGCTCCCGCCCGGGACGCGAGGTGGTGCAGGTCTACTGCGAGGCTCCCCAGGGCAAGCTGGGCCAGCCCGCCCGGTCCCTCTGCCACTTTGCCAAGACCCGTGAGCTGGCCCCCGGCGAGCAGCAGGGCTTCAGCCTCTTCTTCACGCCCAGTGCCCTTGCCAGCTACGACGACTCCGGCGTTACCGGGCACAAGTCCGCCTGGATGCTTGAAGGCGGCGAGTATACCTTCTATATAGGCACCGACGTGCGCTCGGCGGAGAAGGTTGGCTCGGTCACTTTAGAGGAGACCGTGGTAGAGCAGCTTGAGGAAGCCTGCGCCCCCGTGACCCCCTTCGACCGCCTGCGCCCCGGCGCTTCTGAGGGCGGCGTGTATACTAAAGAGTACGAGCCCGCCCCCCTGCGCACAGTGAATCCCATGGACCGGCGGAACGAGAGGCTCATAAAGGCGGACCCCTGTGCCGGGGACAAGGGCTATAAGCTCTCGGACGTGGCCGAGGGCAAAGTTACCATGGACGAGTTCTTAGCCCAGCTCACCGACGAGGACCTCTGCTGCATAGTCCGGGGCGAGGGCATGTGCTCCCCCAAGGTCACCCCCGGCACGGCGGGAGCCTTCGGCGGCGTGACAAAGCGGCTGCTGGACTTCGGCATACCCACCGGCTGCTGCGCCGACGGGCCCAGCGGCATACGCATGGACTGCGGCACCCACGCCTTCGCCATGCCCAACGGCACCCTTATGGCCTGCACCTTCGACCCGGAGCTGGTGGGCGAGCTCTACGAGTACGAGGGGCTGGAGCTTCGGAAGAATAAAGTGGACACCCTCCTGGGCCCCGGCATAAATATACACCGCCACCCCTTAAACGGCAGAAACTTTGAATACTTCTCCGAGGACCCCCTGCTCACAGGACGGATGGCCGCCGCCCAGCTCAACGCGATGCACAAGTACGGCGTCACCGGCACCATCAAGCACTTCGCCTGCAACAGCCAGGAGTTCCACCGCCATGACGTGGAGGCCGTGGTCTCCGAGCGGGCCCTGCGCGAGATATATCTGAAGGCCTTTGAGATAGCCGTGAAGGAGGGCGGGGCCCGGTCTATCATGACAAGCTATAACCCCATAAACGGCTTCTGGTCCGCCAGCAGCTACGACCTGCTCACCACCATACTCCACGGCCAGTGGGGCTATAAGGGCATGGTCATGACCGACTGGTGGGCAAAGTCCAACGACGAGGGCAGGGAGGGCGAGCGCACCAACACCGCCGCCATGGTCCGGGCCCAGAACGACCTATATATGGTGGTGCCCGACTCAGAGAGCAACGCCCTGCACGACAACTCCGCTGAGGGCCTCAGCAGGGGCGCGGTGGACCGCGCGGAGTTCATCCGCTCGGCGGCGAACATCTGCAATTTCCTCCTGCAGTCCCCCGCTATGCTCCGTATGCGCGGCATAGAGACCGAGCTCGACAAGGCCCTCTCCGAGGCCCCCTCCCTGGACGACGGGGACAGCGCCGAGATGTTCTATGTACAGGCCGGCGAGGACAATGCCCTGGACCTCGACGCGTCCCTCATCGGCATGAGCAAGGGGGACAACACCCGCTTCGGAGTGTCCATAAAGGAGCAGGGGCTCTATAAGCTGACCCTCACACTGCGCTCCACGGACCAGAACGACGTGTCCCAGCTGCCCCTGTCCGTCTTCCAGGACAGGAACCTTCTGGGCACTGCCACCCTTACAGGCGCCCAGCGGGACTGGGAGACCGTGGAGTTCAACGTGATGGGCTTCTCCGGGAACTTCTACCTGCGGTTCTTCGCCGCCCAGACCGGGCTGGAGCTGAGGTCCGTGACGCTGGAGCTGGTGAAGACCCTCCAGGAGCTGCAGAAGGAGATGGGACAGTGAGCGAGCAGGAAATGCTCCGCCCGATCCAGGGCCTTAGGGCTTGTTTGAAAAATCGAAAACGTCGTCTTTTTTGCCATAAGAGGCCACTTTCTACGTCGAAAATCCTCGTCAATCGCGAGATTGCCTTGCGGTTTTCTCCTTGAAATTGTCCCCTTCTGGCCAAAAATTCGTCATTTCCTCTATTTTCAAACAAGCCCTAGTAATGAACAGAAGCGGGACTCTTGACAACCCCCCGCCCTTGTGCTAAAATATAAAAAAAATCATGTGAACGGAGGGAAACCCCATGGATTTGATCAAGACCCTGAACACCCGCGACCTCTGCGAGAGCGCCAGGAACGGCGGCTGCGGCGAGTGCCAGACCTCCTGCCAGTCCGCCTGCAAGACCAGCTGCGGGATCGCGAACCAGGAGTGTGAAAACAAAACCGAGGAGTGACCGCCCCCAGGTTTCGGTGCCGCCCTGACCGGCGGCACTTTTTTTATGCTGACATATTTTAGGGAGGACTGACCCATGGTACACCAATACAAGCTCGGCGGCTATAACATAGTTCTGGACACCTGCTCAGGCTCTGTCCACGTGGTGGACGAGGCGGCTTATGACATGATCTCAATGTACAAGGAGCTCCCCCGGGAGAAGATAGTCTCAGGTATCCTTGACAAATACAGCCATAGGAAGGAGCTTACCGAGCCTGAGATACTGTCATGCCTAGACCAGATCTCAGCTCTGGAGCAGGCCGGGAAGCTCTTCACCCCCGACAGCTATGAGCCCATGGCCGGGGACCTCAAGGCCCGCGGCGGCAGCGTTGTCAAGGCCCTCTGCCTCCACGTGGCCCACACCTGCAACCTCAACTGCTCCTACTGCTTTGCAAGCCAGGGGAAGTTCCACGGGGAGCGGGCACTTATGAGCTATGAGGTGGGCAGGCGCGCCCTGGACTTCCTCATCGAGAGCTCCGGCAGCCGCAGGAACCTGGAGGTGGACCTCTTCGGCGGCGAGCCCCTGATGAACTGGCAGGTGGTGAAGCAGCTTGTCAAATACGCGCGCTCCGTGGAGGGGAAGGCCGGCAAGAATTTCCGCTTCACCCTCACCACGAACGGTATGCTCATAGACGATGATGTTATCGATTTTTGCAATAAGGAGATGTCAAACGTTGTCCTCAGCCTGGACGGCAGGAAGGAAGTAAATGACCGTTTCCGGGTAGACCGCCAGGGCCGGGGGAGCTTCGACACCATTGTCCCCAAGTTCCAGAAGCTTGTCAAAAGCAGAAACGGCAAACAGTACTATATGCGCGGCACCTTCACCCACCATAACCCCGACTTCCTGGAGGACGTCAAGGCCATGCTGGACCTGGGCTTCACCGAGCTCAGCATGGAGCCGGTGGTCTGCGCCCCGGACGACCCCTCGGCACTGACAGACTCTGACAGGAAAATTGTCATAGAGCAGTACGAGAAGCTTGCGGAGCTAATGCTCCAGCGCAGGAAATCCGGCAAGCCCTTCACCTTCTACCACTATATGATCGATCTGGAGGGCGGCCCCTGTATATATAAGCGGATCTCCGGCTGCGGCTCCGGCACCGAGTACATGGCCGTCACCCCCTGGGGCGATCTGTACCCCTGCCACCAGTTCGTGGGTGATGAGAAATATAAGCTGGGGAATGTCTTTGACGGCGTGACAGAGCCTGCCATCCAGGAGGAGTTCCGGGCCTGCAACGCCTACTCCCGCCCGGGCTGCGCGGACTGCTGGGCCAAGCTCTACTGCTCGGGGGGTTGCGCCGCCAACTCCTACCACGCCACCGGCAGTATCGGCGGCATTTACGAGGCCGGCTGCGAGCTGTTCCGCAAGCGCATGGAGTGCGCCATCATGCTCAAGGCCGCAGAAGCCGGGCTCGAAAACCCATGACCACGCCGATCCACGATCTTGTCAGGCGTTACGCGGGCTCAAACCCCTCCCGCCTCCATATGCCGGGGCATAAGGGGGCAAGCTTCCTGGGCTGCGAGCCCTGGGATATCACCGAGATAGACGGCGCCGACGACCTGTACGACCCCCAGGGTATCATCCGGGAAAGCCAGTCAAACGCTGCCAGGCTCTTTGGCTCCGCCGCCACGCTCTACTCCACCGAGGGCTCCTCCCAGTGCATACGCGCCATGCTCTACCTGACCCTTATGGCCCGCGCCGGGGGTCCTGCGTCCCGCCCGCTGATACTGGCCGGGCGCAACGCGCACAAGGCATTCCTCACCGCCGCCGCGCTCCTTGACCTTGATGTGTGCTGGCTCTACCCGCAGAGCGCCCGCTACAGCTTATGCCGGTGCGATATACCCCCCGCATATCTTGACGATATGCTCACCCAGCACCCCGGCGCGGCCGCCGTCTACCTCACCAGCCCCGACTACCTGGGCAACACAGCCGACATCAGGTCCCTGGCCGAGGTGTCGCGCCGCCACCATGTACCCCTCCTCGTCGACAACGCCCACGGAGCCTATCTGCGCTTCCTCAGCCCCTCCCTCCACCCCCTGGACCTCGGCGCGGACCTCTGCTGTGACAGCGCGCACAAGACCCTCCCTGTCCTCACGGGAGGCGCCTACCTGCATATTTCGCGCCGCCTGCCGCCGGTCTATGCCAGCAATGCCTGTCAGGCCATGTCAATGTTCGGCTCCACCAGCCCCTCATACCTGATACTCCAGTCATTAGATCTATGCAACCTATATCTTGACAGGGATTACCCGCAAAAGCTGGCTGAGGCTATCCAGCATTTGACAGCTTTAAAGTCAAACCTCTCACAGGAAAACTGGCGGTTCGCCGGTGACGAGCCCCTGAAGCTGACGATCTCCACCCTCCCCAGCGGCTATACCGGGCCCCAGCTCGCCGGCCTCCTGCAGTCCCGGGGCATCCACCCCGAGTACGCTGACCCCGGCTACCTGGTGCTCATGCCCTCCCCCGAGACCCCTCCGAAGGCTCTGGCGCGCCTGGAGTCCGCGCTGGCCGGGCTCCCCCAGCTCCCCCCCGGCCCCGCCGCGCCCCCGGCCTTCCAGCCTCCCCAGCGCCGCCTTACCATCCGCCAGGCCCTCCTTTCCCCCAGCGAAAGGCTGTCGCTCTCAGACTCGATCGGGCGCACCCTCACCGGCCTATCAGTAAGCTGTCCACCCGCCGTAGCTCCCGCCGTACCGGGCGAGGTCTTGACAGAAGCCATTGCCGAGGTCTACCGTTATTACGGCGTGGAAACCGTGTCCGTAGTGAAAAATTGAAGGGCCCCCGGGACTATCCCGCGGGCCCTTTCAGCATCAAACTGTAAAGTCCTGCACTCCCGGGGCGATCTCAAAACAGCGCCCGCCGTCCGGATCATGCAGCATGATATTCAGTCCATTGACATTCCCCTCAAAGTGGAAGCTGACTTTTCCTGCCATATTCTTGGCAGCAGCCGTCAGGAATTTCTCACCCTTCATGTCCAATACTTCACACTGTGCCTCATCATTAAGCTCAAAAACATGCAGAGTCAGGCCCTTTGAATAGTCATATTCCACAGTGGAACTCTCCGCGCCCACCGGAAGCATCGTGTTCTCCCGCACCATCAGCGGCAGGCTCATGAAATCGTGTACCTCATGCACCCAGCGCCCGCCGGTCACGGGCTCCCCGCTGAGCAGGTTCGTCCACCGGCCTTCCGGCAGGTAATAATCCACATCGCCCTCCTTGGTGAACACCGGAGCCACCAGCAGGCTCTCTCCCAACATATACTGCCTGTCCAGATCCCCGCACGCAATATCCTGCGGGAACTCCAGCACCATCGCCCGCATCATCGGCACGCCGGTCCTATGGGCCTCCACCGCCTTTGAGTACAGATACGGCATGAGGGAGCACTTCAGCTTGGTGAACTTCCGCACCACGTCCACGGACTCCTCGTCAAAGAGCCAGGGCACCCGGTAGGAGCCCGAGCCGTGGAGCCTTGAGTGGGTGGACAACAGCCCGAAGGCCGCCCAGCGCTTGTACACGTCCGCCGGGGCCGTGCCCTCGAACCCGCTGATGTCGTGGCTCCAGAAGCCAAAGCCCGAGCAGGTCAAAGACAGCCCCGCCCGCAGGGATTCGCTCATGGATAGGTAGTTCGAGGAGCAGTCGCCCCCCCAGTGTACCGGGAACCTCTGGCCCCCGGCGGTGGCGCTGCGGGCGAACAGGCAGGCTTCGTTTTTGCCCTTATACTCCTCCAAGAGCTCAAAGACGCATTTATTATACAGGTACGTATAATAATTATGCATAAGCTCCGGGTCGCTGCCGTCGTAGTACACACAGTCGGTGGGTATGCGTTCGCCGAAATCGGTCTTGAAGCAGTCCACCCCCATGTCAAGCAAATTCCGCAGCTTGTCCTGGTACCACCTCCAGGCCCCGGGGTTGGTGAAGTCCACTATGCCCATCCCCGCCTGCCAGAGGTCCCACTGCCACACGTCGCCGTTGGGGCGCTTGAGAAGGTAGCCGTGCTCCATGGCCTCCTTAAAAAGCGGCGATCTCTGGCCGATATAGGAGTTTATCCACACGCATATTTTAAGGCCTCGCTCCTTTAAACGCTTCAGCATACCCGGGGCGTCCCTGAACATCTTGGGGTCAAAGGTGAAGTTGCACCACTCGTTCTCCGCCATCCAGTAGCAGTCGAAGTGGAATACCCCCAGGGGAATGTCCCTTTCAGCCATGCCGTTCACAAACTCGTTGACGGTGTCCTCGTCGTAGTTTGTGGTAAATGAAGTCGACAGCCACAGCCCGAAGGTCCAGGCGGGGGGCAGCGCCGGGCGGCCGGTGAGAGCCGTATAATTGTGCAGCACAGTCTTGGGGTCCCCGCCGCCGATCAGCATGAAGTCCAGCTTCTCCCCCGGCACCGAGAACTGGGCCCTTGTCACCACCTCTGAACACAGCTCATAGCTCACCGGCCCCGAGGAGTTCACAAACACGCCGTAGCCCCGGTTGGTCAGGTAGAAGGGGATATTCTTATAGGATATCTCCGAGCAGGTGCCGCCGTCCTCCTGCCAGAGGTCCACCACCTGGCCGTTCTTCACAAAGGGGGTGAACCGCTCGCCCAGGCCGTATATCTTCTCCCCGATGTCCAGGTCCAGCTGGGCGCGCATAAAGGGTCCCTCGGGGGTCTGCATATAGCTTATCATGCTGTGGCCGAACTTGTCGCCCACGTTTGTCAGCTTCTTACCTTTGTAATAGTATGTGAAGCTGGCGGGGCTCCTGGTTATCACAAGGCTCGTGTCCCCGCTCTTAACCGTTATGCCCCCCTCGAACTTCTCGGTCTCAAGGGGAGTTTCCCGAATGTCCAGCTCGAACTCCGGGACCCTTTTCGCGCTGCCCATAAAGTGCCAGGCTTCGGTCCTTATGATGTCCGGCCCCGGGGAGCTTATTATAATCTCCAGCACCGGCCCGCCCATGCCCCGCTCGTCCTGGGGATAGGGCACGCTGTAGAGATAAATATGGCCGTCCTCTGCTCTTATCTCCCGTATCTGCACGCAGTCAAAATTTTCAACGCCCGGCTTATTCAGCCAGTAGCCTCTGGTAAACTTCATCGCTCTGCTCCTTTATTATTAGAAAATTCAGAATTCCACTTCAAGTCCGTCATAAGAGGTCAAAAAGCCCCTCTCCCGGGCGGCGGGCTCCATCTCGTCATACCCGGCCCCGCCCCCGTTATGGGAAAAGTGGTTCACCACGTGTACGCAGCCCTCTCCTATGGCCCCCAGCTCCCGGAGCATATCCCGGAGCTTTATGTCCGCGTTAAGGCCCATATGGTTGCGCTCGCCGTGCTCCAAAAGGCCGTTGGTGCAGTCGTAGGAAACAAGGCTGAACTTTATCCCGCTCCTTTTGATGTACTCCAGGCTCTCCCCCGGCAGCAGGCCGGTGTCGTGGGCGTAGAGCATAGCCTTCCCCTCCGGGTCCTCAAGGGCGTACACCACCGACTCCGGCGCGCCGTGGTCGGCTTTAAGGGCCGTGACCCTATAGCCCTCCGCCTCGAAGGGCTCGAAGGGGCGTATCTCGTGAAGGCACAGCCCGCCCTCTTTAATTATCTGCTCCAGGTCCTCGCACTGGGCCTTTACCATCTCAAGGACCGCCCCTGTGCCGTACAGGTCAAAGGGCCGCTCCTTGCCGTGGGCGGCGTAGCTTATCAGGCACCAGAGGTCGCCGGGGTAGAGGTGGTCGCTGTGGCAGTGGGTGATAATGCAGGAGCTTATATCATAGAGCCTCAGCCCCTCTCTCAGCGCGTGCAGATATGTGTCCGCCGGGAAGTCTATAAGCAGCCGCCCGTCCAAAAGGGCCTGGCTGCGGGTGCGCACATTCCTGCCGCCCTTTTCCCTGGCCCGCTCGCAGACCCCGCACCGGCAGAAGGGCGCGGGCACGGCCTCCGCCGCCGCGGTGCCCAGATATTTCAGTTTCATGGTGTTTGCTCCTTTCTATGTTCAGAGTCTTTGCATAATTGTACTATAGAATTTGGGGAATAGCAAGCGGGTAAGTGAAATAAAAGAGGCCTGTACCCATGGGAGCGGGTACAGGCCCTGACATATCCTAAACGCTTAACTTATCAGTACATCCCGCCCATATCCGGCGCGGGCGCGGCGGGGGGAGTGGGCTCCTTGATGTCGGCCACCAGGGACTCGGTGGTGAGTATGGTCGCGGCAACAGAGGAGGCGTTCTGCAGAGCGGACCTTGTCACCTTGGTGGGGTCCACGATACCGGCCTCTATCATGTCCTGGAACTCGCCGGTGAGGGCGTTGTAGCCCTGGCCCACCTTCTGCTCGCGCTTGAGCTGCTCCACGATGACGGAGCCCTCAATGCCGGCGTTGGCGGCTATCTGGCGCACGGGCTCCTCAAGGGCCTTGAGCACGATGGCAGCGCCGGTCTTCTCGTCGCCCTCTGCGGACTCAACATAGGCCTTCACAGCGGGGATAGCGTCGATAAGGGCAGTGCCGCCTCCGGCCACGATACCCTCCTCAACGGCGGCCTTTGTGGCGGCCAGAGCGTCCTCGATGCGCAGCTTCTTCTCCTTCATCTCGATCTCGGTGGCAGCGCCCACCTTGATGACGGCCACGCCGCCGGCCAGCTTGGCCAGGCGCTCCTGGAGCTTCTCCTTGTCGAACTCGGAGGTGGTTGTCTCGATCTGGGCGCGTATCTGGCCCACGCGGCCCTGGATGGCCCCGCTGTCCCCTGCGCCGTCAACTATGATGGTGTTCTCCTTGTCCACCTTCACCTGGCGGGCGCGGCCCAGCTGGTCGATGGTGGTGTCCTTCAGGTCAAGGCCGACCTCCTCAGAGATGACCTGGCCGCCGGTGAGGGTGGCGATGTCCACCAGCATCTCCTTCCTGCGGTCGCCAAAGCCGGGGGCCTTTACAGCCACGCACACGAAGGTGCCCCGCAGGCGGTTCAGGATAAGGGTGGTCAGAGCCTCGCCCTCGATGTCCTCGGCGATTATCAGCAGCTTCTTGCCGCCCTGGACTATCTGCTCCAGAAGGGGCAGTATCTCCTGGATATTGGAGATCTTCTTGTCGGTGATAAGGATATAGGGGTCGTCCAGCTCGGCCACCATCTTGTCGGTGTCGGTAGCCATGTAGGGGGTAACATAGCCGCGGTCGAACATCATGCCCTCGACCACCTCGCTGTAGGTCTCGGCGGTCTTGCTCTCCTCAACGGTGATAACGCCGTCGGCGGAGACCTTCTCCATAGCGTCGGCTATGAGCTGGCCTATCTCGTCGCTTGAGGAGGAGACAGCCGCAACGCGGGCGATGTCCTTGGTGCCGCTGACCTTCTGGCTGTTCTTCACGATGGCCTCAACGGCAGCGTCGGTGGCCTTCTGCACGCCCTTTCTAAGGACCATGGGGTTGGCCCCGGCGGTGACGTTCTTCATGCCCTCGCGCACCAGGGCCTGGGCAAGGAGGGTAGCTGTGGTGGTGCCGTCGCCTGCAACATCGTTGGTCTTGGTAGCGACCTCCTTCACAAGCTGCGCGCCCATATTCTCGTAAGCGTCCTCCAGCTCTATCTCCTTGGCGATGGTAACGCCGTCATTGGTGATAAGGGGAGCGCCGAACTTCTTGTCCAGCACCACGTTGCGGCCCTTGGGGCCCAGTGTGATCTTAACGGTATCGGCCAGCTGGTTGACGCCTGCCAGGAGCGCCTTGCGGGCCTCCTCCCCGTATACGATTTTCTTTGCCATGATGATCTGTCCTTTCTATTTATATATAGTATCGATCTCTTTACTCAACAACAGCCAGGATATCGCTCTGCTTGACGATGGTGTACTCCTCCCCGTCGACCTTCACCTCTGTGCCGCTGTACTTTGCGGAGATGACCCTGTCGCCCTCTTTGAGGTACATCTTGATCTCCTTGCCGTCCACCTCCCCGCCGGGGCCCACCGCGACTACCCTTGCGATCTGGGGCTTCTCGACGGACTTTGCCGCCAGCACTATGCCGCTCTTCGTGGTCTCCTCCGCGTCCTCAGTCTTGATTAGCACCCTGTCCAAAAGTGGCTTGATCTTCATAAAAAACACCGTATCCTTTCTCCCCGGCTATATCTGCGCCCCGGGGGAGCGCTGATCCGCCGGTACAGCCGCCCAAAGCTGACGGCCCCCGGCAAAAAGAAACAGCTTTTTGTAATTTTTAGCACTCGGCTCTCTCAAGTGCTAACTATATTCTAATCACATGGTCAGGAAAAGTCAAGAGCCTTTTTCACATTTTTTTACAATTCACAATTCTTTCACATTTTCCCGTTGACACGCCACGTGTTATGATATACAATTTTTAGAATAACAGAGAGGTAATAAATGCTTTTGCACCGCACTTTTGTAAAAAACGAAATGGAGTTGAAACCACATGAAAAAAGCCCTTTCGTTAATGTTAGCACTGATTCTCACAGTATGCAGTATCAATTTGCAGGCTTATGCTGAAACTTCCGGTTCAGACGTTGCCGCGCGGGTAGAACAACTGAGGAACGACCCGGTTATTCAGGAGATGCTAGAAAAGTATGCCCCCGACCCCGATAGATGGTGGGATTGGTACAATGATTTGCCTCTTGAAGATGAGGATGTTGTAAGCAAGATTTATGTTTTGGAATGGATAGAGTATTTCGCATTGATGCCAGAAGATGAACGCCTTTATGTCAACTACGATCCACTTCTTTTCGCTGGCACCGAGCATGATGATTCCCATACTTCCATAGACGAATATGATATACCGTCATATGGTGTCGTGCTTACCCCTGATGGAGGGGGTTTCTTCCGACAGGAGGTTACGAACATGCTTACGACGAAGATTTATGGGATGATCCAGTACGTGAAAAAGCTAATTGCTATGCTTACGCCATGAATTGTTATTCACGTTACGGTGACCCCATGTATGTTATAGGCTATTCTTCATCAGGCTAATTCCACCTTCCTTTATAAAAAACACTTGCATTTTCTCAGAAACTGTGCTATCATAGCAGGTAGTATGACGATGGGTAAGGAGGTGTCACGATTGCCAAACATCAGATCCGCAAAAAAGCGCGTTAAGGTCATCGCCACGAAGACCCTGCAGAACAGGGCCATTAATTCCGCTCTGAAGACTCAGCTCAAGAAGGCCAATTCAGCCATCGACAGCAACGCCGCTGACAAGGAGGCCGCTGTCCGCGCCGCCTTCAAGAAGATCGACCAGGCCGCTGCTAAGGGCATAATTCATAAGAATAGCGCCGCCCATAAAAAGTCCGCTCTGGACAAGAAGCTTCGCGCTGGGGCGTGACCGGTCCCGCCGGTTTGGAGGCTTGGCTGCCCGCTTGAGGGTGCCGGGCCTTTTTTCTTTTGCTTTTTACAAGATCTGTCTTGACTTTTCCCACAAACTTGGTTATTATAATAGTTACAACGTATCTCATTTTGGAGGTGTCCGCTATGAAAAAAGGGACCAAGCTCGCGCTTTTTATCGGCCTTATCTCTGCCATAGCAGCCGTCGCGGCCTCAGTCGCGGCTCTGCTCATGTATCTCGACCACAAAAAGGACGAGGAGGAGCTGGAGCACTACCTGGACTGCTCTATTCAGTGACCCTTTGAAAATCCGTCGGCCCTTTTAGGGGCTTGCTTTCTTGTTGGGAAACTCGGTGCTTCCCCCTCCTCCCTGTATTCTGAGAGGAGTATTCTATGCTGGACAAAAATGGATTTGACCTCTGGGCCGATGGCTACGATAAAGCCGTTGGCCTTTCAGACGACTCTGATACCTACCCCTTCGCGGGCTACAGGCAGGTATTGGCTCTGATTTACAGCCGCTGCCTTAGCCGCGGTATGCCAACCGTCCTTGATATCGGCTTTGGGACCGGCACCCTTACCTCTAAGCTGTATGACGCGGGCTGCCGGATTTACGGCCAGGATTTTTCACCCAAAATGCTTGCCGCAGCCCAGGCTAAAATGCCCGATGCCAAGCTGTATTGCGGGGATTTTACCCAGGGGCTGCACCCGGAGTTTGCCTCCCGGCGTTACGATTTTATTGTGTCCACCTATGCCCTGCACCATCTCAGCGACTCCCAAAAGCTCCCCTTTTTAGCTAAAATTTTGGAGCTTCTTGAGCCCGGGGGAGAGCTTCTGATAGGTGATGTTGCTTTTGGCAGCCGGGCGCAGCTGGAGGAGTGCCGTACCCAGGTGGGGGACGGCTGGGATGATGAGGAGTTCTATTTTGTTTGTGATGAGCTTGCCCGGGACTTGCCTGGGTTATGGTTTCAGCGGGTGTCTTATTGTAGTGGGGTGGTTGGATTTTGTAATTAGGTCGTGGGGCGCTGCCCCACACCCTGCCACCTTTGTAAAGGTGGACGAAACTTTTGAGTTAAAAAGCCTCCGGGGGTTCCGGAGGCTTTTGCTATGATTTGTCCCGGGGCTTTGCAACAAGGGCGGCAAGGTACCCGAAGAATACTGCCGCGGTGGTCCCTGCGGCCCCAGCGGTCAGGCCGCCGGTGAATATGCCAAGGAAGCCCTGCTCCACCACTGCCCTTCGGACGCCCTCGGAGAGTGCCCATCCGAACCCGCACAGGGGCACTGTCGCCCCCGCGCCCGCAAAGTCCACCAGCGGTGTGTAAACTCCCAGCGCCCCCAGAAGCACGCCGACTGTGACATATGTCACCATTATCCTGGCGGGGGTCAGCTTTGTCAGGTCTATCAGCAGCTGGCCCGCAAGGCATATGAGCCCGCCCACCCAAAACGCGTTGAAATACTCCATATACGCCCTCCTTTGAGAGTATCTTCACCCGTTTTGCCGCAAATATTCCCCTATCTCACCCACATTTTCCGCGATCACATCGGGCTTTATTTCAGAATTTTCCAGCATATCAACTGTGGTCTCCCCGCTCAGCACCAGCACCGACGCCGCCTCAGAGCCCTCTGTCACGGCAATGTCTGTATAGAGCCTGTCCCCTATGAACGCGATCTCCTGGGCCTGCCTTGCGCACACATCCAATATATACTGCAAAGTGTGCCTCGAGGGCTTTCCGAAAAACTCGCACTGCACCCCTGTCGACGCCCTCACCAGCGCCGCTATGGACCCGCAGTCCGGCACGGCTCCGCCCTCCACCGGGCAGTTCCAGTCGGGGTTCACCCCGAAGACCTCTGCCCCGTTCCTGATGAAATGGCAGGCTTTGGCAAGCTTGTCATAGGTCAGGCTGGTGTCGAAGCCCAGGACCACATAGTCCGGCCCACGGTCGTCAAGCTCGACTCCCTCCCGCCTGAAATCCTCCAGCAGCGGCTCCGTGCCCACCACATAGGCCCTTTTCCCCGGACGGTTTTCCCGGAGCCAGCGAAGTATCACGTGGTTTGAGATAAGCATTTTCTCCGGCGGCACATCTATGCCCATCCTGTGCAGCTTAGCTAAATATGCCTCCCGATCTTTCGAGCTGTTATTGGTAAAGAAGCAAAGGTCCCGCCCGGACTCCTTAACTGCACTCAGAAAGTCCCTGGTGTACGGAAACAGCCTGTCACCAAGATATATGGTGCCGTCCATATCCAAAACAAATAATTTGACAGCTTTCAGACGCTCTATCCGGCCTTTCATACATCCTCCACACACATACTTTATTCCACTGTTACAGATTTTGCCAGATTTCTAGGCTTATCTATGTCGCAGCCCTTCATGGACGCCACATAGTACGCGAATAGCTGCAGGGGCAGTATGCTCATTGAGGGCAGCATGAAGTCCGGCACCTTCGGCACGCAGAAATGCCAGTCCGCGACCCCCTTCATCTCCTGTGCGAACTCCTCCGTGCAGAGCCCCAGCACCACCGCGCCCCGGGCCTTCACCTCCCGGATATTCGCCGCCATCTTCCCGAACAGCCGCCCGCAGGTGCATATCGCCACCACCAGCGTGCCCTCCTCGATCAGGGAGATCGGCCCATGCTTCAGCTCCCCGCCGGTGTACGCCTCAGAATGGATATATGATATTTCCTTCAGCTTCAGCGACGCCTCCAGGGACGCGGCATAGTCCACGTTCCGGCCTATGAAGTAAATATCCTTCGCGTTGAAATGCCGGGAGGCAAAATGCTGTATGGTCTCCCTGTCCTCCAGGCACCTGCCCGCCAGCTCAGGCAGCCTTTCGAGCGCCCCGACGCTCTCCGCAAGCTCCGCCTCCGTCATGGCCCCCAGCTCCCGGGCCATGTGCAGGGCTATCAGGTATATGACGGCAAGCTGGGTGCTGTAGGCCTTGGTGGAGGCCACGGCTATCTCCGGCCCCGCCCAGGTGTAGAGCACATCGTCGGCTTCGCTGGCAATGGTGCTGCCCACCACATTCACGATAGCCAGGGTCCTGGCCCCCTGCCGCTTCGCCTCCCGCAGGGCCGCAAGGGTGTCGGCGGTCTCACCGGACTGGCTTATTATGATCACCAGGGTCTTATCGTCCAGGATCGGCTCACGGTACCTGAACTCCGAGGCCACATCCGTCTCGATGGGCATTCTCAGGAGCTTCTCAAAGGCATATTTTGCCACAGCCCCCACGTGATACGAGGTCCCGCAGGCCACAATGAATATCCGGCTGATATTCTCTATATCAGCCTTTGCCAGCTTCAGGTCGTCCAGGACTATCCGCCCGTCCTTTATCCTGGGCGAAATGGTTTTGCTCAAAGCCTCCGGCTGCTCGCAGATCTCCTTCATCATGAAGTGCTCATAGCCGCCCTTCTCGGCGGCGGCCATGTCCCACTCCACCGTCTCCACCGGCTTCTCAACCGGCTCCAGCTCCCTGTCGAAGAACTCCGCCCCCTCCCGGGTGAGCACGGCTATCTCCCGGTCCTTCAGGCGCACCACCCTTCTGGTATGGGCCAGAATCGCCGTCACATCCGAGGCTATAAAATTCTGCCCATCCGAGAGGCCGACTATCAGCGGGCTGTCCTTCCTCACGGCGAACACCTTATCCGGGCAGTCCGCGCAGATTATCCCCAGGGCATAGCTGCCCTGCACCCGCTCGGTCACCTGGCGTATCGCCTCCGGCACGTCCCCCCGGTAGTAGTGCTCCAGCATTTGGGCCACCACCTCCGTGTCCGTGTCGGAGACGAACTCCACCCCCCGGCGGATCAAATGCTCCTTTAGCTGCATATAGTTCTCTATAATGCCGTTATGGACCACGGCGAAGAGCCCGCCGTCGCTGACCTGTGGATGGGAGTTCACGTCAGAGGGCGCGCCGTGGGTGGCCCAGCGGGTGTGCCCGATGCCCACAGTGCCGGGGAGCTTCCCGCCCCCGTCCAGTATCCCCTCCAAAACCGAGAGCCGCCCCTTGGCCTTCACCACGTGCATACCGCTCTCGTTATAGACCGCCACCCCCGCCGAGTCGTACCCCCGGTACTCCAGCTTTGAGAGCCCCTCCAGCAGCACCGGCGCCGCCTGGCTGTCTCCGATATAACCAACTATCCCGCACATAATAATTCCTCCCTAAAATCAGGAAAACAGCCCGGAACCAGACTGTTTCCCCTTTTTTTCTAGCCTTACCTGTACATGATATCCTCTCTGGCAGGTCCGTTGGACACCATAGTGACCGGCACCCCCAGATGCTTTTCCGCAAACTCCACGTATCTTTTTGCGTTCTCCGGCAGGTCCTCATACCTCCTGATGCCCTTGATATCGCACTTCCAGCCGGGAAGCTTCTCCAATATGGGCTTGCAGCGCTTGAGCTTCGCCGTGGGCGGGAAGCTGTCTACGCGCTTGCCGTCCAGCTCATAGGCCACGCAGACGGGTATCTCGTCAAGGTACCCTAAAGCGTCCAGCACCGTGAATGCCACATCTGTAGCTCCCTGGACCATGCAGCCGTACCTTGCCGCCACTAGATCCAGCCAGCCCACCTGGCGGGGCCTGCCGGTGGTAGCGCCGTACTCGCCCTTGTCGCCGCCGCGCTTTCTGAGCTCCTCGGCCTCGTCCCCGAAGATCTCCGAGACGAACTCCCCCGCGCCCACGGCGCTGGAATACGCCTTTACCACGCAGTATATCTTTTCAATGGCGTAGGGGGGTATTCCGCCCGCGCCCACCGCTCCGAAGCCCGCCAGGGGTGACGAGGAGGTGGTCATGGGGTATATGCCCATGTCCGGGTCCCGCAGGGAGCCCAGCTGGCCCTCCAGTAGTATGGTCCTGCCCTCTTTTACGGCGTTATACAGAAGGGTGGTGGTGTCCGCAACATATGGGGCCACTATCTCCTTATACTCCATGAGCTTATTATAGATGTCGTCCCTATTGAGGGGGTCCCGGTGGTAGAGCTCAGCATAGAGCACATTTTTAAGGCCCAGCACGTGGTCGATGCGCTCGTACAGGGCGTCCTTATCGTCAAAAAGGTCGCTTATCTGGAAGCCTATTTTAGCATATTTGTCTGAGTAGAAGGGGGCTATGCCGGACTTTGTGGAGCCGAAGGCCTTGTCTGCAAGCCTAGCCTCCTCAAGGCCGTCCAGCTCCTTATGGTAGGGCATGAGCACCTGGCAGCGGTCTGAGATCAGTATCCTGGGCTCGGGCACGCCGCCGTCCCTTATATACTGCATCTCCTTGACGAAATTCTCCACCGAGAACGCTACGCCGTTGCCGATGATATTGGTGATATTCTGCCGGAAAACACCCGAAGGGAGCTGGTGCAGGGCGAACCTGCCGTACTCGTTTATTATGGTGTGCCCCGCGTTGGAGCCCCCTTGAAAGCGGATGACTATGTCGGAATCCTCAGCCAGCACGTCGGTTATCTTGCCCTTACCCTCGTCGCCCCAGCAGGCTCCTACGATTGCTTTAACCATATTATCTATACCTCTTTATAACTATTACTTTTTATTATTACTTTATTATACTTAAATATAACAGGCCGTTATCTTCACGGACTATCCGAAACCCGGCGGCCAGGTGTATCTTCAGCGCGGCTTCCCGGGTGGGTTCAAAGCAGTTGGTTACCTCTTTTGCCCCCATCTCGCGGAAGGCGTGGTCCAGCAGAAGCCGTATACCCTCTCGGGAGCAGCCCCTGCCCCGCTGCGCGCTGTGGAGCACTATGCCCATTTCGTACACGCCCGGGCCCGTGGTCTCATGCAGGCTCACCTCGCCCACAAACTCCCCGCTCTCTGTATCTTTCAAGTAAGCGTAGAACCTCTCCGGCTCCGCGCCCACCCACCGGGCGTACCAGCCGTCCCAATCCCCCCGGGGAAAGTCTATGCAGCCGGTGTCGTTATGATACCCGGGAAAGCCCAGGTCACAGCCCGCGTTATAGCTCATGGTCTCCGGGTCCGATAAAAGCCTTTGACGGAATCCCAGCTCCGAAAGCTCCGGCACGTGCAATGCTAAACTCATCAGACAGTTACCTCCGCTTCGCTTGTTTTTGTGTCCCTGTACCGCTCCAGGACCGGCCCCAGCACCTCGTCTAAGAACTCCCGAGTCTGCTCCGGGGCCCGGCCCACGTACTTTTCGGGCTTCAGTATTTCTTTCAGCTCCTCCAGGGTCACCCCGAACATGGGGTCCCCGGCGATGCGCTCCAAAAGGTCGTTCTCGCCCCCCTGCTCCTTTATCACCTTCCCCGCCGCCATGGAGTGCACCCGTATCGCCTCGTGGAGCTGCTGCCTGTCGCCGCCGCGCTTCACCGCGTCCATCATGATGTTCTCCGTGGCCATGAAGGGCAGCTCCTTCAAAAGGTGCTGCTCTATCACCTTGGGGTAGACCACTAAGCCGTCGGCCACGTTGGCGTACAAGGTCAGTATTCCGTCCACGGCAAGGAACGCCTCGGGCACAGAGAGCCGCTTGTTGGCCGAGTCATCCAGAGTCCGCTCGAACCACTGGCCCGCCTCGGTCAGGGCCGGGTTTAAGGCGTCCACCACCACATATCTTGAGAGGGACGCGATACGCTCGGTGCGCATGGGGTTGCGCTTGTAGGCCATGGCGCTGGAGCCTATCTGCCCCTTCTCAAAGGGCTCCTCTACTTCTTTAAGGTGCTGTAGGAGCCGTATGTCGTTGCTGAACTTCGCCGCGCTCTGTGCTATACCCGACAAAATGTTCAGCATTTGACTGTCAAGCTTGCGTGAATACGTCTGCCCCGACACGGCGAAGCACTCGCCGTACCCCAGCTTTTCTGCAATTTTTTTGTCCAGCTCCTTCACTTTTTGGTGGTTTCCCTCAAAAAGCTCCAGGAAACTGGCCTGGGTGCCGGTGGTGCCCTTTGACCCCAGCAGCTTCGCCTTTGAAAGCTGGTGCTCCACGTCCTCCAGGTCCAGAAGCAGGTCCTGTATCCACAGGGCCGCCCGCTTTCCCACGGTGGTGGGCTGGGCGGGCTGGAAGTGGGTGAACGCCAGAGTCGGCAGGCCGGCGTACTCCCCGGCAAATTTAGCTAGCACCCGAAGCACCGCCACCAGCTTGTCCCGGATAAGCTTTAGGGCCTCGGTCATAATAATTATGTCCGTATTGTCCCCCACATAGCAGGAGGTGGCCCCAAGATGTATTATCCCCGCCGCCCCCGGGCACTGCTTCCCATAGGCGTACACGTGGCTCATCACGTCGTGGCGGACCTCTTTTTCCCGCGCCTCGGCCACCTCGTAGTTTATGTCCTCCGCGTGGCTCTTCAGCTCCTCCACCTGCTCCGCTGTCACCGGCAGGCCCAGCTCATGCTCGGCCTCGGCCAGGGCTATCCACAGCCTGCGCCAGGTGCGGAACTTCATGTCCGGGGAAAAAAGGTATTTCATCTCCTTCCCCGCGTACCTTGCGGACAGGGGGGACTCGTACACGTCTCTATGGCTCATTGGCAGGTCGCTCCTTCCAAAACTGGTTTTTTACCCATACGCTGTTATTTTATTACAACCGGCCGCCGCTGTCAAGCCGCTTTCGCCCTGTTCACGGTTTTTTTGCATTTTCCACGGACCCTTTTTGTAAGTCTACGGATTTTTTCTCAAAATACCCCTTGTAAAATCCAGAGAACTATGGTAATATAGAAACAGATTTTGCAGGATAGAAAAATAAACTTGCATTTTGGAGGGATTGCCAAATGTCTTACGTAAGCGAACAGCTGGAGCTTTTAAAGAGGAAGAACGCGTCGGAGCCTGAGTTCCTCCAGGCCGCCACCGAGGTCCTCACCTCTCTGGAGCCGGTGATAAACGCCGAGCCCAAGTATCAGGAGAACGGTATCTTAGAGCGCATCACAGAGCCCGAACGGCAGATAATTTTCCGGGTGCCCTGGGTGGACGACAAGGGCAAGGTACAGGTGAACCGGGGCTTCCGGGTCCAGTTCAACTCCGCCATCGGGCCCTATAAGGGCGGACTGCGGCTGCACCCCAGCGTGGACCTGGGAGTCATCAAGTTCCTGGGCTTCGAGCAGATCTTCAAGAATTCTCTCACCGGTCTGCCCATTGGCGGCGGCAAGGGCGGCTCCGACTTCGACCCCAAGGGCAAGTCCGACCGGGAGGTGATGGCCTTCTGCCAGAGCTTCATGACCGAGCTCTTCCGCCACATCGGCGCGGACACCGACGTGCCCGCCGGGGACATCGGCACCGGGGCCCGGGAGATAGGCTATATGTTCGGCCAGTATAAACGCCTGCGCAACTCCTTCGAGGGCGTGCTCACCGGCAAGGGCCTGAACTACGGCGGGTCCCTGGCCCGCACCGAGGCCACCGGCTACGGCCTCTTGTACTTCACAAACGCCATGCTGAAGAAGAACGGCCACAGTCTTGAGGGCAAGACCGTGGCCATCTCCGGCGCGGGCAACGTGGCAATTTATGCCGCCGAGAAGGCCTATCAGCTGGGGGCGAAGCCGGTCACCATGTCCGATTCCACCGGCTGGGTCTATGACCCCGATGGCATCGACCTTGCGGCCATAAAGGAGATAAAGGAGGTAAAGCGCCAGCGTCTCACCGAGTACAAGAGCTATAGGCCGGGCTCCGAGTATCACGAGGGCAAGGGCGTATGGAGCGTCAAGTGCGACGTGGCCCTGCCCTGCGCCACCCAGAACGAGCTGGACGTCGAGGACGCAAAGCAGCTGATAGCCAACGGCGTTATCGCCGTAGCCGAGGGCGCTAACATGCCCACCACCCTGGAGGCTACCGAGGCCCTGCAGAAGGCAGGCGTGCTCTTCGCCCCGGGCAAGGCTGCCAATGCCGGCGGCGTTGCCACCTCCGCCCTGGAGATGAGCCAGAACAGCCAGCGGCTCTCCTGGACCTTTGAGGAGGTGGACGCGAAGCTTAAGGGCATCATGGAGAACATCTTCGCAAACGCCGACGCTGCCGCCGAGAAGTACGGCCACCCGAAGAACTACGTGGTGGGCGCGAACATTGCGGGCTTTGTAAAGGTTGCGGACGCTATGATAGCCCAGGGTGTGGTCTGATAGCGCAAAACGCTGCCGAGAACTATTTACGCGGGCAAGCCGACATTGCCCTTCGGGCAAGTCGCAGAGTTTCGCATAGCGAAACTCTTGGGCGTATAGGCACCTTGTGGGGGTGGAGGGGGCAAAGCCCCATCCCCGCCGGAGGCCATAAATGTACAAAAAAGGCCGGCAGGCCCTATTCGGGACGCAGTCCCGGCACAAAAAATACCGCCACTTCCGGGTGGCGGTATTTCTATACGTTCATCACCCCTGGGCAACGACAGGCTTGCCGTCCTTATCCAGCAGCGGGGTCAGGCCCCCGGCGTACCCGTCCTTGTGGAACAGGTAGAGGACGCCGGTCTCCTTGTCCTTCCAGACCTCCGTAACGGTCAGCTTGCCCTGGCTTGAAACTTTTTCAAAGCGATCCATTTTTTCATCTCCCATCCTATTTTTCTTCTATACAATTATATCACAAGGTATTTTATCTGTCAAGCAATTTGCCCTTGACAAATCCGCTATGATCAGTATAATAGTACCGAAACCCAACACGGCCCGGACAGGGCGGGAACCGTCACAGCCAAGCGGGACGACCATCAGGCCGGAAAGCCTCCGGCGGCGCTCTTCCAAGGCGAAGCGGCTGTCCTGCCCGGGCAACATAGTCAATATAGATCTTCCGTGTACATTTTGCCGATGGGGCGCTCCGTGGCGGACCCCCGGCGGCGCTCCTTTCGGCCAGGCTTTTATCGAAAGGAGAACCTATTTTGGCAAAGGAACTAAACCAAAGCCCCGCCCCAGCCACAGTTTGGGAGCGGGTGAAAAAGTACGTGCAGCTCTACCTTGTGGACGCCATGAGCGCCATGGCCCAGGGCCTGTTCGCGTCCCTTTTAGTGGGCACCATAATCTCCACACTTGGCACCCAGTTTGACCTGCCGGTCTTAGTTGAGGTGGGCAATTTCGCAAAGTCCATGTCCGGCCCGGCAATGGCCGTGGCCATCGGCTACGCGTTGAAAGCGCCGCCCCTGGTGCTCTTCTCCCTGACGGCTGTGGGCGCCGCGGCAAACTCCCTGGGCGGGGGCGGGGGCCCTCTGGCGGTGCTGATAATGGCCATCGCCGCCGCCCAGCTGGGCAAGCTGGTCAGCAAGAAGACCCCCGTTGATATCCTGGTGACCCCCCTTGTCACCCTCGGCAGCGGCACGGCCCTGGCGTACCTGATAGCCCCGGCGGTGGGCTCCGTGGCCACGGCCTTCGGCCAGCTCATCAAGGACGCTACCGTATTGCAGCCCTTCTGGATGGGCATTATCGTCTCGGTGCTGGTGGGCATAGCCCTTACCCTGCCCATCTCCTCCGCGGCCCTCTGCGCGGCCTTCGGGCTCACAGGGCTTGCAGGCGGCGCGGCAGTGGCCGGGTGCTGCGCCCAGATGGTGGGCTTCGCGGTGATAAGCTTCAGGGAGAACCGCTGGGGTGGCCTTGTGGCCCAGGGCCTGGGCACCTCCATGCTGCAGGTGCCCAACATCGTCAAAAACCCCCGCATATGGATAGCCCCCACCCTGGCCTCGGCGGTCACCGGGCCCCTTGCCACCTGCCTGTTCCGCTTGGAGATGAACGACCCCTCCGGCGGCGTGGCCTCTGGCATGGGCACCTGCGGGCTCGTGGGACAGATAGGCGTATATTCCGGCTGGGTCAACGATGTTTCCACCGGGGCAAAGGCCGGGGTGACCGGCATGGACTGGCTGGGGCTGATACTTATCAGCATAGCCCTCCCCGCCATACTGGCCCTGCTGTTCGACCTGGGCCTGCGTAAGCTTGGCTGGGTAAAGCCGGGCGATATGAAGCTCGATATTTAAAAGCAGTCCAATAACATCAAGAAGAGTCCACCCGGCCGGGTGGACTCTTACTTATGGTAGGGCGCGCCCCGCAGGATCTGCAGCCCGCGGTATATCTGCTCGCAGAGCATGACCCTGGCAAGCTGGTGCGGGAAGGTCATAGGCGACATGGATATGCCCGCCCCCAGGGCCTTCACCGAGTCCGACAGCCCGTAGGAGCTGCCGATCACAAAGCTCACCGCCCCCGGCGACTGCATGGCCCCCGACAGCAGCCTGCTCAGCCCCACCGAGTCCAGCTGCCTGCCCTCTATGCACAAGGGGACTACCATGCCCTCCAGCTTCGGTATCACCGCCCCCGCCTCGCGCTCCAGGGCCGCCGATATCTCCCCCTTACTAGGCGAGCTCCCCAGCCGCGCCTCAGGCAGCTCCGCCAGCTCAAACCTGCACAGGGCCGACAGGCGCTTCTCATATTCCCTCACCGCCGCCCGCCAATGCTCCTCCTTGAGCTTGCCCAGGCATACGATCTTCACTCCAAGCATAGGCCCTCCTAAAAGATGACTGTATGGCTATCGGTGTTCTCGGGCATGGCTACCTGCAATATAAAGTCAACGTCGCTCACATAGCCCTCCCGGGCAAGGGCGGCTAGGGATGCCTCATAGGCGAGCTTGGGGGTATTGTTGGTATCGCTCAAATGGGCCAGCATGAACCGGCGCACTCCGCTCTTTAAGAGCTCCGGCAAGGCCCCCGCGCAGGCGGCATTGGAGAGGTGCCCTCTGTCGGAGAGTATGCGGCGCTTGAGGTAGTAGGGGTACGGCCCGCTACGCAGCATTTCAACGTCATGGTTCGACTCTATCACCACCATATCACAGCCAAGCAGGTTCTCCTTCACTTCCTCCGAGAGATAGCCCAGGTCCGTGGCGAAGCAGAGGTCCCTGCCGTCGCCGGTATGTATGCGGTAGCCTGTGGGCTGAAGGCAGTCGTGGGAGGTGGGGAAGGGCCGCACCTCCATCCCGGCTATCTCGGCCCCCCCGCCGATGTCAATGAGCTCCACGCCGCCGAGGCTGTCCCCAATGGCCCTGAGGGTCCCCGCCGAGCCGTACACCGGCAGGCCGTACTTCTTTGCGAACACCCTCAGCCCGCTCACATGGTCGCTGTGCTCGTGGGTGACAAGTATCCCCCCTATCGCCAGCGGGTCTATGCCGCAGAGCTTCATTCGCCCGTCAAGCCTTCGGGCGCTGACCCCAGCGTCGATGAGCACCCCGGCGCTCCGGGAGCCCAGGTATGAGCTGTTCCCGGAGCTCCCCGAGAACAGCGGGCAGAACCTTGCCATATGTACCCCTCCCCATAAGATCACCCCGCCGTAGGCAGGGTGCGGATATTCTAGTCAGCCGGGCGGGCGGGCCCCCCACCCGGCACGTAAAGCCGGCCTGCCGGGAGCCCTTCCCGCGCCAGGACAGGGGCAGGCCGGTCTTCCGATCTCCCCTATCCGATCTGGTACATGGCCCGGTCGGGGGCCTTCTCCAGGTATATGTCAGCGCCCAGGCTCGCCAGCTTATCCACGATATTCTCATAGCCCCGCTCGATGAACCTGATATTCTCCACCTGGGTCACGCCGTCGCACATGAGCCCGGCCAGCACCATGGCTACCCCGGCCCGCAGATCCAAGGCCCGCACGGGAGCCCCCTTGAGCACCGGCACGCCCTCCACCACCGCGAGGCTCCCCTCTACGGTGATCTTCGCGCCCATCTTCCGAAGCTCGTCCACGTACTTGAAGCGCCCGCCGCTGTAAATGCTCTCGGTCACCATGCTGATACCCCCCGCCGCAGAGAGCAGGGTGGTTATCTGGGGCTGCATATCCGTGGGGAAGCCCGGGTGCGGGAGGGTCTTCACGTTGCACTTCCTGAGCTGCCTGTCGCAGGTGACCCGCACAGTGTCGTCGCCCTCCTCCACGTGTACGCCCATCTCCACCAGCTTTGCGGAAATAGAGGCCAGGTGCTGGGGGGTGACATTGCGCACGGTGATATCCCCGTGGGTGGCGGCGGCAGCCATCATATAGGTCCCGGCCTCTATCTGGTCGGGTATGATCGCGTAGCAGACGCCCCGCAGCTGCTGGACGCCGTGTATCTTGATGGTGTCGGTGCCCGCCCCGCGCACGTCGGCGCCCATGGTGTTCAGGAAATTGGCAAGGTCCACCACGTGGGGCTCCCTTGCGGCGTTCTCAATAACAGTCACGCCCCGGGCCTTCACCGCCGTGAGCATGATGTTTATGGTGGCCCCCACGGAAACCACGTCCAAATATATATGCGCCCCGAACAGGTCATTGGGCGCCGTGACGGAGATCATGCCGCCGTTGTCCAGGCTGTGCTCACAGCCCAGAGCCTCGAAGCCCTTTAAATGCTGGTCAATGGGCCGCACGCCGAAGTCACAGCCCCCCGGCAGCGGCACCAGTGCCTGCCTGCACCGTCCCAGCAGCGCCCCGATAAAGTAGTAGGAGCCCCGCATACCGCGGGCCACGTCCGCGCTGACAATATGGGTGCTGATGGGCCTTGGGTCTATATCAATAGTATGCCTGTCCGGGTAGCTCACCACCGCGCCCATCTCCTCCAGGATATAGGCGGCGTTCTTCACGTCGGAAATATCCGGCAGGTTTTCAATGCGGCAGGGGGAGTCGGACAGTATTACCGCAGGCAGTATGGCTACCGCGGCATTTTTAGCGCCATTTATTACGACCTCACCGCAAAGGCGGTGGCCTCCATGAATCACGTATTTATTCAAATTTCCACTTCCTATAGGGCTTGTAAAGGCCGCATACGGCCCTTTGCCCGGGATTTTTCATCTGCAAATATTATGGGAGCTTATGCTAATGATAATACATTCCCGGGCAAAAGTCAATCCCTGGAGAGCAAGATGTGCCTAAATGTGAATTTTCTGTAAATTTTTACAGGATTCGACCATTGCTGTACAGGGTGAACTCCTCCGGCAGGACAGGCCAGCACTCCTGCATGGGTATGGGGTATATCCTGGCACTTTTCACCTCCTCCTCTGTGAGCCACCTATAGCAGTGCTCTGCGCCGTCGCTGTCTGCAAGGCTGAACTCCCCCTCAAGGGCCGGGAGCCGCTCCCAGTCCAGTTCCCCCAAATAGTACATTGCCAGCTCGTGGACCTGCCGTCCCCCCAGGGGGAAGAAGCTCTCGCACAGCCACAGGGGGCGCGCCAGCCTGGAGCCGACCCCCAGCTCCTCCCGGACCTCCCGCATAAGGGCCTCCTCCATGGTCTCGTGCAGCTGCACCCGGCCCCCGGGCAGGTAGTGGAACTTCTCGTCACCCGGGCGGTCGTGTACCCCCAGGAGCCTGCCGCCCCGCTGGATCACAGCCCCCACCCGGAAGTTGAACCGGCCCTCAGCCGTCTTGAAATTGCAGTCCATAGACTATGCCTCCCCTATGCGATCTAGCTCTTATACTTGCGTCCCGCGTCCATAGAAACCACAAATGAGGAGGAACCACTGTCCCCCTCATGATCCCTGCTATGCTTTGTCAGCGGGATCTTGTCCCGATAATGGGCTTCTCCTCGCCCCTCATGAGCCTGCCTATATTCGCCCGGTGCTTCACCAGCACCAGCACCCCCACGAACAAGCTCACCCCTGTGGCAAACAGCAGGTACTCCAGCCCGCAGAAGCCCCGGCTATAGTCCATGAAAAAGACTATCAGGAAGGTGGACACAGGGTACACCGCCGCGCTTGCCACCGAGCACAGGGACATCGTCTTTTTCCAGGCAAAGACCAGGCCGAAGGTAAGTATGACGGCTATGAACACCCGCCAGTCCGTGAGGAGTATCATCGCCGCCGCGGTCACTATGCCCTTTCCGCCCCGGAAGCCGTAATAGATCGGGAAGATATGCCCCACCACGCAGGCTGTACCGGCAATGTAGCGGGCGTATCTAAAGAGCTCTGCCCCGGGAGCTATGTCCGTAAAGGCCATAGCCAGCAGGTATAGGGCAAGCTGGCTCAGGAGCACGGCTATCACGCACTTTATAAAGTCCCCCGCAAAGGTCAGCAGGGCCGGGAGCCTGCCCACGCTCCTGAGCACGTTCGTCATGCCCGCGTTGCCGCTGCCCTGTTCCCGGATGTCCCTGCGCTGGACTATCCTGGTGAGGATTATTGCCCAGCTCACTCCCCCCAGCAGATAGCCTATCACCGCTGAAATTATCAGTGCCAGAATGAATACAGCCTGCATTGACATGTTTTTCTCCCCCTAGTTTATTCTTTCTCGTCCTTCTTGTCCCGAATCATCAGGCGCACCGGCGTGCAGTCCAGCCCGAAGGTCTCCCGGATACGGTTAATGATGTACCGCTGGTAGGAGTAGTGGAAAAGCTCGTGGTCGTTGCAGAAGCACACGAAGGTGGGCGGCTTGGTAGAGGCCTGGGTCATATAGTATATCTTCAGGCGGCGCCCCTTGTCCGTGGGCGGCTGTACCCGGTTCACCGCCTGGGCCAGCACATCGTTTAAAGCGCCGGTGGTGACCCGCATGGAGTTGCTCATAGCCGCCAGCTTTATAAGCTCAAACATCCTCGAGAGCCGCTGCCCGGTTTTTGCCGAGATGAAGATGATTGGGGCGTAGCTCATAAATGAGAAGTCCTCAGCCAGCTTCAGGCGCATTTGGTCCATGGTCTTGTCGTCTTTCTCAACCGCGTCCCACTTATTTACGCAGACTATACAGCCCTTCCCGGCCTCATGGGCAATGCCCGCCACCTTGGAATCCTGGTCCGTAAAGCCCACGGTGCCGTCTATCAGGATAAGGCACACGTCGGCCCGCTCCACCGCCATCTCCGCCCGCAGGTTGCTGTAGTATTCCACGGAGTCCTCAACCTTGGACTTTCTTCTAAGTCCCGCCGTGTCAATAAAGGTGAAGGTGCCGTGTTCATTTTCGATAGTCATGTCAACGGCGTCCCTTGTGGTCCCCGCCATGTCCGAGACTATGCAGCGGTTTTCCCCGGCAACCCTGTTCACCAGGGAGGACTTGCCCACGTTGGGCTTGCCTATAACGGCGACCCTGACGATCTCACCGTCCGGCTCCTCCTCCTCCTGCTCCGGCAGGGACTCCATCACCCGGTCCAGCAGGTCCCCGGTGCCGTGGCCGTGGACCGAGGAGACCATCACCGGGTCCCCCAGCCCCAGGTTGTAGAACTCGTAGAACTCCACCGGCGGCTGTCCCACGCTGTCGCACTTATTGACGCAGAGCACCACCGGCCTGCCGCTTTTCAGCAGAAGGCTGGCGACCTCCTGGTCCGTGGCGGTGACCCCTGTGCGGATGTCGGTGACGAATATAATGGCGCTGGCGGAGTCTATGGCTATCTGGGCCTGCTCCCGCATTTGGGTCAGGAGCACGTCCCGGCTGGCGGGCTCAAGGCCGCCTGTGTCCACCAGGGAGAACTGCCGCCCGCACCACTCCGCGTCCCCGAAGATGCGGTCCCTGGTGACCCCGGGGGTGTCCTCAACTATGGACAGCCTTCGCCCTACTATCTTGTTGAATAAAGTGGATTTGCCTACGTTGGGCCGCCCCACTATGGCTACTATCGGCTTTGGCATTTTTCCCACCTTCTGTCAGAAAACTTTTTGGAAAAAGTTTTCCGACACCTTTCAAAAACTTTTTATCTTTCACTTATCATCTTTAACTTTTATCCGTTTCCCAGCTTTGGTATTCGTAGGGGTTATGGGATATGGTTTCGGGATTGCTTTGGTTCAGGAGGGCTGCAAGCAGGTCCGCGCCGGAGCCGCCTACCCTCGCCGCCGGGACCCCAAGGCTTTCCGAGAGCTCCAAAAGGGTCATGTCGTCCAGGAAGACGTCCTCTCCGGAGCGCAGCATGTTATTTGCGATAAGCACCTGGTCCCCCAGCTCCCGGCCTCTAAGCTGTGCGCAGATATCCCGCCCGGTCAGCAGCCCGGTGACGTTTACTGTGCCGCCGAAGAACTCATTTTTTATGGGCACAAGGTCTATGCTTAAATTATGACATCTATCCCGCAGTACGTCAAGCATTTTATTCAAAAAATCATAGCCGCACTCCCCGGTGGGTATGGTGACGTGCCTGGGGCCCTCCAGCTCCACGTCCCCGGCCTCCTCAATGGCCCAGAGGAAGCCGTCCTCCAAATCCCGCAGCATTCCCACGCCGTTCTCTATCTGGGGGAAATCCTCGTAAAACTCCAGGGGCGGCAGCTCCCTCCCCGAGAGTATATACAGCTCGTCCGAGGCGTATACCGTCCGGGCCCCGCGCTCCTTCTTGCACCGCTCCCCCCAGCTCTCGATCATCTCAAGGGCTGCTCCCGCGGACTCCCTGTCAAAGGGCTCCAGCGGGTACAGCCCCTCCCTGTACCTTGTAAGGCCCACCGGCACGCAGGCCACGCTCTGCAGGCTCCCCTTCAGCCCGCAGAGCTCTTTTAGGGTGAAGTCCAGCGCCCCGCCGTCGTTCAGCCCCGGGCAGAGCACTATCTGGCAGTTGAGCTTTATGTCCCCCTGTGCCAGCCTGTACAGGTGCCGCAGCGACTCCCCGGCAAAACGGTTGTTCATCATCCTGCACCGAAGCTCCCGGTCCATGGTGTGAACGGAGACGTTTATGGGGCTGATGTGCATTTGCAGAATCCTGTCCACCTCTCGGTCGTCAATATTCGTCAGAGTGATATAGTTCCCGAACAGAAAGCTCAGTCTGTCGTCGTCGTCCTTAAAGTACAGCGTCTCCCTCATGCCCTTCGGAAGCTGGTCAATGAAGCAGAACACGCACTTATTCCGGCAGGACCGTTCCCGGTCCATCAAATAGCTCTCAAACTCCAGCCCCAACTCTGCGTACCGGGGCTTTCTGAGCTCCAGCCGGTACTCCCTGCCGTCCCGCTCCAATATGAGCGCCAGCTCCCGCTCTGTCTCAAAGAAGCGGTAGTCTAAAATATCCCCTATCTCGTGGCCGTTTATGCTTATCAGCCGGTCCCCGGAGCGTATTCCCGCCCGAAAAGCGCGGCTGCCCGCTTCTACTCCTTTTATCCGCACCATATCACTCGCACCCCGCGCATCTCTTTGCAAAGCCACTATGTCCCCGGGCGAACTCCCTCTCAAGGCCCTCCATGCCCTCCCGGGCCCAAATCTCCTCAAGATAGAACATCCCGGCCATGCAGAGGAACTTGTCAAAATATCCCCCGGCCGTGCCCTCATATATCAGCCGCTCCTGTTCACTCTGCTCTCCACATTCCAGGGCCGCTCTCAGCTTCTCCCTGCTCCTATCCCGCACCTCGCCGTACTGGCTCCAGTCCACCTTGTCAAGCTCCATGCCCCTAAAGGACAGCAGGTGGGCAAAGCCCTCGTTAAAGGCCAGGGCGTCAAGGCGGCTCAAATATTCGCCGTGCTCCCCGTCCTCCACCACCTCCGGCGCTCTCAGTGAGATAAGCGCGTGAGTCAGCTCATGGGTCAGCATATTCTCCGCGGCCTCTTTGATATGCCCCAGGTACGCCGTCCAGCGGAGCATGTCCAGTATGATGGCCTCGCCCCCCTGTGGGTCCTTGGTGCTTACCGCGTCATAGGGCTCGGGGTAGCCCACTATCAGCAGCAGCTCCACCCCGGCGGTCTGCTCCCGCCATTCGGGGAACATCAGGTCCCATGCGGCCCTGTTCACCGGGGAGAAGTCCCCGGCACAGTCCAGTACCTGACGGTACACCTCCCTGACCCTCTCCCGCTCCGAGCCCTCCGGCTCCGCATATGGAGGGTGCCCTCCTCCAAAACACCACTCGTCCCTAAACCTGCCTGTCGGCCCCCCGGCCAGGTACTCCTCCACAATATGGCTGTCTATGATCACGCGCCGCACCTCCTATAAAGTTTCACCCTTCAAACAAAAAAGGGAGCGCCCAGAACACCCGGCGTTCCCTTCTCGTCGTTACTCAAGGTCCCTTACGCGCCTTTTACTTCGACCACTTTTCGGCTGTTATAGAAACCGCAGTGTGAGCAGACACGGTGGGGAGACTTATACTCGCCGCACTGGGGGCACTTCATCAGCGCGGGGGCCTGAAGCTTCCACACGTTGGAGCGCCGCTTGTTCTTGCGGGCACTGGACAGTTTTCTCTTGGGTACCGCCATTTTCAGCACCTCCTTAATTTTTATAGATGGTGTTTTTCACAGTCAAAGCAGCTGCCTTAAAACCTCTAGCCTTGGGTCCGTCTGCGGAGCCCCGCAGGCGCACATTCCCTCGTTCCAGTTTTTTCCACAGCTCGGGCATAGCCCCTTGCAGTCCTCCCTGCAGAGGAACTGTCCTGGGCTGTCCATTAAAAGGTCCTCCAGCACCAGGGCGTCCAGGTCCAGCCGCTCACCGGGCACAGTGATAAACTCAGCCGTGTCCTCCTGGCTTTCACGGACCAGGGTGTGGGAGAACTCCTTGGTATAATCGCGCACGACAGGCTCCGCGCACCGGTCGCAGGGCATACTCATGGTATACTCCACCCGGGCGCTCAGCTCCACTGAACCGGCAAAGCCCCTCAGCCGGGCCTCGACCCTCACGGGCGCACAAAACGGCTTGGCACCGCCCAATTCCACCCCGGAAAGGTCCAGCTCCACATTTAGACGCTCTAAAGCGTCTGACTGAAACAGCTTTTTCAGGTCAATTTCCATATCGCATATACCTCTGACAGCTTCACGAAAGCCTCCGGCCTAGAATTGCCGGACTTTCACAAAGTATATTATAGTTTCCAAAATGTGATTTGTCAAGACTTATTTCAGCACGCAGTCCATCATAGAGGCGGGTATATCCTCCTCGGCGGCGGAGACCGAGAGAACGATATTGGTGTCGGCGGTCTCGCTGAGCTTCTTGAGCTCCGCTACCAGGCCCTCTATCTCGGCGGCACCGGTGCCGGTAATCTTCAGGGTGGAGTCCACGAAGATGTCGGTCACATCGTAGTTTCCTGCGCAGATACCGCAGATGAAGCCCTGCAGGGTCTCCGCGCCCTTGATGTCATAGGCGTCGGAGTCCACCAGGCGGGCGGCGTAGGGGATGTTGAAGGTCATCTGCTTGCCCTTCTCGATGACCACCACATTGCCGTTGGACTTCTCCAGGGCCACGTTCACCAGCTCAATGAGCTTCTTTGTCTTGCCGGAACCTTTTTTTCCTGTTAAAAGAGTAACCATATTTAACTCTCCTTTATTTTGTAATATTTTGACAGCCCGCACAGCGGACCGTTTCGTCCCAAAATTTTGTCAGCGCCCGATACGCTCCTCCAGGGCGGCCTTCTGGTCCTCATACCCCGGCTTGCCCAGCAGGGCGAACATATTCTTCTTATAGCTCTCAACGCCGGGCTGGTCGAAGGGGTTGACCCCCAGCAGGTAGCCGGAGATGGCGCAGGCCTTCTCGAAGAAGTAGATAAGCTGGCCCAGGGTGTCCTCGGAGAAGTCGCTGGCGTGTATCACCACGTTGGGCACGCCGCCGTCGTTATGGGCCAGCACTGTGCCCTCGAAGGCCTTCTCGTTTATAAAGGCCATGGTGCGGCCCTCAAGGTAGTTGAGGCCGTCCACGTCGGTGGGGTCCTTCCCAAGGGTGACCTGGTGCTTGGGCTGGTCGATGAGCACCACTGTCTCAAAGAGCTGCCTGCGCCCGTCCTGGATATACTGTCCAAGGGAGTGCAGGTCCGTGGAGAAGACCACCGAGGCGGGGAGCAGGCCCTTCTGGTCCTTGCCCTCGCTCTCGCCGTAGAGCTGCTTCCACCACTCGTTCATCATTGCGTAGCAGGGCTCATAGCTCACCATGACCTCTACGGACTTGCCCTTATTATAGAGTATATTGCGGATAGCCGCATACTTATAGCAGTCGTTCTCGTCAAGCTCAGTGCTCGTATAGGCCTTCATTGCCTTGCGTGCGCCGCCCATAAGCGCGTCGATATCGCAGCCTGCAACGGCGATGGGCAGCAGGCCCACGGCTGTGAGCACAGAGAAGCGCCCGCCCACGTCGTCGGGCACAACGAAGGTCTCAAAGCCCTCCTTGTCGGCAAGCTGCTTTAAGGTGCCCCGGGCCTTATCGGTGGTGCAGAAGATACGCTCCCTTGCGCCCTCCTTGCCGTACTTCTTCTCCAGAAGCTCCCTGAAGACCCTAAAGGCTATGGCGGGCTCGGTGGTGGTGCCTGACTTTGAAATCATGTTAATGGACACGTCCCTGCCCTCGCAGATTGTCACCAGCTCCTGCAGGGCGGTGGAGCTGATTGAGTTCCCGGTGAAGTAGATATCCGGGGTGTCCTTTGGCAGGTTATTGTACTTATCCGACTTCAGAAACTCGATAGCAGCCCTCGCCCCCAGATAGGAGCCGCCGATACCGATGACGATGAACACCTGGGAGTTCTTCTTTATGCGCTCGGCTGCGGACTTGATTCGCGCGAACTCCTCCTTATCGTAGTCCTCAGGCAGGGTGACCCATCCTAAGAAGTCGTTGCCCTGGCCCTTGCCAGACATGAGCAGTTCCGAAGCGCACTTTACCTGCGCCCCGATACCCTCGTACTCGTGCTGTGAAACAAAGCCTTTTAAATACCTGTCGTCCAGTTTTAGCGGCATTTTCAAAACTCCTTTGCTAGGCCCCGCGGCAAACAGGCCGCTATGGGGCGGTAACTTTTTTCTAACCTATATTGTACAATAAGTCTGAGCATTTTGCAAGGCAAGTTTCCGAAGATTGGCTAAAAACTTTTTTAAAGGCCAAGAAAGCTATGCAGCAGGTAGGTAAAGGCCGAGGAAAAGCTTATGGCTGGGACGTCCCCGGCGGCGGTGATATCTACCTTCGCCACCACCTCGCCCCCTGCGGAATAGGTTATCTTCCCTATAATATCCCCCTTCTTCACCGGGGCCTTCAGCTCCGGCACCCAGCTTATCTGCTCCTCAATCTCCCCCATCGAGGCGGACTCCATGAGTATCTCCGGGCTCTCCCCGGCCTCTGCCCCCACAGTCTCCTCCATGCCCCCCTTTACAGGCACCAGGGGCAGCTCCGGGCTCTCCGGCACCGTCACCGACCAGCCGCCGAAGCCGTAGTCCAGAAGAGCCGCGGCGTCCTTGAACCTGTCGTCGGTGCTCCCCGCGCCCAGCACCACCGCAATGAGCCTCAGGCCGTTCCTCTCGGCGGTAGCGGTTATGCAGCTTCCCGCCTGGGAGGTCGTGCCGGTCTTCAGGCCCGTTATGCCCTGATAGCTGCGTATGAGCTTGTTGGTGTTCACAAGCTGGGTCGCGCCGTCCCTCACATAGTCTATCCAGGTCAGCGTGTAGTCGGTTATCCTCTCATGCCTTATAAGCTCCCGGCTCATAAGCGCCACGTCATAGGCGCTGGTAACATGCCCCTCCTCGTCCAGGCCGTTGCAGTTTTTAAATACAGTATCCTCCATGCCCAGCTCCCCGGCCCGCTCGTTCATCCTCTGCACAAAGGACTCCTCGCTCCCGGCCACGTTCTCAGCCAGCACCACAGCCGCGTCGTTGGCGCTCATTATCACCGTGGCCTTTATCAGATCGTCCACGCTCATGAGCTCCCCCTCCTTGAGCCAGATATCCGAGCCCCCCATGGACGCCGCGTGGGCCGAGGCCGAGAGCTGGTCCCCAAGAGAGAGCTGGCCGCTCTCCAGAGCGTCGAAGGTAAGGCACAGGGTCATGACCTTGGTAATGGACGCGCAGGGCCTCACCTCCCGGGAGTTCTTCTCAAAGAGCACCCGCCCGGTCCCAGCCTCCATAAGCACAGCCGACGGCGCGGATATCTCGACCCCCTCCCCCCGGGCGTAAAGCCCCGGCAGGAAAATTACTGCCAGCAGCAGGGCCAGCATCAAAGCTACGGTTTTTTTCATATTCATACACTCCTTGCAGGTATGTGATCGGATGGTATAAATATATGCCCGAGCACCCCCATATAATGCAGGAAGTCCCCCGGCGGGGGCCGGAGGACTTTTGCGTGTGGCAGTCAAGTGTCATTTAGTTAAAAACGCCGTTCTTGTAGCTTCGATATGTGCTGTCCCTGGCGTGGGGTTTGTACTAGCTATTGGGCATACTTTAGTAATTCCGCAACACTCCGATCGGCACATTGAGTTCGTGCCACAGCTCTGCATCAGTAGTCTGGGTCATCAAAATAATGAACTATCTCGCGGGGTACAATCGTCCCCCTTTTTATAGCTTCCATTGCACTTGCAATATTTCTTTTCGCTTCTTCGGCAGCTTTAGGGCGTGGCGGGTCCCAGCCTGGAAACATTTCACTAAAGAGAGGAGAGAACTTTATTTCCCTCTTGACCAGATCAGTTGTATAAAGCACAAAATCTGATGATTGAATATCGTTTATCCAGCTGGAATTCTCCATCACAATTTCTCTGGCGTCAATGATGTCGTCTCGCTTATCTGCCCCAGCCGCATCAATATCAGAATAGGCCAGCTCAAGAACCCTCGGATCTATATCCGATAAGCGAGCCATCTCAGGTGTTTCTCTGGTGACATTCCAGCCTGCATCCTCAAACACTTTCGTCATAATATCTATTTGTGTCTTTGTGCTAAGCTCGTCCCGATCCATCTCGCTGATTCTTTCATTATATGTCGCCAGAATGACCTCTTTTTCTTTTACGGCTTCGCCAACACCGCCTTCCTCAGCAGAAGCCGAAACTCCCAGCAGGCAGACCATCAGTGCTACCGTTAGCGCTATAAGATACTTTCTCATAAAAGTACCTCCCTTCAATAATTTTTACTTATTGATAATTCCTCCTGCCATACTTTATCACCAATAAGTATTTATTGATCACAGTATAACATTGAAGCCATATAATGTCAATGGATTTCTTGCAAAACCGTAAGTTTTTAACAATTAACCCGCCCGGATCTCCCACCTGACCCCCGCAGGCATCATCCTTTCCACCACCTTGTGGGCCTCGGCCTCCGTGATGCCCAGGTACTCCTGCACATATATGACCATCTTCCCTTCCTCAAGGCCTGCGCTCCCCTTTATCCCCGCGGCGTCCAGTATGCCCTGCATATCACTCATGAGCACCGGCCCGCCCCGGCGGGAGAGGGCGGCGGCAGCGCCGCGCCTGCGGGTTTCAATATCCGCCCAGGAGGACTGCCGCCTGTAGAAGCGCTCCCAGATACCCAGGCGCTCCGGCCCGGCGGTGGCGGCAAAAATATCCCCCTCCAGCCCTGCAAGGCTCTCCTCGACCGGCCTGAGCCCCGCGCCGTAGGCCTCAAGCTCCTGGTCTATCATTGTGCCGCCGTCCAGCCTATAGGCCCCCGAGCCGTTCAGTATCTTCCGCATATTCTCAACGCTGTCCATCACTTCACCTCCGAGAATACCACCATGCCGGCCGTCGGCACTATGCCCAGCGTGCCCTCATGGTCCCGGCTGGAGTCAATGAAGGTGACCCTGCCCACGCCCGGCTCCGTGTCCATGATGAGCCGCTGTATGTCCGCCATATACACGCTCTCCCCCACAGAGCGCTTTCCAAGCCAGGCCTTCACGGCGTTCGTCAGGGAGGCGGTCACGGCGCTGAACTCCACGCCCTCCCGCATTTTCAGAGCCGCGCCCACCGCCACTTTCTTTGTCGCCGCGGACTGGGCCACAGCCTGCACGCCAATCGGGCACCTGCCGTTAAGCTTCTCCTGCAGGGCAGCTACCGCCTCCCCGGAGACAGCCGCCCCGTCTCCCCAGACATAGACCGTCACCACGGAGCCGTCCCCTGAGACCCCCGCCTGGGCCGAGCGCACGCCCTCGTGCTCCAGGGCTATGCCCTCAAAGTACCCCGGGCTGCCGAAGCCCTCCAGCCTGCCGATACCCTCAAGTATCCGCTTCCTGTAGTCCCCGTCCTGCTCCGGGTCCGTGCCGCCGGAAAAGGCCTTGGGGTTTGTCACATAATTTATGCCGTTCACTTCACTCACCAGGGTGTTTATATACCCCGCCGCGGCGTTCCCACCGCTGCCCCCTGTCACCGCCATAGCCGGGACGGCTGCCGTCACCGACCCCGCGCTCAGCACCGCCTCCTCCGTGGTCTCATACTCCACAGCCTCCCCCGAGGAAGCGCAGACAGTCCCCTTTGGTATCACCAGGTCAAAGCTCACCGGCACATACCTGGAGAACACCAGGGTGCCCCTCGCCTTCTCGCTGCCCCCGCGCTTTATGCCCCGCTCCATGCCGTGCATATCCAGCCGCTCACCATCGGCGGTCTGGGGGAAGGCCTGCCGCCACAGCCAGTCCATCCGCGCCTGCAGCCTGTAGACCTCCCCGGCCATCACCTGCAGCCTGATCCCTATATCCGAAACATCCTCCGGCCTGCTGCCGCTCCTCTCTGCGTACTCCCCTTTCATCCTTTCAAGTATCTCCTTATAGCTCTCCAAGCTCAACACTCCCCTCTCCCGCCGGGGCCGACACCCTAAAGCTCATGCCCCCGCCGCTTATAAAAACCTCAGTCACCCGCACCCCCGGCAGCCACAGCAGCGCCTCGTTCGCCATAGCCAAAGCCCGCTCCGGGGCGTGCTCCTCCTCCCTGTCCAGCAGGTGCAGCCTGCTGCCCATGCTCCTGTCGTACGGGAACTCCCCCTGCCTTACCGCCAGGCTCAGCCGCACATAGTTCAGTGTCTCCTCAAGCCCCACAGCCACTGCCGGAAGCCCCCCGGGCCCCGGCACAAAGCCGCCGTCCTTTACCAGCGTGTCCAAGCTCTAACCCCCCTTTGGCTCAAAAGCCTGTCCGTTTATAACCACCCTGCCGTCGTTCAGAAGGCATATCTCCGCACCGCCCGCCGAGTACAGCCTGGTCTCTCCCGCCTGCAGCCCGCTGTCCGGGGCCCCGGCTACACCAGCGCAGTAGCCGTCCAGCATTACCGCCTGCTTCCCCGCCTCGGCAACGCTCATGAGTCCGTATGGCAAAAGCTGCTCCGGCTCCTTAAACAGGCTCTCCCCCTGCACTGAGAAGCCCCCGGCCTCCTCTACCCTGCCGCTGTGCAGCTTCACTCCGCCGCCTTTGAAAAGCTTCCTGGTCAGCCACATTCCCATTCCCCCTTTCCAGCACCAATCTTGTCCGCTCGCCGTTCCCGTCCCTGAGGTACGCGCCCCGCCGCACCCGGCAGCCCTCAAACCTGCCAAGCCCCGGCACAGACACGTCCGCCCTCAGCCCCCTTAACGGCCAGACGCCCCCGGCGCATACCACCGTCAGCAGCCCGCTGCCACTTTTGGCCTCCTCAAGCATTCCCCTGGGGTCACTGCTGCTCTGGGCGCTCACATATCTCCTGCGCACTACAGGGGCCTCAGGGTCACTGTAAAGGGTGTCGTAGCCCCCGCGGTAGCCCTGCTTCCACACCGCGCTCAGCCTTTTATATGGCAGCCTCTGGAGCTCCGCGCTTATCACGTCCCGAAGCTCCGCCCTGGCTTCCCCCAGCCCCTCGCAGCGTATGTCCCCCTCAAAGTCCACATAGGGCTCAGTCCCGAAGTGCTCCCCGCAGAAGTCGCAAAGCACCTGCCAGCAGGAGGCCCCCTTCTCGACCCTCAGCTCCCCCGGCACGCTTCCGCTCTCCCCCTTTATCCGCCCGAACCCCAGCGGCTCTATGAGCCTTTTATGTATGCTCTCCAGGGAGGGCCTCTTAATGATCGCCGGCTCGGCCTCATTGTCCAAAAGCAGCGCCTCCCTGCTCCTGGACACCAGCTCCACAAACAGCCCCTCAGAGGTGAGCCGGGTGTTCTGCTCGTCCACGATCCCCCTGAAGACCCCCCTGCCGCCCTCATACATACAGACCTCGTTTATATCCTCCCAGATCCTGTCAGCCGGGAAAACCGCCTTTAGCTGGTCCGCCGGAGCGTCCCAGTCAAAGGAGAGCGCCGCCTCCTTCGGGTCCCCCAGCAGCATTCTCCCGCCGCCCTGCAGTACGCCCCAGTAGGTCACGGCGCAAACACCTCCTCCCCAAGCTCCAGGCAGGCGATATCCCTGATATGTGGATTCGCCGCCCGCAGCAGCTCCATGTCCCAGCCATACCTCCCGGCATAGTCCCAGAGGCTCTCCCCGGCCTCGGCCCTGTGCACCCCCTGGCCCCTATAGCTCTCTCCGGCCCATACCTCGGTAAAAGCAAAGCTGTACTTCACAATATCCGCCCCTTCCTCCCCCAGCAGCCTGAGCCCCGAGAGCACAGCCCTAAAGGGCTCCAGCCCCGGCAGCTGCAAATTCCCCGGGCCGCCCTCCCTAAAGAGCTCCTCAAGCTTCCTCCACTGTTCCATGCAGGTACTGCCCACAAAATACCCCTTGCCGGTCACCTGCCGCTTTTTCACCCCCAGGTCCGTCAGCCTGCTCCCGGCAAAGGGCAGGGTGGTCTCCCGGATATTCTGAGCGTACTCCACATTCAGCTCAGTGGGGTTTACCTGCCAGCAAAGCCCCTTAAAGCTCATAGTCATCAGCCTCATCTCAGCGCCTCCCCTATAGTCCCGGGATACCTCCTGCTGTCCCGCTCAATCTCCCTGCTCAGCTCCTCCGCCCGCTCCAGGCTCTCCATGCTCATTCCCCCTCTATCTCTATTCTCCCCCCGGCAGTCAGCACCCCGCTGCCCTCTGCCGATAGGCTCTTCCACCTGCACCCTGTGTACATCACCCTCTGGCGCCCAAACCTTAGGTTAAAGCCCTCAAGCTCCTCCGGGCTCTCAAAATCCAGCCCCTGAACCTCCACCGTAAACCTCCGGCTTCCTTTATAATAGAAAGGCTCGCTCTCTCCAATGGCCCTTATCCCCTCCCCGGACTCCTTTTCCGAGACCTTCCAGCCTGCGGCGGTACATTTCTCGCCGTTTATTTCCACCGGGTACCTTACCTTCTTTCCCCCGGAGCTCCCAGCCCGCAGGAAGCTGAATACGCACCCCGCCGCTATGGCTCCGCTGGCCTTGTCCAGGGCCGCCGCTCCCCGCTCGACCCCCGCAAGCAAAGGCTGCCCCGCCTTTGCAAGCTCCGCCATTTTATCCAGCATATCATCGGCGCTGCCCCTGCCCCTTGGCACATACACTGTAAAAGCCAGCTTACCGCTCCACTCGCCGCCCTGCTCGCTCTCCTTTGAGACCGCGCCCATAACGCACGCCCGGCCTCCCGGCCTGAAGGCCTCCTTCGCGCTCAGGGCCTCCCGGAACTCCGCCTCAGGCATAGCCGCCCGGAACGCTTCAAGCAGGCCCAGCAGGATCTCCCTAGCCGTCCCCATGACCGTTTCCCTCCTCTCATGCCGTCCCGAAATAGAATCCGTCCTCAACTGTAAGCCCGCGGCAGGCAAGCCCCTTTTCGTCCCGCAGCCGCTGTGCCGCGCCGAGCCTGTCCCCAAGCTGTATTTTTATCTCGCCTGAGCTCACCCCCTGGGGCGCCGCCGCCTGGTCCAGCGCCGCCAGCTGCCAGAAGGCTTCCGCCGCCGCCAGGCATTCCAGGGCCTCCCTTTCGCTCTCGGTGCCCTCGGTATCCGTGAGATCGGGCTTTATCCTTGCCGCCACCCACGCCGCGCACTCCCTGCACAGCTCCCTGCACAGCGCCTCCCTTACGGGCTCATTGCCGTCAGGCTCCTCGCCGCTGTAGAGCCTGAATTTTTCGGCTACGCTTTCTGTGCTTATAGTCATGGCTGTTACCCCCTTCTCCGTTTCCCTTTTAGGACTATATTTGCGGCCTCCGGCGGCTGGGGGCTTTGCCCCAGACCCCACTAGGGCCCTGCCCTAGACCCGCAAGGTGGACATATCCCCCTTGACTCCCTTCGCGCTTTGCGCCCCCGCCTTCAGCCTAGCTTATTTTGTCAGTTATGCGCCGCAGTCCAGGCCGGACACCGCGTCCTTGAATATCCTTGCAAATCCGCTGATAACGCTGATGCCTGCCCGCTCCAGCTGCCTGTCTATCAGCTTATCGCAGTCCAGGTTTATGTCCCCCGACTGCACCATCTCCAGCGCGCAGCCCCTGTCCAGCACCACTATCTTATCCGCAGCCATCCCCGGCACATGTATCAGCTTCGCCCCCAGGGGAGTACACAGCGTACCGGTCCCCTGGAAGTTCATCCCCGCCTGGGCGTCCTTAAATTCCTCCACCTGCAAAAGCTTCTGCATGGCCGCTGTCCCTGCCACCACCGTGTTCAGCTCGTAGGGGGCCAGCTCCCCCCAGAGCCCGATGAAGTCGCTGTAAGCGGGCGTGCCCTTCTTATACGTCAGCGGGGCATTCCCATCCTCTCCGTTCATCAGCACCTCTACTGCGTCCTTTACCTGGGCCCCCGCCATATAAGCCCCTATCTGCCGCAGGGTCACCGTCAGCAGGTCCAGCTTCTGGAACCTCAGCGCCTCATAGGTGCTCACAAGCATACGCCCGTGCTTCTGCAGCCTCACCAGGTTTGCGCTGGTATGTATCTTCGTGCTGGGCAGCAGCGCCCCCTCTGCCACGATCTCCAGCCCGCCGGTATCGCCCTCGGCCTCAGGCTCGGCTACTATGCTCCTATAGTCCATGGCGTCTATTCTGGTGACCGTCGCCGCCAGGTCCCCGGCCCTTGTGCCGCTCTCCATGCCCTGCTTCACCGCCCGGGCCACATATTCCGGGAACAGGGCAGCGCTCTGGGTGCTCTGGAAAAAGCTCTCCACCGTTCCGGACTCCGGCCCGCTCACCTTTATTGCAAAGCGCTTGAGCTGCCGCTGGTACGCGTCCAGCCCCTCCATCGGCGTTCCCCTGTAGTTCTCCGAGCTGTCCAGCTCCTCCAGCACCTGGCTGAAGCTCTTGCCGGGGGTGGTATACATGCCCTTCTCCAAAGAAATATTCTCATAATAAGCCATAGCTATATCCTCCTATTACAATATAATTTGGTTGGAACCCTCGGCAGCCAGCCGGGGGTTT
>CANPBX010000002.1 GCA_947572385.1 uncultured Clostridia bacterium
TCCTCGTCGGTGGCGTCCAGCCGGCCATAGCGGATGTTGTCCATAATGGTGCCGGAGAAGATAAAGCTGTCCTGAAGCATTATACCCATCTGGGAGCGCAGGGAGTGCAGGGTCACATTCGCGATATCATGGCCGTCCAGGAGCACCTGCCCGCCGGTGAGGTTATAGAAGCGGGACAGCAGGTTTACAACCGTAGTCTTACCCGCGCCCGTGGGGCCCACCAGGGCTACGGACTCGCCGGGGTTCACGTTCAGATCAAAGTTTTCAAGGACATTCACTGTGCCGTCGTAGGAGAATATAACATCCTTAAAGGTGACCTGTCCCTTGATTGGCGGCAGCTCAGCGGCATTCGGGGCGTCGTCCACGGTTATGGGCTCATCCATCATCTCGAAGATACGCTCCAGGTAGGCCACGGCGTTTATAAAGGTATTATAGAGGTTTGACAGGTTTAAAAGGGGCTGCCAGAAGCGCCAGGCGTATGAGGACAGGGCGATTATAGTGCCTATCTGCATGGTGGGGCCGAGTACCGTGAGGCCCACGATATACATTGCCCCAACGACCCATACGGAGATATTGTCCACAGAAACCCAAATAAGGTTAGAGGTGTACTGAGCCTTCATCCAGGTGCGGTAGCAGTTCTTATTGAGCCTGTCGTAGATTTCGGCATTCTCCTGCTCCCTGGTAAAGGCCTGTGTTATCTTCATGCCGTCCAGGCTCTCGTGAAGGTAGGCGTTAAGGTTGGAGCTCTTGTTGGATACATCCTGCCAGGCCCTGCGCTGGGCGGGCTTTATTATCATCACCACTACCAGCAGCAGCGGCACGCCTGCCATAACGACCAGGGACAAACGCACATCGCAGATGAGCATAAAGATGGCGATAAGCACCAGGTTAAATATCTCTAAAACAAAGTTTATGATGCCGTTTGAAAGCGCGTCGGAGACGCTGTTGATATAGTTTATAACTCTTGTAAGTATCTTTCCGTGGGGCCTGTCGTCATAAAACTGGAACGGCAGCTTCTGCAAATGGGCAAAGAGGTCCTTGCGGATATCATAAACAATGTCCTGGCCCACGGATATCATGTACTTGCTTCTTGCCCTGCCGAACATGATGGAGGTGATAATAGCCGCCAGCATACAGACGCTGAGCAGTACGAGCTCCTTCCAGTCCTTATTGGGCACGGACACATTTATACCCCTCTGCACCAATAGCGGGCCTACCAGGGCCGCCGCAGCTGAGACTGCGGAATAGAACAGGGACAGCACCATCTTTTTCTTGTGCCTGCCGATATATGTACCGGCCCTCAAAAGGTGTTTTATATTAAACGGGGTTTCCAGGTTCTCGTCAACGTCAAATCTGTTGCGCGCCATTCAGCCCACCTCCTTCTCAGCTTCATCCTGTCCGTTCTGTAGGAGGAATACCTCCCTATAGTACCCGGGCTTCCGAGACAGCTCCTGGTGAGTGCCAATGTCCGTGATACGCCCGTTCTCAATAACAACTACCTTGTCAGCCCGCTTGGTGGTGGATATGCGCTGGGCGACGATTATCTTCGTGCAGGGGAAGTCAAGGCCTGCAAGCTGCCCCTGTATGTACTTCTCGGTCTCCAGGTCAACGGCGCTGGTGGTGTCGTCCAGTATCAGTATGCTCGGCCGCACAGCCAAGGCTCTTGCCAGGGCTATCCTCTGCTTCTGCCCACCTGAAAGGCCGGTGCCGCGCTCCCCTATCACCGTATCGAAGCCCTCGGTCAGCTTTTCGGCAAAGTCCACATCCGCCATCTTCGCATAGCGCTTCACCTCTTCCTCGGGCATGGAGCTGTCGCCGTAGGCTATATTGCCGTCCACCGAGTCCGAGAACAGGAACACATCCTGGGTGGCAATGCCTATAGACGAGCGCAGGGACTGCAGATCATACCGTCTTACCGGCACTCCGTCTATGGACACCTCTCCGCTCGTCACATCCGCAAAGCGGGGTATAAGGCTTATAAGGGATGTCTTGCCGGCGCCTGTGGGGCCCATGATGGCTACGGTCTCCCCGGGGTTTACCGTGAGGTCAATGTCCCTGAGCACCTCGTTTCCGTGGAGCCTGAGGCCCGCGGATTTAAACTGTATCTCCCCCTTAATGCGGCCCTTAGGCTTTACTGCATCCGGCCTTGACACTACGGTGGACTTGGCGTAGTACAGCTCGATTATCTTGCCGCAGCTGGCAAAGAAGCGCTGGAGGTCGTTAAGGTGCATACCCAGCATGCGCATGGGGTCAGAGAGGGTCCAGGTCAGGCCGTTGAACATTGTAAAGGTGCCTATGGTTATCCTGCCGTTGATAAGGAAAATGCCCCCCACCAACAGTACGGCTATAGACAGCGACTGGCTCAGGGTCTCTATATATGGGCTGAACTTCAGCCATAGCAATGATGACGTCTTGTTGGCCTCCCTATAGGCCTGGTTCTTCTCATCAAAGCGCTCTATCTCGTAGTCCTCCCGGGCGAAGGCCTTTACCACCCGGTTGCCGGCGATGTTCTCCTGGGCGGCGGTGTTGAGGCTTGAGAGCTTTTCCCGCACGTCTACATACAGGGGGCGCACCCGCTTTGAGAACATATAGGTCAGGAAGAAGATAAACGGGGTCACGGCCAGCATGGTCAGGGCGAACTGCCAGTCGGTGACTAAAAATGTGATGGCCGTGGTGAAGAAAAGCACCGTGCAGCTTATAAGCTGGCGTATGACCCAGCAGACCGCGTGGCGTATCATGTCCATGTCGCCGGTGAGACGGGTCATCAGGTCACCGGTGCGGTAGGTCCCGTAGAAGGCCTGGTCCTGCTCCTGCATGTTCTTGTACAGATCCCGGCGCAGCTCGTAAATAAGCTTCTGGGAGCAAGTCTCATACATCATTATCTGCAGATACCCGTACCCCGTGCGGAACAGCACAAAGCCCACCAGTATTGCTACGAGCACGATCAGCTCGTGCATGGCCTCCGGGGTCACTACGCCCGATTCCTGCAAAGGGTTGAACACTGTGTCCATTATCCTGGCGGTTATCATGGAGTTGCCCAGGGCCAGGACAGCCAGGGCGGCGGTGGAAAACAGGGCGAACACATACCGGCGGTGGCTGCCCGCCATGCGTGCCCATACCCATCTCAGCTGGAACATTCTAAAATCCCTCCTCTGCTTTTAGCAGGGCCCCTTCCGGGGCGTTTATAAAACTTCAACCATTTTAGCTAAAGTAGAAAAAAATGCAAGAGGTTTTGCAAAAAAATTTATTTTTCAGCAGGTTGGCAAGTTTTTGCCCACTAAAGTTTTTTCTTATGGGCATAATTGGATCCCCGCCCTCCATCTATAGGAAAGCGGGGATCTTCACTTGATCAAGCAGATGTTATTTTAACTCTTTCGTCTCTATCTCCTTCTGGGCCATGTCAATAAACGCCTGTGCGTCCATAAGCCCCAGGTCGCCCTCCCTGCGGTGGCGCACTGAAATCCCTGCGGACTCGATCTCCTTGTCGCCAACCACCAGCATGTATGGGGTCTGATGCACCTGGGCCTCGCGGATCTTGTAGCCGGTCTTCTCGCTCCTAAGGTCGCACTCTACTCTCAGCCCGGCCTCCTCCAGCTTTGAGGTGAGGGCCTTGGCATAGCCGTGGTGCCGCTCGGAAATGGGCAGGACCACCGCCTGGACGGGGCTGAGCCACAGGGGGAACTTGCCCGCCAGATGCTCGGTGATAACGCCGATAAAGCGCTCGATGGAGCCCAGCACCACCCGGTGTATCATCACCGGCCGGTGCTTCTGGCCGTCCTCGCCGGTGTACTCCAGCTGGAAGCGCTCGGGCAGCTGGCTGTCAAGCTGTATGGTCCCGCACTGCCAGGTACGGCCCAGGGAGTCGGCGATGTGGAAATCGAGCTTCGGGCCGTAGAAGGCGCCGTCGCCCTCGTTTATCACGAAGTCCTTGCCCATGGCGGTAATGGCCTGCTTTAATATATCCTGGTTCTTCTCCCACTCCTCCACGGTGCCGATATGGTCCTCGGGCATAGTCGAGAGCTCGATGGTGTAGTTGAGGCCGAAGGTGGAGTATACCTCGTCAAACAGGCGCACGGTCTCCTGGATAACGTCCAGCATCTGGTCCGGGGTCATAAAGATGTGCGCGTCGTCCTGGGTGAAGCAGCGCACCCGGAACAGGCCGTGCAGGGTGCCGGAGAGCTCGTGGCGGTGGACAAGGCCCAGTTCTCCCACCCTCATGGGCAGCTCCCTGTAGGAATGGGGCTCGTTCGCGTAGACAAGCATACCGCCGGGGCAGTTCATGGGCTTTATGCCGAAATTTGTCTCGTCGATAACGGTGGTGTACATATTGTCCTTATAGTGCTCCCAGTGGCCGCTGCGCTCCCAGAGCTGGCGGTTGAGCATGATGGGGGTGCTTATCTCCATATAGCCGTACTTCTTGTGGACCGCCCGCCAGTAGTCGATAAGCAGGTTCTTCAGCACCATGCCCTTGGACAGGAAGAAGGGGAAGCCCGGGCCCTCGTCCCGGAGCATGAAGAGGCCCTGTTCCCGGCCTATTTTGCGGTGGTCCCGCTTCTTGGCCTCCTCCAGCATCTGTAAATGCTCCTCAAGCTGGCTTGCCTTGGGGAAGGAGATGCCGTAAATTCTGGTGAGCATTTTCTTTGTGGAGTCCCCCCGCCAGTAGGCCCCGGTTATGGAGGTGAGCTTCACGGCCCTTACCCCGCCGGTGCTCATCAGGTGGGGACCGGCGCACAGGTCGCAGAAGTCCCCCTGCTCATAGAAGCTTATCTTCTCGCCGTTCCCGCTGTGCTCCTCGATAAGCTCCTGCTTGTACTCCTGGCCGGACATCTTCTCCATGGCGGCAGACGGCTCCAGCTCGAAGCGGGTAAGCGACCTGTTCTCCTTGATTATCTTCTTTATCTCCTCTTCTATCCTGGGAAGGTCGTCGGGGGAGATGGGGGCGGGCAGGTCGAAGTCGTAGTAGAAACCGTTGTCAATGGCCGGGCCGATAGCAAATTTAGTGCCCGGGTACAGCCGGCCCACGGCCTGGGCCAGTATATGGGAGGTGGTATGCCAGTAGGCCTTCTTGCCGTCCTGGTCGTCGAAGGTGAGTATCTCCAGTTTGCAGTCCTCTGTGATGGGCGTGCGCAGGTCGCATACTGCGTCGTCAACTCTAGCGGCGCAGGCAGACTTATACAGCCCCATGCCGATGGACTTTGCTACCTCAGCGGGGGTCACCCCCCTCTCGAACTCCTTTGGCTGGCCCTTTAGGTCAATGGTGATCATAGCTTTTCTCCTTTCTGCCGGGACAGTAAAAAGCCGCCCCAGCGTAAGAGCCCGCATAAAGCAGGGCCCTCCCCTGGGGCGACGCAAGCCTTCACTGTGAAAAATTTAAGGCGCACCGCGGTTCCACCCGGATTCAAGACCTTACTGGCGCAAAGTCTCCTCTAAGGCCTGTAACGGGGCCGTCCGTCTGTCCTTTCGGCAGCTGCTCCAAGGCGGTACCGAAACCACGCCCGCCGCCCGCGCTCTCAGCCCTTGGCGCGTGCTCTCTGGCGCGGGGAAAAATAGTTCCGGCGTCCTCTTCTCCGCATTTTTATTACCTAAGATTATAGCGTTGCCGGCGGAAAATGTCAAGAGTTTTTGCGCTTTGGCAGAAGATAGTATCTGACGGAGGATCCCCGGCTGTCGTCAAAGGTCTCAAGCTTTACCTTGAATCCCGCCTCCTCAAAAAGATACCCGGACACCGGGTGGTTATACACCGCCCAGATATCCCTGTTTCTCCTCTCCTGGCTCTCCAGCATAAATTCTATCACCTTCTCAAATACCGGCGGGCCGAAGGGGTTAAAAAAGTAAAACAGGTCATAGTCGTCGTAGTCGCTGTACTCCATGGCGTTGCCATAGATGACCTGGGCGTTGAGCTTCAGCTTTTCCATGTTCCTGCGGCCTATTTTCAGCAGGTCCTGGTCCAATTCCAGGCCCGCTACTTTTTTATATCCCATCTGGGCGGCACATTTCAGGCACATGCCCTTGCCGCAGCCTAGGTCGATAAAGCCGGTCTTCGTCGGTTCCAGTGGAACAGTGCCTAAAATCCGGCGCATTTCCTTCTCGTCGGTCATGCTGTAGCCGTGATAGTGCTCTACATTGCGCTGCAACTCCCCTACATATACCATGCTGAAGTCCAGGCCGCGAAGTTTCTCTCCTATGTAGTTGACGAAAAACTTCGCCCAGCGCCTTGTACGCACGGTGAACTTATAATTGCCTGTCGGTATACTTTGATTACCCATTGCTTGTCAGCCTCCTCGTTTTCTTTGTGCCTCATCATTTCCCATTTAGTATACACCAGGCAATGGAAAAAGTCAACTATTTCGGTATAAAATCCTGTAATAGTGGAACAGAATCCTGTAGAGTGTCCACTATTACAGGACAAAGGAGCGGTAAAATGTATATGCCTGAAATTGGGGAGAGAATAAAGCAGCTTCGCATGCAGAGAGGTATTTCCCAGGTACAACTGGCCCAGCACCTGGGAATATCGAAATCCGTAGTGAGCTCATATGAAAACGCCGTGCACTTCCCTCCATATGATATACTGCTAAAGATGGCCTGGCTTTTCGGGGTGAGCACGGACTATATATTGGGGGCAGCGGGCAACCGTGCGCTTAATGTGGACGGACTCACCGAGGTCCAGATCGAGGCGGTAATGAGGATAGTTGACGAGCTCAGGGGGGTAAACCGGGAGAAATGAAAAGGGAGCCTTCCGGCTCCCTTTTTCCGTGCTATTTTGATTTACTCCAGCTCAAAGGCCCCGGTATAAAGCTGATAATACTTCCCGTGTTGTGCGATCAGCTCCTCATGGGTCCCCCGCTCAATTATCCGCCCCAGCTCCAGCACCATAATGCTGTCGGAGTTCTGGACAGTCGAGAGCCTGTGGGCGATAACAAACACCGTTCGCCCCTGCATAAGCCCATCCATGCCTCTCTGCACCAGCCGCTCTGTGCGGGTGTCGATGGATGATGTGGCCTCGTCCAGAACCATGACCGGCGGGTCGGCTACGGCTGCCCGCGCAATGCTCAGAAGCTGGCGCTGGCCCTGGGAAAGGCTGCCCCCGTCGCCGGTGAGTTCCGTGTCGTAGCCCTCGGGCAGGCGCCGGATAAAGCCGTCGGCGTTGGCAAGCCTTGCCGCGGCCTCTACCTCCTCGTCCGTCGCGTCCAGCTTGCCGTAGCGGATATTCTCCCTTACAGTGCCGGTAAAGAGGTTGGTTTCCTGGAGCACCACTCCCAGGGAGCGGCGCAGGTCCGGCTTCCTTATCTTGTTGATATTTATTCCGTCATAGCGTATCTTTCCATCGGCTATATCGTAAAAGCGGTTGATAAGGTTGGTGATCGTTGTCTTTCCGGCTCCTGTGGCGCCGACAAAGGCGATCTTCTTTCCGGGCTGGGCATCGATGTCTATGTTGTGCAGGACCAGCTTCTCCTCGCTGTAGCCGAAGTCCACGTCCAGCAGCTCCACCTCGCCGGTGAGCCTTGTATAGGTGACGGTGCCGTCCTCCTTATGAGGGTGCTTCCAGGCCCAGGTGCCGGTGCGCTCGAGGGTCTCTGTGAGCACGCCGTCCACCTCTTTGGCGTTCACCAGGGTGACATAGCCCTCGTCCTGCTCGGGCTCTTCGTCCATCATCTCGAAGATCCGCTCTGCGCCCGCCAGGGCCATGACGATAGTGTTGAACTGCTGGGCTACCTGTCCGATGGGCATTGTGAAGCTGCGGCTAAGCTGCAGGAAGGCCGCTATCCCTCCAAGTGTCAGGCCGCCCACGCCGCCTATAGCCAAGGCGCCTCCCGCTATTGCAATGAGTGCATACTGCAGATGCCCCAGGTTGTTCATCACAGGGCCCATAATATTGGCAAAGCTGTTGGCCCGGGCCGAGTCGCTTCTGAGCTGGTCGTTCAGCCTGTCGAAACCGGCCTTGGCGTGCTCCTCATGGCAGAATACCTTTATCACCTTCTGGCCGGTCACCATCTCCTCTATGAAGCCGTTGATCGCGCCAAGGGACTTCTGCTGGCGCACGAAATACTTGCCAGACATGCCGCCTATCTTCCCGGTAAGCACCAGCATAAGGGCAACTACCACCAGCACAAGCGCCGTCAGCGGTATGCTCGTGCTCACCATGGCGATGAATACCGACACCAGGGTTATCACCGTGTTGAATAGCTGCGGTATGCTCTGGGAAATAAGCATACGCAGGGTGTCGGTGTCGTTGGTGTACCGGCTCATGATATCGCCGTGGGTATGGGTATCAAAGTATTTTATAGGAAGGTGCTGCATATGGGAGAAGAGGTCGTCCCTTATGTCCTTCAGTATACCCTGGGAGACGTTCACCATCAGCCAGTTATAGGTAAACGTGGTGGCAACTCCTATCAGGTATATCAGCGCCATAGTGCCAATGGCCTTTAAAAGGCCGGTGAATACCGGGGGTTCCATAGCGAGCAGGGGCTCGATATAATCGTCTATCAGGGTCTTTAAGAACATGGAGCCCATGACCCCCGCAAGAGCGCTGATAAGTATACAGACCAGCACCACTGCCATGCGTATCCTGTTGGGGGCATCCATATAGCTGAGAAGTCGCTTGATGACCTTCCCCTGATTCTTCGGCTTTGGCCTGTTCTTGGCGTAGGCTGCGCCCATTGGTCCTCTAGGAGGCATTCGCGGTCTCTCCTTTCTGCTGGGATTCGTAGACCTCCCTATAGATGGGGCTGGTCTCTAAAAGCTCCTCATGGGTGCCGGCGTCGGCGATCCTGCCGCCGTCCAGCACGATTATCTGGTCGGCGTCCTGGACAGAGCTGACGCGCTGGGCGATAATGAGCTTGGTGGTGTCGGGTATCTCCTTTTTGAAGGCCTCCCGTATCAGCGCGTCGGTATGGGTGTCAACAGCGCTTGTGGAGTCGTCAAGTATAAGTATCTTCGGCTTCTTTAACAGCGCCCGGGCAATACACAGCCTCTGCTTCTGCCCGCCGGACACATTGGTGCCACCCTGCTCGATGTAGGTGTCGTAGCCGTCGGGGAACTCCCTTATAAATCCGTCGGCCTGGGCCAGCCTGCACACCCTCTCGATATCCTCGTCAGTAGCGTTTTCATCGCCCCATCTCAGGTTATCCTTTATGGTGCCGGAGAACAGCTCGTTCTTTTGCAGGACCATGGCGACCTCCTCGCGAAGGGCCTCCACGTTATAGTCCCGCACATCCTCGCCGCCGACTAAGACCTGGCCGCCTGTAACGTCGTAGAGCCTGGGTATCATCTGCACAAGGCTGGACTTGCCGCTGCCTGTGCCGCCAAGGATACCCACCGTCTGCCCGGACTTTATATCGAGGTTTATCCCCGACAGGCAGGCGCGCCCGGAGCGCTTATAGTTGAAGTCCACGTCTTTAAACTGTATTGAGCCGTCCTTAACGGTGGTAAGGTTTTTCTCTCCGCTCAGTATATCGCTCTGTTCGTCAAGGATCTCCACCACGCGCACAGCCGAGGCCCTGGACATGGTGCCCATTACCAGTATCATCGTGAGCATCATCAGGGACATGAGTACCTGCATGGCGTAGCTCATCATGCTCATGAGCTGACCGGTAGTCATACTTGAGCCAACTATCAGCTTCGCGCCAAACCACGATATCAGCAGGATTATTCCGTACATACAGAACTGCATTAAGGGGGAGTTGAAGGCAAGTATCTTCTCCGCAAGGGCTGAATCATGGCGGAGCTTTTCGGAGGAGTCCACAAACTTTTCGGTTTCATGGTCCTCACGCACAAAGGCCTTTACCACCCTTATGCCCCTGAGGTTCTCCTGCACCACTGTGTTCATGCGGTCATAATGCTTGAACATGCGGGTAAATGCCGGGTGGGCCTTCATAGAGATAAACGCGAGGCCCGCACCCAGAACCGGTATTGCCGCCAGGAACAGCAGGGCCAGCCGGGCGTTCACCCAAAAGGCCATTATCATGGAGAAGATAAGGGTGGAAGGGGCGCGTACGGCAATGCGTATCAGCATTTGAAAGGTGTTCTGGATATTAGTCACGTCGGTGGTGAGCCTGGTCACGATACTGCCGGTTGAAAACTTGTCGATATTGCTGAAGGAGTACTTCTGCACAGCATAGTACATATCCTGCCTTAGGTTCCTGGCAAAGCCAGTTGAGGCCCTTGCCCCGAAGAAGCCTGACAGCACCCCGAAGGCCAGGGACACTATGGCGCAAAGCACCAAAAGCAGCCCTGTCTTCCAGATAACTCCCATATCCCCAGCGTTGATGCCGTTGTCAATAAGCCCCGCCATGAGCACAGGGATTATGACCTCCATCACTACCTCCATTGCAGCGGTCAAAGGGGTCAGCACCGTGTCCCGTTTGTATTCCCGGATTGCGCGGGAAAGCTTGCGTATCATTTTTGTTATCAGTCCTTTCCCATTGTATAAATGCAGCTACAGTAAACCCGCCTGAAAGTCCTGCGTTTACTATACTATGGCGCTCAGCCCTCAAGGGACTTGCGTATCTTTTCACATAGGCCTATAAAGGTCTCCTTCTCCTCCGGCGTCAGCCCTGAGGAGAGCCTTGCCTCTATTGCGGCTATGGTCTGCTGGAATTTCTCCTGGCGGGCTACGGCCTTTTCCGTGAGCTCTATCTTCTTGAGCCTGGCGTCCCAGGGCACAGGGCTGCGGGTTATCATGCCGTCCTTCTCCATGGCCTGTAAGATCCCGGTCATGGTGGAGCGCCGCACGGAGAACTGCTGCTGCAGGTCCCGCTGAAAAATATCCTGGTCCCTATTGTCATAAAGAAAGCCTATGAGCCAGCCGTACACCCCTGCGCCGGAGTGCCCGCCGTCCTCGCCCACATACTGGTGGGTGAGCCAGCGTATCATATGGGACAGGCCGGTTATCTGAAACCCTACTTCGTCCCTATGCTCGATCCGGTGCAGCTTGCCGCAGTCTTTTCCCATTTCCTCCCTCCTCTCTCTTAGGTAGTTAGTGAACAGTTAGTTCTTGTACTGTTAGCAACCGAACTGTTAGCATGCTAACATTATACCTCCTGCTTTTTCAAAAGTCAAGGGGTTACCTGGAATTTTTCGATAACCAAAAGGGAGCCGGCTCAATTAGCCCGGCTCCCTTTTTCACTTAATACCCAGCAGTCACCCGATCGCCAGATCCACACAGGCCTCTATAAAATCGGCCTGCCTGCTCCTAAAATCCAGATCCCCCCAAGCCCAGGGCGGGCTCTCCTGAGAGAGGGGGTGCTTATCCGAAGCCATCAAAGCCACAGCGCACCTCATACCAAAATAATTGCAGACGCTGACAATAGCCGACGACTCCATATCCACTCCAGAGTAGCCCATCCCACGCCAGAGGGCTTCCTTATAGTAGGTCTGCCGGTAAGGGGCATCTGTGGTGACTATATCCCTGTGCTTTACAATAAAGCCCCGCGCTGTAAGGAGATCAGCCGTGTGATCTCCTTACAGCGCGGGGCTTTGGGGTACGGCGCGCTCCTGCCCGAAGGAGTAGTGGTGAGAGGTGCCCTCCTCAATAAGCAGCCGCTCCGGCAGCAGCACATCACAGACGTTCACATCCTCCCCAAAGGCCCCGCAGAGCCCTACCACCAGCAGCTCCTCCACCCCCAGGGCGTGGACCGTCTCCACACAGCACCCGGCCTGGGGCGCGCCACGGCCGCCGTCGAAGAAGCAGACATTATCAAAGCCCTCTATCATATAGACGGGGCTGTGGACGATGAAGCCCGGAAGCTCCTCCATGATCAGGCGGGTCTCGAAGCGCTCCAGAAGCACCGGCAGGCCCCGGCCCAGGCAGAAGGCCACCCCGCGCCTTGGCAGGGGAGATACGCTTGTGGTGACGTGCTTGCTCTCCGCGTGCTGCCTGGCGGTGAAAACAGGCGGGGTCCTGTCCCCACCAAAGAACCATTGCATAGTTTCTCGCTCCTTTTTACAGATTATAGTGTTCCCGAACCTCCGGCGCGCAGGAGACCTTGCCCCGGATATTTATGCCGCTTATGGCGGCGAAGACCTTTTCGGCGGGGATATCGGGTGCAATGGACAGCACGCCGTAGCCGGTGATGCTTCTGGGCTTGCCGGAGCGGAGTATCTCGTCCACCTCCGGCCCGGTCAGCCGGGACACGCCCATGAACCAGTAGCCGCTCTCAAGCTTCTTGCCGCTCTCCTCAGAGGCCCGCTGAATGTTTGCTTCGTTCCGGGCTATGGCCTCTCGCAAGGCCTGATTTATGAAGTCGCTACGGTTGAAGTAATGGCCGTTATCCACTAAAAGGTCGATGGCGGCAAGAGTTGAAACGTTGATATTCACGGAAACTTTTTCTGTGAGACTGCCGTTGCTTGTAGTCATGATTACTGTCTCCCTTTCTGTAGTATGCTCCCAATATGCTCTAACTGGAGCATATTTATGATATCATAGCCGGGCCACACTGTCAAGAGGTTTTTCTTGCTTTTCTCGTGACTTTGCGTTACAATGTACACGTCACTCTTTAAAAACATAAAATAAAGCGAGGATAAATACATGAACGAAAAAGAAATTGCGGAGATACGCCGCAGATTTAATCCCGAGCGCAACAATATCACAGCCATACACGGCTGCTATGTCAGCGGGCAGGGGGAGATAGTCTCCCGCTTTGGGCAGTCCCTGGCGAGCGCCGCCCAGGAGGAGACCGAGAGCATTCTTTCCGTCTTAAAGCGCAGCTTATCCGGCACTCTTGGCAGACAGCTGAACGACATAGTTTTCGATACCCAGCAGGTGGTGGACAGCAAGGAGCACCGCCTCCTTATGGCCCTCAGAGACAGCGGCCTTAAAGACGAGGGCCTGACGGAGGCCTTCTATCAGCGGGTGATAGAGAGCCTTACCATGGAAGGACCCTATCTCATTCTCCTGGCCCACGACAAATACGACGTGCCCTATAAAGCCAGGGATGGCGCGCCCAACCCGGACGGCTCCTGCGATGTGTTCACCTATGTGCTTTGCAGCATATGCCCGGTGAAGGAAACAAAGCCCGCCCTTCGCTATGACGTGCCGGAGAGCATCATCTGCAATCGTGACGTGGACTGGCTCATATCTCCGCCGGAGCTGGGCTTTATGTTCCCCGCCTTTGACGACAGGGCCGCCAATATCTATAACGCCCTGTACTACACCCGCAAGACCGACGACAACCATCCCGAGTTTATAGAGGGCTTCTTTAATGTAGAGCCTTCCATGCCCGCCGATATGCAGCACGAGACCTTCAAGGAAGTGCTTGTGGAGTCCCTTGAGGAGGAGTGCAGCTATAACGTGGTGCAGGAGCTCCAGGGGCGGCTCACGGAGCTGGTGGAGGAGCATAAGGCCAGCAAGAACCCCGAACCCCTCACTGTCTCAAAAAATACCCTGGGCCGTATGCTCGAGGCCTGCGGCGTGGCGCCGGAGAAGACCGAGGCCTTCAGGGAGAAATTCGACGAAGCCTTCGACGGCGGGGCGCTGAGCCCGGGAAACCTTATAAGCACCAAGGAAATGGTGATAGAAGCCCCCAACGTTACTATAAAGGTCGCCCCGGAGTACGGAGACCTGATAGAGACCAGGACAATAGACGGCCGCAGGTACATAATGGTCCGCGTTGAGGGGGACATCGAGTTCAACGGCTTAAATGTGCAGTTCGAGGGCCCGGAGCAGGAGTGATCACTCCCGGGTCAGGGCCTTATATATCTCCGCCTTGCGCAGGCCAGTATCCTTTGCGGCAAGCCTCGCGGCCTCTGAGGGGGGCGTGCCCTCCTCCATGAGCCCGCGGGCCATGCTCACTGCTTCCCCGATGGTATAGGCGGGCTCCTCTAATAGCGGTGGCTCGGCCCCGGCTATCACCAGCACATACTCCCCCCTGGGCTCGTGCTCCCTATAGTGGGCGGCGGCCTCCCTTAAAGTGGTGCGCCAGACCTCCTCGTGTACCTTTGTCAGCTCCCTTACAACGGCAATTTCCCTCTCCCCCCCAAAGAGCTTCTCAAAATCAGAGAGCGTCCGACGGAGCTTATGGGGGGCCTCATAGAATATCATGGTGCGCAGCTCGCCTTTTACCTGCTCCATATGCAGGCGGCGGCTGCGCTTGTTCATAGAGAGAAAGCCTTCAAAGGTAAACCGTCCCGTCGGCAGGCCGCTTACCGCCAGGGCCGATACAGCCGCCGTAGGGCCGGGGACCACATAGACCGGGATACCCGCCTCCCTACAGGCGGCAATAAGGGTCTCGCCCGGGTCTGAGACAGCTGGCATTCCCGCGTCGGACACCAGGGCGCAGGTCTCACCCTCCCGCAGACGGGCTATTATCGTCTCCCCCCGGCTGAGCTTATTGTGCTCGAAATAGCTTATAAGGGGCTTATGCTGTATGTCAAAACGGTTGAGAAGCCCCAGGGTGACCCTGGTGTCTTCGGCGGCAATGAAGTCCGCCTCCATAAGGGTCTCCCTGGCCCTGGGAGAAAAATCCCCCAAGTTTCCTATAGGTGTGCCCACCACGTAAAGCGCGCCTTTTTCAAGCATCTTCCTGCTCCTTTCCGCTGTTTTCATCTGTAAGATAATCTCCGTAAATTCGCCTCATCTCCTGGCTGTACCCGCCGCGGCTGTCCGTTATAAACAGGTTTTCCTGGACACTGAGCCCGGTCCCGCCGCCCTTCCGGCATTCCAGCAGCAGGAGATACGGCTCCCTGCCCGGCCTCTGCTGTACCAGCCGCATACGCTTTGGCTCAAGGCCCCGATCATGGAAGACAGCCATAGCCTCAGCCAAGCGCGACGCCGGCAGGCACAGGCAGAGCCTCCCGCCGTGCCGGAGGGAATAGCCTGCGGCGGCTGCCAGGTCAGCCAGCTGGAACGAGGCGCTGTGCCGCGCCCGCTCCCTATGTGGGTCCCGGCTGACGGCCCCGCTGCCGGGGGGGAAGTAGGGAGGGTTGCTTGCAGCAAGGTCCAGGGCCTGGTGGGGCAGCACCCTCCTATAGTCCCTGATATCCCCCTGTACAGGGGTGATCAGCCCCTCCATGCAGTTACCCTTCACAGAGGCCCTCATAAGCTCCAGGGCCTCCCCCTGCACGTCCAGCGCCAGTATGGACTTTGGCTTCGCCCGGTACCCCCACAGCAGGGGTATTACCCCGCAGCCGCTGCCAAGGTCCGCGCAGGCGCTGTTCTTTTTTGGCATGGAGAAATCAGCCAGCAGCAGGGTGTCTGTGCTGAAGCCGCACCCTTTTGCCGCAAGCACCTTTAGCTGCCGGCCCAGCGGCTCCCAGTGAGCGTCCATGTACACAGCTCCTTTCCGCAGTAATATCACAAAAAAGCGAAGCCCAAGGTTTTCAGGCTTCGCTTCTTGTGGGTATGTTTTGGCCTTAGCCCTCCTGGGGAGCGCCTACAGGGCAGACACCGGCGCAGGCGCCGCAGTCAACGCACTTGTCGGGGTCGATAACGTACTTGCCGTCACCCTCGGAAATGGCCTCGGAAGGGCATTCGCCGGCGCAGGCGCCGCAAGCGATGCACTCGTCATTGATAGTATAAGGCATAGGGAACACCTCCATGTAGATTTGCGGCATGATACCTGCCGCAGTATATTCATATTGTAACATATATCCGCAAAAATGCAAGAACTTTTTTATGCCAGCTTATTCTAAATCTTTAAGCTGCTCCAGTTCCTTCCGGTCTATCTTTACACGGCCGTCGCGCAGCAGCTTTACCTGGTCAACGGTGTATACCTTCGGTGCGGCATCCGGATCCTTGTCAAGGCGCACGGTGAGCTTTCTGGTGAGCAGGTTCTGGTCTATCACAACGCCCTTGCCGTCCGGCGTGGACACAATGGCGTTCACCTTCGGCGTGTTTTTCAGCAGATCCTGATAGGCCTCCTGCTCATACTTCAAGCAGCACATGAGCCTGCCGCAGGCCCCGGATATTTTAACAGGGTTTAAGGAGAGCCCCTGCTCCTTCGCCATTTTTATGGACACCGGCTGAAAGCCGCCTAGGAACGAGCCGCAGCAGAAGGGCCTGCCGCATATGCCGATGCCCCCCAGCATTTTCGCCTCATCCCTCACTCCTATCTGCCTGAGCTCTATCCTTGTGCGGAACATACCCGCCAGATCCTTCACAAGCTCCCTAAAGTCCACCCTGCCGTCGGCGGTGAAGTAAAAAAGTATCTTGCTGTTGTCAAAGGTATATTCCACATCCACCAGCTTCATCTCAAGCCCTCTGGCGGCTATGCGCTTCTCACAGGCCTTAAACGCCGATTTCTCCTTCCTGTGGTTCTCCTCCACCACCAGAAGGTCCTCCGGAGTCGCCTGGCGTATGAGCTTTCTGAGGGGCTGTACGATAGCCGAGTCCCGCACCTCGGTGTTCTCCATGGCGACCTCGCCGCACTCAACGCCCCTGGCAGTCTCCACTATAGCCATGCTGCCCTTTTTGAGGTTCTCTCCGCCCGGGTCGAAATAATACACTTTGCCGGTGCTCTTAAATCGCACCCCTATCACTTCTGCCATTTATCTTCTCCTAACATATCATGTCTATTAAACGTCTCCCTGCCGCAGGCCAGCACAGTAAAATGTGAGCAGCAGGCCGGAATTCCCGTTGCGCTCCAGCATTTGCAAGGCCTCGTCGGTGAGCTCCTTCATAGCCATGAGCCGCCGCTGGGAAAAACCCCGCAGGGCCTCCGCAGCCTCCGGGGCTCCGCCCAGCAGGGAGCTCCCGCCGGCGTTGAGAACAAAGGCGTCCCGGAATATCAAACTCAGCCTCCCGAGAGTCTCGCCGAAGAGGGCCCTGTCCCTCTGCAGCGGGGCCGCCGCCTTTAGGAGCTTATGCCCCGGGCCGCTTATAGCCGAGACCATCTCACCGGCGATCATAAACGCCCGGGTCGCTTCCGACCCATCCATGGCCTCCTGCATCCGGCCCAGGTTCCCTCCCAGGCGTCTGGAGAGCTCCAGCGCCGCATCCGGCTCCACTCCTTTTTTTTCGCTGAGCCAGCCTGCGGCCTCACCTATCTCCGGCGGGTAAAGGCTAAATATCTGCGTGCGGGAGCGTATAGTGGGCAGGACCGCCTCAACTGTCGGGCACAGCAGTATAAACACCGCGCTGTCCGGAGGCTCCTCTATGAGCTTCAGGAGCTTATTCTGGGCAGCTACAGCTGTCTTTGAAGCATTTCCCGAAAGCCGCACGATATAGACATTATGCTGCGCCTCCTCGGGCATTCGGTAGGCGTCCTCAAGCATGGCCCTCGCCGCGTCCACACCTAGATCCCCCGAGGCCCCGCCGCCTTCCACCGTCCTGATATCAGGATGGCTCCCGGCGTCCGCCCTTATACAGCTGGGGCATATCCCACACGGCGCGTGCTCCTTGTCCCTGCACACAAGGGACTTTGCAATAAGGGCGGCAAGGGTCCGCTTGCCGGTCCCCCTCTCCCCCGCAAAAAGCAGGGCATGGGGAAAACGCCCGGCGGAAAAGGCTCGGGACAGGGCCTCTTTCACCGGGGCGTTTCCTAAAAATCCCGGAAATTCCATCAGACCTTCTCGAAACGGTCCACGTTCAGCACAAAGATCGTGGAGCCGCCCACGGTAACCTCGACCGGGAAGGAGGAGTACATACCCACCTCCATTGTGGAGGAGTGGGGTACGATCTGGGTGCGGCGGCTGCTGTACTTGGAGATTATGCCGATAACATCATCCACCTTCTCATCGTCCACGCCGGAGATAAAGGTGGTGTTGCCTGCCATCAGAAAGCCGCCGGTGGTGGCAAGCTTCGTGACGGAAAAGCCCTCACGGGTCAGGGCCGAGGACACGGCGCCGCTGTCGTCGTTGCTGACGATTGCAAGGATAAGTTTCATAATAGAGCTCCCCTTTCTGGTATAGAGGTCATTTTCATCTATTTTACCATAAACCCGGGGGAAAATCTAGTCCCAATCAGAAATTTAACATCAATTTACTCCACAGGCAAGCAGCTCGGCCTTCTCCCGGCTCATCCCGGAGTATTTCACCATCAGGCCCACCACCTGCCGCTGGCGCTGGCGGGCCAGGTCCGGGTTTTCATTGAGGTCGTATACAGATGGGGCGTTGGGGATGCCCGCGAGCAGCGTGGATTCATAATCCGTCATCTCAGAGGGGGCCTTGTCAAAGTATGTGCGGCTGGCCTCCCCCACGCTGTAGCAGCCGCTGCCAAAGTAAATGCTGTTTACATACAGCTCCAGTATCTCCTCCTTGGAGAGCTTGCTCTCCAGGGCCCATGCCATGAACACCTCTGCGACCTTCCTGGTGAGCTCCTTCTCCTGGGTGAAGTATAAATTCTTCGCCAGCTGCTGTGTGATCGTGCTGCCGCCCTCCACAAAGGACATGGCCTTTATGTCATTATACACCGCCCGGCCTATGGCTATATAGTCTACGCCGCCGTGCTCATAAAACCTATGGTCCTCAGCGGCGATAACTGCGTCCAGATATGTGTCCGGCAGCTGTGAGAGCTCTGTAAAGCTGTCCTTTGAGCGTATCTCTCCGACTGCAGTCATAATGGGCTTCTGTTCCAGGGCCCCGGTGTAAATATAGTAGCCCTTTAGGGTAACGCCCCCGGCGGCCACAATGCATACGGCAAAGAATATCAAAATTATATTGCGGGTCATTTTAAGTGCTGCGTGTTTCTTTTTTATTGCGGTCATTGCAAGGACTCCCTTCATTTTTGATGGCTATATTCTATCAGGCCTTCCTTGCGAAATTCTTACGGAAATTCTTTCGGATTATTTGCCGTGTCTTACATCTTCTGTAAGGTTTACTTTTTTAACAGGAAAATGCCCGCCTTCTTGCCAGAAACAAGTATGTCGTACCTCTCGGCAAGCATAAGCTCCGGAGTGCCATTCAGCGCATGAAGCAGCGCCTCCTTTGCCGCAGTCAGCAGGACGATACAGCCGCCGGGCTTCAGGCATTGGGACATCCCCATAAGCGTCCTTGAGTAAAACTCGTCAATGGACATGCCTACCTCCTGATATATCCCCCAGGGAGGGTCGGTTATAAATGCGTCCACTGTCCCGGGCACAAAGGCCTCTGTGAGCTTTAGGGCATCTTGTCCTTTTATATGCACATTCTTCCGGCGTGGGAGCTTCCGGCGGGAAGATCCCACCATCCTGCTGTCTGTGTCAAAGGCAAAGATCTCAGCGAAGGGAAAGCGCTTGCACCGCTGAAGCGGTATGGCCCCGTGGCCGCAGAAGGGGTCAACGATTATATCCCCGGGCTTTGGCTCCGAGAGCCAGCAGAGCATATAGCACAGCTCCGGGTGCAGTTCTCCGGCGGCGAGAAGCTTGTCATAGGACTTATGCCGCGTAAGGCGTTTTAGAAGCCACCCCTGTCCATCGGCCCGGACCATGGCCCAGAACTCACTGTCCGGCAGGGAACGGTCGAGCTTCAGGCCGCTCTCAATGCGAAGCCTGTCCTCCACGGCGCCCCGGGCCTTCTTTGGCACGGAGACAAGCTGCCCGCAGCAGGAGCTGACCAGCCGGAATGTGCGGGCGCCCTTGGGATTGTCCCGGCAGGCAGGCCAGTCGGCGGGGGCGCCTGGTACAGCGCGGAGAAATCCCGCAAGTCCCTCGGGGTCGGGCGCGGCAGGAGCGGTGTACAGCACCCGGAAGATATTATTAAAGCAAAACAGATTCAAGTCGCTGTATGGCACGGATGTGGTAAAGTCCACAGAGCCTCCGGACAGGATGGGGCCCTCCAAGTCCTTCAGCCTTCGGCCCAGTATTTTTGCGCAGAGCTCCTCCGCCCCGGGGACGCACAGGCCAAGATAGCGGTATTTCATATGAGATCCTCCTGAAGCTTGAAATATGTATGGAGATATACTATAATAATATAGACAGTATATCACATAAGCAGAGAGGATGGGAGCCCCAGTGAAAAAAATTCAGGAATCTGCGGAAAATTATCTTGAGACTATACTTATACTCTACGAGCGAAAGGGCGCTGTGCGCTCCATTGACATAGCGTCTGAGATGGAGTTCAGCAAGCCCAGCGTCAGCGTTGCCATGAAGCACCTGCGGGAGAGGGGCTGCATAACCGTGGACCAGGATGGATATATCACCCTCACTGAGGAGGGCCGTTCCATAGCAGAAGGGGTATATGAACGGCACCTGCTCTTTACCCGCTGGCTCACCTCCCTTGGCGTGCCGGATGACGTGGCGGCAGAGGACGCCTGCAGGATAGAGCATGTAATAAGCGAGGAGACATTCAGGGCCATCCAGAAGCACGTGGACGGATAAGGCCGCACCTCCTTTTGCGCCCGGGCATAGACTGGGTAGAAGGAGGTGAGCGCTTGCCTATAAGAATTTTTATAGACCAGGGCCATAACCCCAGCGGCGTCAACGCCGGGGCAGAGGGCAACGGGCTTCGGGAACAGGACGTGACCTATGTGGTGGGCCAGTCCCTTGCGGGAATGCTTCGGGACGATCCCCGCTTTGTCGTAAGGCTCTCAAGGAATACCCCCACCGAGAGCCTGGGCACCAGCAACAGCACAAGCCTTGCCGCCCGGGTGCGCATGGCGAACTCCTGGCCCGCCAACTATTTTATCAGCATACACTGCAACTCAAACCCTAACCCGGCTATCAACGGCTCCGAGGTATATGTGTACCAGGAGGGCACCCAGGCTTTCTGGCTGGGGCAGCACATCATACAGGGACTCGTGCAGGAGGCTGGCACCAGGGATAACGGCGTGCGGGTAAATTCCTCGCTGTATGTGCTCAGAAGGACCACCATGCCCGCGGTGCTGGTGGAGCTTGGGTATCTGTCGAACCCCGGGGACGCCATGAAGCTGCGGGACGACCCAAGGTCCTTCGCCCGGGGCATCTATCAGGGTATGCTCAGCTATTTTGGGTTTACCTAAGGCGCGCAAAACAAAAAGCTTATCCCCTCATCACTGGGGGGATAGGCTTTTTATTGGGAGTGACGAAAACTTATTGTCTCTTTAGCGGGCCATGGGGGACAGCACCCAGAACATAGCCCGTTCCTTCTGGCCTGTTACCTGGAACGCGCCGGCCCTCTCCTGCACGAAGCGCTCATAATTTTCCACCTGGCGGCGGTTCATTGTATCGCGGATGATATTGTTGATCTTTTTCATGGTGATATCTCCTTTCAGGCTGTATCTATTTTACTTCAGTTACTTCATTTTATCTTGATTTCACTTGCGGCTTTCAGGCGTTCATAGACCAGAACATGGCCTGCTCCTTCTGCCCTGTGACCTGGAAGACTCCGGCCTTCTCCTGGATGAATCGCTCATAGCTCTCGCTCTGGCGGCGGGTAACGGACTCACGGATGTTCTCGATGATGCTCTTCTTATGATCGTATTTCATAATTATCTCTCCTTTGAATTTATAAATATTTTCCAAAAAATGTGTAAACGCTTTGTAAAGTTACTACCGGGCCAGCAGACTCTGACTCCAGAACATCGCCTGTTCCTTAGTCTCGGTCACCTGAAACACTCCGGCCCTCTCCTGCATGAACTGCTCAAAGCTCTCGGCCTGACGGTGAGCCATATATATGTGGTTTAGGGCGTTCCTTCCGGTCTTCATGATGTTGTTAATGCTGTTCTTCATATAAAACTCTCCTCTCAGTATTTGTGCTTTCCGTGTTTCTCTTGAGCTGTGGCTATATTATAAATCAAACGCTTGTCGGGTTCAGCCCTCAATTCCGCAATAAGTGTTGAGTTTATAATTCTGTTCTCTGGAGCTTTCTGTCCCCGACCTTGTGACTATATTATAAATCAAGTTTATAAAGTTGTCAAGGGTTTTTATAAAGAAATTTTCAAAAATTTTTGCAAATTTATAAATACACAAAATATCCGTCTCCGCTTGACAATACCCGCCAGCCATGGTATACTAATTATGCATAATATCCTCAAAAACTGTGACGGGAAGAAATCGGTGCTTCCGGCCTTTCAGAGAGCCTGCGGACGGTGCGAGCAGGCAGCAGGACCGCCGCGTATACTGTTCCCCGAGTTGCCGCGCCCAACGCCCCATATGGGGTCAGTAAGTGCCGCCGTGTGGCGTCGTTACCCGCCCGGCCTTGTCAGAGGCACTGAGCAGTAAGAGCGGCCTGGCTGCTTTTACGAAATCCTGGGTGGTACCGCGAGTTTTTCGCCCCGGGCGCTTTGTAAAAAGCGTTCGGGGCTTTTCATTTCCCCCGGAGAACTACCAATCAATATTATATTTATAGAAAGAAGGATTTTAAATGAACCTTGGCTACCGCAAATACAGACCCTTCGAGCCCATAAAGCTTCCCGAGCGCACCTGGCCCGACAAGGCCATCACCAAGGCCCCGGCTTGGTGCAGCGTCGACCTGCGCGACGGCAACCAGGCCCTTATCAACCCCATGAATCTGGAGCAGAAGCTGGAGTTTTTCCGGCTCTTATGCGATATCGGCTTTAAGGAGATAGAGATTGGCTTCCCCTCTGCCTCTGAAACAGAGTACGAGATACTGCGCACCCTTATCGATCAGGGCCTTATCCCGGACGACGTAACTATCCAGGTGCTTGTCCAGGCGAGGGAACACCTTATCAGGAAGACCTTTGAGGCCATAGACGGCGCAAAGAATGTAATAGTCCACTTCTACAACTCCACCTCCACCCTCCAGCGCCGTGTTGTGTTCAACACCGATATGCATGGGGTCATAGATATTGCTGTGAACGGCGCAAAGCTTATCCGCAAGCTCACCGAGGAGATCACCGCCAACTCCGATATAAATATAAGGTATGAGTACTCCCCCGAGAGCTTTTCCGGCACAGAGATGGACAACGCCGTGCTTATCTGCGACAGGGTGCTTGAGGAGCTGGGCGCGACCCCGGATAATAAGGTCATAATAAACCTTCCCAACACCGTGGAGATGTGCACCCCCAACACCTACGCCGACCAGATAGAGTATTGCTGCAGTCACATGAAGCATAGGGACAGCGCCATTATAAGCCTGCACCCCCATAACGACCGGGGCACTGCCACCGCCGCCACAGAGCTTGGGATAATGGCCGGGGCCGAGCGGGTGGAGGGCACCATCTTCGGCAACGGCGAACGCACCGGCAACTCTGATATTATGAACCTTGCCATGAACATGTATTCACAGGGAGTCGATCCTGAGCTTGATTTCAGCCATATGAACCACATTAGAGAGGTTTACGAGCGCTGTACTGAGCTGAATGTACATCCCAGGCACCCCTACGCGGGACAGCTTGTGTTCACAGCCTTCAGCGGATCCCACCAGGATGCAATAAATAAAGGCGTCAACGCCATGCAGAAGGAGCAGAACCCCTACTGGGAGGTGCCCTACCTGCCCATAGACCCTGCGGACCTGGGGCGCCAGTATGAGCCCATAGTGCGCATAAACAGCCAGTCCGGCAAGGGCGGCGCAGCTTTTGTGATGCACCAGAGCTTCGGTTATGTGCTCCCGAAGGCCATGCACCCGGAATTCGGCAAGCTTGTGAAAAAGGTCTGTGACGAGAAGGGCCGGGAGATAAGCGCCCAGGAGGTCTTTGATATCTTTAAGAACGAGTATCTGGACGTGCATGAGCCCTACGACCTTATCAGCTATAAAATATTCGAGGAGGACGGCGGCGACGGCAAGGTCATAGTTGACTTTGAGGGCACTATCCGCCACGACGAGATGACCCGTGCCGTCTCCGGCAAGGGCAACGGTCCTATCGACGCCTTCTTCAGCGCCATAAAAGCCGTTGGCCTTGAGCACTACGAGTTTGTCAGCTACAGCGAGCACGCCATCTCCGGGGGCGCTGACTCCCAGGCAGTCTCATACATTGAGCTTGAGCATGAGGGGGAGAGGCTATTCGGCGTCGGCGTAGACAGCAATATCAGCATTGCCTCTATTAAGGGGATGATCTGCGCCATTAACCGCAATCTTCGCTGATAAAAATCTGCTTTGAGGGGAGATCATAATGGACAAGCAACTGACTATCTGGATAGTTATAGGGGTATACGCCATATTCATGCTGGCTGTAGGCATACTGTACTCCCGCAAGGGTAACGACATGGCTTCATTCACAGTGGGCGGAAGGAGCGCCGGGGCGTGGATATCCGCCCTCTCATACGGCACTGCATATTTCTCGGCGGTAATGTTCATCGGCTACTCCGGGGGCTCCGGCTGGAGCTATGGGCTATGGAGCGTGCTGGTGGGTATTGGCAACGCGGTGTTCGGCTCATTGCTGGCCTGGCTTGTCTTGGCAGACCGCACCAGGGAGTATACCAGAAAGCACGACATCCGGTCCATGCCCCAGCTATTTGAGACCCGCTTCGGGAGCTCCAAAATGCGGCTCTTCGCCTGCGCGGTCATCTTCGTCTTCTTGATCCCCTACTCGGCCTCAGTGTATAAGGGCCTCACCAGCGTCTGTTCGGTGATACTCGGCATAGATGAGCAGGTCTGCATGATAATAATTGCCATCGCTTCGGCGCTGCTGCTGGTGCTTGGCGGGTATATAGCCACGCTGAAAGCCGACTTTGTCCAGGGCTTCGTGATGATGATAGGCGTTACGGCGCTGATAGTGCTGGTAGTGCTCTCACCCCAGGTGGGCGGGCTAAGCAGCGGGCTCTCAAATATGACGGAGTATATGAGATCCCACCAAATGCTGCCCCTTAGCGGCAAGTCTGCGGTGGCTCTTATCTCCACACTGATCATGACAAGCTTCGGCACTTGGGGCCTGCCCCAGATGGTGCATAAATACTACGGCATCAGGGACAGGCAGGAGGTAAGGCGGGGCACAGTGATCTCCACCGTCTTCGCCCTCCTGGTTGCCGGCGGCGGGTACTTTATCGGCTCGCTGTCCCACCTGTTTTTTGGCGACACCATGCCCCAGGGCGGCAAGGATTTCCTTGTGCCACTTATGCTTGACCAGGCCGGCCTGCCGGACCTGCTGGTGGGCGTGATACTGGTGCTGCTAATATCGGCCTCGGTATCCACCCTCTCAAGCATTACCCTCACGGCCTGCTCCACCGTGTCTATGGACCTGGTGAAGCCCACTATCGCCAAGAAAATAAGCGAGAAGGACCTTGCCGCCCTCACTCGTATCCTATGCCTAGCATTCGTAGTGGTAAGCTACTTCATCGCCAACTACCCCACGCCCATACTTGAAATGATGTCCTATTCCTGGGGAATAATCTCCGGCTCCTTCTTAGCTCCCTATCTACTCTCCCTATATTGGAAGGGCATTAACCGCGCCGGGGCCTGGGCCGGTATGCTGGGCGGCTTTCTGACCGCCTTCCTGCCTGCTGCAATATCCGGCTTCACCACGCCGGACGGCCCTCTGTACGCCTGCCTTGCCATGGGGATATCCTTCGCCCTGTGCTTTGTGGTCAGCAAGCTTACTGCCGGTAAGCAGACGGCAGGGTCGGATACCCAATGAAAGAAAAGATCACCCGCTTCATTAAGCAGGAGGCTGTGCTCTGTGGCGCGCTTATCCTGGCATCTGTCCTTATGATCCTTGCGCCTCCTGGCAGGGCAGGAAATAAGGGCACGGCTGCTGGCCCCCGCCGTAGTGCTCCAGACCATAGCTGCAAACCTTGGGAGTATGTTCACGCCTGTGGGCGACCCATCACAGCTATCCAGGAAGATACCGAGGTGGCAGAAGTGCCGGAGCATATCCGCGCTGATTTTGCTCTGCGGTGCTGTACATAGTGGAAAATGGGCGCAAATGGAGGAGCCAGCCCAAAGAATACGGAGATCGGCACGTGATCTATGTCCGGATAGGCCACGAGGCGAAAAAAGTGTTTTGGAACGGATATTTCTGCGGTTGCGGCAGCTGGAGATCATTCAAATCCAAGTCAATGTGATAGGTTTGGACTCCGACTGCATTAAGGTTCATCCGGACGGAATGGGCGCTCTGAAAAAACGGAGCTCGATCCATCGGAAAAACACGGGGCGGATGGAACACCAAACTTTATATGGTTGCCGCGTCTGATTTGCTTTTGTTGTGGATACACTTATGTGAACATATCCTGACATCTTGGATATCTCCCCATCCCGTTTTGCTGTGTTTATCTGAAAAAGCCTTCCACAAGGCAGACTTTTTCGGCATGATGGAACCGCCGCCAGAGTAAGCTCTGGCGGCGGTTTTCCCGAAAGAATTACGGATAGTCCGGCTGTGTACAGAAGTTCCGCATTATGCCGGACTGGTGGATCGGGGCGGGCTCAGGTGGTTTCTACGCGCAAAAAGGTCTCACCATCAACTTCGGTGCTCCAGCCTAGGATCTCGATATCCCCCTCAGGTCCAGGCAGCTCGCGGCAGACCGGGTGGTAGGTCTTTCCGTCGCTGCCCTCAGCTATGCCCCGGAGGTTGTCGAAAAGCAGGGTGACGCCGTTATCCAGGTGGATCTTGCGGCAGAAATTTACGGGCTCGCTTTGGCTTTCTTTGAAGTAAACAGGTATGGCTTTGATAGGCATAAATTTTCACTCCCTCAATATCGGTAAATTTATTTTACCTTATCTTTTACCGATTTTCAATAGGGAAAGAGAAATAAAGGAAAATAAATGTAAAAAATTGAAAAATCAGGGCTTTGCCGCCCTGTCTTGCAATTTTGGCGTAAATATTTTATACTTACCCTGTGAAAAACTAGGCTGTAGGGAGTGTTTACATATTATGAAAGCTGATTTAAAGAAGGACTACCTTGCCTGTGAGCAGAAAACGATCTACGCCCTGCTGATGGCAGGCGCCGGTATGATGGGTGCCTATACCTATGTCCTGCGCGGGGGAGTGTTCTGCAACGCCCAGACCGCCAATGTGGTGGTTATGGCAATAAGCTTCGGGAAGGGCGACTGGCTGGACGGGCTCTATTTTTTGATACCCATATCGGCGTACCTGCTGGGCGCCTTTGTGTCGGAGATACTGCCGTCGCCGGTGAGGAAGCTGGGCTTTCTGCGCTTTGATACCTGCCTGATCATCTTTGAAACTGCGGTCCTTTTTATCATAGGCTTTATCCCATTGTCAGTACCCCACCAGGTGGTACAGGTCATTGTCAATTTTATTGCGTCAATGCAGTATAACACCTTCCGCCAGGCTGAGGGCATTCCAATGGCAACGACCTTCTGCACAAACCATATCCGGCAGATAGGTGTAGGGCTGGCAAAGGCGGTGGGCAAAAAGGATGGTGCGGCTATGCGCCGGGGGCTTATCCACGCCGGGATGGTATTTGCTTTCTTTTCCGGCGCGGCTGTGCTGACCTTCTTATGCCCGTTTTTGAAGGAGAGGGCGATATGGGCCATACTTTTGCCAATGGGCTTTGTGCTGGTAAAACTCATCCGGGCGGACCTGGGGGCCGAGCGTGATATGCTGGACCGCAAGCCATCCGGGCACTAGCCGCCGTACAGCAGCGGTTGGCCGGAGGTACTTGAAAATCTTGCGGATCTGCGCTATACTGGTAAAAAACTGAAAGGGTGGTTGTAAAATGGAAAAAATCATCAGCGGCAAGGTGCGCGAGGTCTATGAGGTTTCGGAGGACCGGCTTGCCATCGTCACCACGGACCGCATCTCTGCCTTCGACGTGATACTCCCCACGCCTATTACAGACAAGGGCAGGGTGCTCAATTCCCTGTCTTCGTTCTGGTTCGGCTACACAAAGGATATCGTCAAAAATCATATGGTCTCTGAGGATCTTAAGGATATGCCTGAGGAGCTGCGGGGCCCGGAGTTCGAAGGGCGCACGATACTTGTAAAGAAGCTTAAAATGCTCCCCTTTGAGTTCATTGTCAGGGGATACCTCTTCGGCTCCATGTGGAAGGAGTACCAAAAGACCGGCGGCTTCTGCGGCACAAAATTCCCGGAGGGTATGCAGCAGGCCCAGAAGCTTCCCGAGCCCATCCTCACCCCCTCCATCAAGGCCGAGGAGGGCCATGACGTGAACGTGTCCTTCGAGTATATGGAGGAGAAGCTGGGCCATGATATGGCCAAGAAGGTGTGCGATACGGCCATGGCCCTCTATAAGCGGGCATATGACTACGCCTATGAGCGGGGTATAATAATTGCCGACACCAAGTTCGAGTTTGGCCTGGACGAGAACGGCGAGCTGGTAGTTGGCGACGAGGTCCTGACCCCGGACAGCAGCCGGTTCTGGAGCAGGGATGCCTATAAAACCGGTACTTCACCCGAGAGCTTTGACAAGCAGTACGTCAGGGACTGGCTGACTGAGAACGGGCTCGACGGCAAGACCCCGCCACCGGAGCTGCCGGAGGAGGTTGTCAGGAGGACCCGGGAGAAGTATCTGGAGTGCAGGGAGCGGCTGGTAGGCAAACAGTGATATGCTTTTTCGCCTTCAGCGACCTGCACCACGGAGAGGTGGAGAACGACGGCAGGCGTGTAGCAGAGCTGACGGCCCGGGCCAGAGAGCTGAGGCCGGACTTCATGATCTCCCTGGGGGATCTGTGCCCGCCGGAGGAACTGGACTGCGGCAAAAGCTGTATGGTATTTTCACACCACAGCCTGATAAACGATTTCCCGGGGCGCGGGGTGTGCGGGCAGGCCGGAGTCCGGGAGAGGTTCCGGGGCAGGGACGTGCTGCTCTGTATGAACGGCAACGACCATGGCGATGACTTCAGGGTAGCGGAGGGCGTGCCCTATTATCTTGTGAACTCTGCCAGCTATATGTGGTACGAAAGCATAGTCCGCTATAAAAACGCACTGAGTGTCTGTGTGGAGATAGACGGGCGGGAGCTGCGGATCTTAGGCATGGAAAGCGGGTATATTACGGAAACGCCCGAGGATGAGAAGCTGGGCGAACGCATATGGAACGGCGTTGGGATCGAGCCAAGGACAAGCTCATATACAATAAAAAGGCAGAAAACAGGAAAGGAGTGACACCGCTATCTACCGCATATTAGTAGTGGACGACGAGGAGAAAATACGCACCCTTATCCGCAAGTACGCGGAGTTTGAGGGCCATAAGGTCACAGAGGCCGAAAACGGCATGCAGGCGGTGGAGCTCTGCCGCCGGGACCCGGGGGCCTTCGACATCATCGTTATGGACGTGATGATGCCGGAGCTGGACGGGTTTTCCGCCGCCGCCGAGATAAAGAAGATATCCCCCGCGCCGGTGCTGATGCTTTCGGCCCGGGGGGAGGAGTACGACAAGATCCACGGCTTTGAGCTGGGGGCGGACGACTATGTTGTGAAGCCGTTCTCCCCCAAGGAGCTGATGATGCGGGTGAACGCCATTATGAACAGGGTGCGCCCTGCTGTGAGCCAGCCAAGGCAGACGGAGAGCTTTGAAGGGCTCACGGTGGACTTAGGGGCCAGAACTGTGGCGGTGGACGGCGAGCGGGTAGAGCTCTCGCCCAAGGAGTATGACCTGCTCACGTACCTGATGAAAAACCGGGGGCTGGCGCTGACCAGGGAGCAGCTGCTCACGAATGTCTGGGGCTATGACTTCTATGGGGACGACCGCACCTTGGACACCCATATAAAGCTCTTGCGGCGCAGGCTTGGGCCCTATAGCAAGTTTATTGTGACCATCAGGGGCGTTGGGTACAGGTTTGAGGCCCAGGAGCCATGAGGGCGAAAAGGCGCACAGGGGTGCGTTTCCAGATGGCTGTCGGCTTCGGCATATTCGCGCTGGTGACGGTGGCGCTGCTGTGGGTGTTCCAGATATTCCTGCTCACGCCCTTTTACCAGGCGATAAAGACAACAGAGGCCAAGCGGATCTCGGAGCAGGTGGCGCGCAAGCTTGACAGCGACGAGCTTATGCCCGCCGCCTATGAGCTCTGCGCCGATACAGGGGCAAGCATTTTCATCAGCGACGAGCTGGGCAGGGAGTATGTGGGCTATAAGTACGGATTTACCACAGAGAGCCTGGCCTATGGGCTAAGCCCTATGGAGCGGGCCGCCCTTTTTGAGAAGGTCAACCTGCTTGGAGGGGAGTACACCCGGATATTCAGCGAGAGGCTCCTGCTGTACGCCGTGACCGCGCGCACTCCGGAGGGTAATCACAGGCTTGTGATTATCGAGACGGAGATAACCCCCCTGGCATCTACGGTGGAGACGCTTACAGTACAGCTTTTGTGCCTGACGCTGATACTGCTGCCGCTGGGAATAACACTTGCGGTGGTGATTTCCCGGCGTATAGCAAAGCCCATCACGGAGATAACCGAGTCCGCGAAGCGGCTGGGCGGCGGGGACTATTCCGTGCGCTTTGAGGGCAGGGGATCCATGGAGGTGAGCGGCCTTGCGGACACCCTGAACTTTGCCGCGGACGAGCTGTCAAAAACCGACGGCCTCAGGCGGGAGCTTTTGGCAAATGTCTCCCACGACCTGCGCACGCCCCTCACCATGATAAAAGGCTATGCCGAGGTCATGCGGGACCTGCCGGGGGAGAGTACGCCTGAGAACGTGCAGATAATCATAGACGAGGCAGGAAGGCTCAACGACCTTGTAAATGACCTTTTGGATTTGTCCAGGCTTGAGGCTGGGGTGCTGGAGCTGCAGAAGGAGCGTTTTGACCTTACCGGGAGCATTAGGGAGATACTCACCCGCTATGACAAGCTTGCGGATTTTAAGTTTCCCTTTGAGCCGGAGGAAGAGGCATATATCACGGCGGACAAGCTGAAGATATCCCAGGTGGTGTATAACCTGGTGAATAACGCCGTGAACTATGCCGGGGAGGACAAGACCGTCTCGCTCACCCAGGAGGTGCTGGACGGTAACGTGCGTATATCCGTGACGGACACCGGCGAGGGCATTCCGGCTGATAAGCTCCAGGACATTTGGGACAGGTACTATAAGGTGGACCGGGAGCATAGGCGGGCCCAGGTGGGCACAGGGCTGGGGCTGTCAATAGTGAAGAACGTGCTTGACTTGCACGGCGGCAGCTATGGGGTCATAAGCGAGCTGGGGAAGGGCAGCACCTTCTGGTTCCAGCTGCCTATGGATAGAGAAAGGGATGATGGAAAATGAGAGCAAAGCCACTTAGCAGGGGCGGCGTTATCGGTATGTGCTCACCTAGCCACGTGCCGCTGTACGAGGCAGCGCCCGGGCAGGAGATACCCTGGTCCAGAGAGTATAAGAATATAGTCGCGGGCATGGAGGCGGAGGGCTTCTCCGTGGTGCAGGCAGATAATATGTATAAGGACACCTGGGGCTTCCTGGCCTCCGACGAGGAGCGGGGCGCGGACCTGAACCAGCTTGCCGCCGACAAAAGCGTTGAGTATATCCTCTTTGGCGGCGGCGAGGGCGCGCCGGAGGTGCTGCCTTATCTGGATTTTGAGATGTTCAAAAAGAACCCTAAGCGCATTTGTAGCTACAGCGACGGCACCAGCATACTCAACGCCATCTGGGCCAACACCGGCCTTGAGACCTACTACGGCCAGAACCCCGCCGTGTTCACCGGCTGGACGGACTACAATAAGCGCCACTTTGAGGGGCATATTTTAAGCGACAACATGACCGCCCACGAGAAGAACTCAGAGTGGATAACCTGTACCGGCGGGGCCGGGGAGGGCGTCTTGGTGGGCGGCTACACCATGAACTTTGCGCTGCTGCTGGGCACAGAATATTTCCCGGTGGACAATACCGAGCCCCATATACTGTTCCTTGAGGACCACGAGAAGTTCGGCGGGCCGGACCATGTGAGCGCCCTGCTGGGGTATATCGAGCAGAGCGATTTCATGAGGTCCGTCAAAGGGCTAATCTTCGGAAACTTTTGCGACAGGCCCTGCCCGGAGCTGTACGCCCGCGTGAAGGTGCTGGGGGAGCGGCACCATATACCCACGGTGTACTGCGACGACTTTGGCCACGGGGAGAACCACGCCATACTGCCCATTGGGAGAAGGGCGCGGCTGGACGCGGACAGGGGAGAACTTTGCTATCTGTAAACTTTTCCGTGATATTGCCGAAGTATATATGAGACCATTTTTTAGCGAGGTAATTTTCTATGGCTATGAATGTTAATAATGTTAGCAGGATATCCCCAATGAAGACCATGCGCTGGGCAAAGTCAAAGGGCGAGACTTCGGAAGCTCCCGATGCTCCCGGAAAGGAGCCGGAAGGCGGGCTCTCCCCTATAGAGAAGGCCCTGCAAGGCACCACCAAGGAGGAGGTGACCGCCTGGATGGATAAATGGCAGGCCCAGCACCCCCTGGAGATAAACTGGAACGCCACTGTGGACCCGGACGGCAGCGCCTACAGCAAGGCGTACTTTGAGTCCATGAGTACCCAGCTTGAGAGCATAGGTGCGGGAGAAAAGGTCCCCACCGAGAGCATCCAGGAAAACGCGCGGGCATACGCCAACAGCGTGGTGGATAAGCTTATAGAGGAATATAAAAAGGCACACGGTATTATACTATAAAATATTATCGAAAATAAGGAGAATCAAAAACCATGAGCGAAAACATCGAAAACTGCACACACGACTGTTCCTCCTGCGGGGCGGACTGCCCCTCCCGTCAGGACCCGGAGAGCCTGATCGAGCCCCAGAACGCATTGAGCAACGTGAAGAAGGTTATCGGCGTTGTCAGCGGCAAGGGGGGCGTGGGCAAGTCCCTGGTGACTTCTATGCTGGCCACCACCCTGCGGCGGCGGGAGTGCTCGGTGGGTATACTGGACGCGGACATCACCGGGCCCAGCATACCAAAGTGCTTCGGCTTAAAGGGCCGGGCCACGGCGGATGAGAACGGTATGTACCCCATCATCACCAAGACCGGGATAAAGGTCATGAGCATAAACCTGCTTTTGGAGGAGGAGACCGCGCCGGTGGTATGGCGGGGGCCGGTTATAGCCGGGGCCATCAAGCAGTTCTGGACGGACGTTGTGTGGGGGGACGTGGATTATATGTTCGTGGATATGCCCCCCGGGACCGGAGACGTGCCGCTGACGGTGTTCCAGTCGCTGCCGTTGGCGGGTATCATCATCGTGGCCTCGCCCCAGGAGCTGGTGGGGATGATAGTCTCCAAGGCTGTGGAGATGGCGAAGCTGATGGAGGTGCCTGTGCTGGGGCTTGTGGAGAACATGAGCTATTTCAAGTGCCCGGACTGCGGCAAGGAGATAAAGGTATTTGGAGAGAGCCATATTGACGAGGTTGCGGCCAAGTACGCCCTCCCGGTGCTTGGGAAGCTGCCCATAGACCCGACGCTGGCCAGCGCCTGTGACCGAGGAATAATCGAGCTGTTCGGCGGAGACTGGCTGGAGGGCGCCGCAGACGCTATCGAGGAGCAGGGGTAAAAGTTTCGTCCACCTTTTCAAAGGTGGCAGGGTGTGGGGCGGCGCCCCACGACCTTTGCGACTGAGCGAAGCAAAGAAGTCAAATCATAATAAAAAATTAGGACTTTTCCTTTTGGGAAAGTCCTAATTTTTTATTATGTTTATGGCCTCCGGCAAGACCGTGGGACTCTGTCCCACACCCTGCCACTTTTGAAAAAGTGGACAAAACTTTTACTCTGTCCCCCCAAAAAGCTCCTCCAATATCTCCCCGGCCTGGGCCGCCTTTTCGGCTGCCACATAGACCTTCAGCCGCTCCCTCATGCCGGTCTTCATGACAAGCCCCGCTCCATGCACAGGCACCGCAGCACAGGGAACGTCGTTGTCCTTCAAAGCCTGCATGAGCATTTCGGCCCACATAGCGTCCTTCTCCGCAAGAAGCTCAAAGCCGGTCTCCTGTGAATTTACATTTTCCATTGTAAACTCCTTTCATGGTAAAAGGGATTTATTCACTCAACACTAACGTCCGCGCCCATCTCAACGGCCACATCAGAGGACGCAGCGCCCTCCACGCCCTCAACGCCGGGGGCGGCGGCTTCATTCTGCTGCTCCTCCTCTTCCTTCTTGAGCTCAGACTTCACCTTTTTATTGTCCGGGTCCTCCAGCATCCGAAGGGCCATCGCCATCATATAGAGCTTCGGGTCGTTTTCCAGCAGGTACTTCTCGTCTTTGGGAGGCACCTTATGCCCCTTCTGGATGTTTTTCGCTATTTTGGAGCAGCGCTTCATCTTGTCCAGGGCCTCCTTCATGGCCTCCGCCTGCTTCTCGGACTGCTCGGCCATCTGGGCATTCTGCTCCCGAAGGCTCGACAGCATCTGCTTCATCGACTTCATAGCGCTGAGCTTGTCTTTAAGCTTCTGGTCGGCGGGAGAGAGCTCCTTGGGTCCGGCGATCTCCTCCTGGGGCTGTTGTTCCTCGGCTTTCGGGGGCTCCTTGCCCTGCAGGACAGCAAGGGCCTCCTCTGAGAGCTCAAGCCGGTCTTCCCTCTGCTGCTGGCGGCGCCCGGCCTTAGCCACGGGCTCGGCGCGCTGGGACTCTGACGCGGCCTGCGGGACAGCGGTGCCCCTTGGGGCCGGTGCGGACGGTATCTTCATTGCCATAATATAACCCCCTTTGACTTTATAATCGGCAAAAGAAACCATAAATTAAGTAAAAGAGGGATTTAAAATTCGGCGGGACTGTGATATAATGGTGGAAACATAAAAAAGTATGAGAGGAGCTCCCAACATGACCAGAAAGACCAAGATTATCTGCACCCTCGGACCCGCAACCCAGGAGGAATCGGTACTGCGCAAACTAATGCTCTCGGGCATGAACGCCGCGCGCTTTAATTTTTCCCACCTGGACCATAAGGACGCCAGGGCTAAGCTGGACATGGTGGAGCGCCTTAGGGACGAGCTGAAGCTGCCCATCGCCACGCTGCTTGACACCAAAGGCCCGGAGATAAGGGTGGGCACGTTTAAGGACGGCCCAATCCAGCTCCGCGCAGGGGACACATTCACGCTTACTACAAGGGAAGTGGAGGGCACCTCAGATATAGTCTCCATTACCTATAAGGACCTGCCGAAAGACCTGGCCCCCGGCGCAAGGGTGCTCATAGATGACGGCCTGGTGGAGATGAAGGCCCAGCAGGTCAGCGACACGGATATAGTCTGCACAGTGATAAACGGCGGAAAGGTCTCAAACCATAAGGGAATAAACGTCCCCGGGACAAAGCTCTCCATGCCGTTTATCAGCGAGCGGGACCGGGCGGATATAATCTTCGGAATCGAGAACGGCTTTGACTTTATCGCGGCCTCCTTTACCCGCACCGCAGAGGATATACTGGAGATACGCCAGATATTAAAAGAGTATAAATGCCATAAGATAAATATTATTGCAAAGATAGAGAATATGGAGGGCGTCAATAATATAGACAATATCCTGCGGGTGGCAGACGGCATAATGGTGGCCCGGGGGGATATGGGCGTGGAGATACCCTTTGAGGACGTGCCTGTGCTGCAAAAGCAGCTGATACAGAAGTCCTACCTTGCGGGAAAGCAGGTGGTGACGGCGACTCAGATGCTGGACTCGATGATGAAAAACCCCCGTCCAACCAGGGCCGAGGCTACGGACGTTGCCAACGCCATATACGACGGCACCAGCTGCATAATGCTCTCCGGCGAGACCGCCGCCGGGGACTACCCGGTGGAGGCGTTGGAGACCATGGTGCGCATTGCAGAGAAGGCCGAGGAGAGCATTGACTATATCCACAGGTTTAATTCCCGGGACAACAGCGACATTGCATTTGATGTGACGAACGCAATCTCCCACGCTACCTGTACCACCGCCCACGACCTGGGGGCCCGGGCCATTATCACCGTTACAAAGTCAGGCGTGACGGCAAGGCAGCTCTCCAAGTTCAGGCCCCTATACCCGATAGTTGGATGTACCACAGAGGAGCATGTCTGCCGCCAGCTAAACCTGTCCTGGGGCGTGACTCCGTTGCTGATAGACGAGGAGAACGACACCGACGCGCTGTTCGACCACGCCGTGGACGCCGCCCAGAGGGCGGGGGTGGTCCATAGCGGGGATATAGTGGTGATAACCGCAGGCATGCCCCTGGGAGTCTCCGGCACAACCAATATGATGAAGGTACATGTGGTGGGCCATGTGCTGCTGACAGGCACGGGCGTTACGGAGAGGTCAGTGTCGGCAAGGCTCTGTGTGTGCAAGCACCTTGAGGATATCCCCGCCCGCTTCAGGGACGGCGATATCTTAGTTGTGCCTGAGACGGACAATACCATTGTGGAGTACCTGCGCCGGGCCTCGGGCATCATCACCGAGCAGCCGGGCATGAATACACATGCCGCCATAGCGGGCCTTGCTATGGATAAGCCTGTTATCACCGGGGCCGAGCACGCCACGCGCATACTGACAGGCGGCGCGGTAGTTACCTTGGACGCTAAGACCGGGAGGGTGAGCGTATGCTGAGAGCATAAGGATTTGAAAATAAAACATTTGCAGGTAGGAAGCTGATATGACTGATACTGAGACGATCTTGGGGCAGCTTGACAGGCGGAGATTCGCGTGTCCGTGCCAAGACCTCCGCATAAACACAGAGGGAGCTGAATATGGGCAAAGACGCATTTACCGGCGGCGTGGACCCCGGCGGGCTTTGGACGAAAAATGACATACGGATCTTGATCTGCTATATCCTCTCAAGCGTAGATGCGCCCCTTTCAGGGGAGGATATATCCGGCATACTGCAGGGGAAAGCCCTGGCGAACTATTTTGAAACCGGCGACGCCTTGGCGGGGCTTGAAGGGCTTGGGCATATCCGCAGCACCCAAGAGGGCTATGTGATAGAGCCGACGGGCAGGGAGATAGCCGGAAGCCTTGATACGGGCCTGCCGCTGACGGTGAGGGATAAGGCGCTGGAGGCGGCGGTGTCACTGCTGGCGAGGGCCAGGGCTGAGAGGGAGAATAGGGTGGAGACAGAGGACCTGGAGAATGGCTGCAGGGTGAGGTGCCGCATTTCAGGCGGTGGAGGCGGCGATTTGATGGAGCTGGGGATATATGTGCCCGACCGCGCCCAGGCCAGGATCATCGAGGAGAATTTCTATAAGGACCCTGAGGGCATATACCAGCTGCTGCTGGCGGCCCTGACCGGTGATAAGGATTTCGCCCGGGAATATTTGAGCTAAAAAACTTAGAAGGAGCATTACTATGCCGATCAAATTTGACCCGAAAACAAACATTTTCAAGCTGGACACAGATGTGTCCACATACGCATTCATGGCCTATGAGCAGGGGTATCTGGTGCACCTGTACTATGGGCCTAAGGTGCCCGACACGGATCTATCCCACCTGATGTACAGAGGCTGGTACGATTCCCTGTCCCCGCGCAACCCCAAGGTGCAGGATAAGCGCTTCTCACTGGACTCCATTCCCCAGGAGTTTCCGGGCAACAGCACCGGGGACTTCCGGATCTCGGCTATCGAGGCTGTGGCCCCGGCAGGGGATCGTGTAACTGATCTGCGCTATGCGGGCTATAAGATCCACCCTGGCAAGCCGGAGCTGTATGCCGTTGAGGGGCTGAAGCTGCCCGCCGCATTTGCCGGTGAAGGCGAGGCCGAGACCCTGGAGATAGAGATGCTCGACAGCCTGACCGGGCTTAAAGCCTGGCTGAGCTACACCGTGTTCAGCAAAAACGGCGCTATGGCGCGGAGCATGAGGGTCGAGAACACCGGCAGCAGCGCCCTGGAGCTGGAGCGGGCATACAGCATGTGCTTGGAGCTGCTAGGTATGGACTATGATATGGTGCATATGTACGGGCGCTGGGCCAAGGAGAACACGGTTACACGGCACCCGCTCATGCACGGCATACAGGGCATACGCTCCAAGAGGGGCATGACCGGGCCGAACCATAACCCCTTCATGGCGTTGGCGAGAAAGGGCGCGGATGAGGATCAGGGCGAGGCAATTGGCGTGAGCCTGGTCTACAGCGGCAACTTTTCTATTGAAACTGAGGTCGACACCCTGGGCTGCCCGAGGGTCCTGGCGGGGATCGACCCCGGCAGCTTTAGCTGGCACCTGGAGCCGGGAGAGGTTTTCCAGACCCCAGAGGCCATCATGGTGTTCAGCGCCGAGGGCCTTGGCGGCATGAGCCGCAGCTTCCACAGGCTCTTTATGGACAACCTTATGCGCAGCCAGTGGACCCATAAGAAGCGCCCCCTGCTTATCAACAGCTGGGAGGCGGCGGTGTTTGACTTTGACGACGAGCTTCTGGTGGACTTTGCCAGGGAGGCAAAGAAGCTGGGCGTGGACATGCTGGTAATGGACGACGGCTGGTTTGGCACAAGGAGCGACGACACCCAGGCGCTGGGCGACTGGCAGGTGAACGAGAGCAAGCTCAAGGGCGGTATAGGAAGCCTGGTGGAGCGGGTGAACGCCGAGGGGCTTAGCTTTGGTATATGGTATGAGCCGGAGATGGTGAATCCGAACAGCGATCTGTACCGTGCCCATCCGGACTGGATAATAAAGGCCCAGGGGCGCGAGGGCAGCTTGAGCAGGAATCAGTGCGTGCTGGATATGACCCGTAAGGAGGTCAGGGACAATATCTTCGGCCAGATATCAGAGGTCGTGGGCAAGAACAATATACAGTACATAAAATGGGACTGCAACCGCAATATATCAGAGGCCGGCAATGCTGTGCTGCCAAGGGAGCGGCAGGGGGAGTTCTTCCACCGGTATGTGCTGGGAGTCTATGAGCTGATGGACCGTGTGACCAGCACATGGCCCCATATACTTTTGGAGAACTGCTCCAGCGGCGGCGGGCGCTTTGACCCCGGAATGCTCTACTATTCCCCGCAGATTTGGACCAGCGACAATACCGACCCGATCGAGCGGCTGACTATCCAGATGGGCGCGTCCCTCTGCTATCCCCCGGCCTGCATGGGGGCCCATGTGTCCGCAAACCCGCGCACAGGCTTTGAGACCAAGGGCAATGTGGCTATTATGGGCACCCACGGCTTTGAGCTGGACCCCTGTAAGATGACCGTGGAGGAGAAGGAGTGGGCCAAGAAACAGGTGGCGGACTACCATAAGTACTATGACCTGACCCATTACGGCGACCTGTACAGGCTGACGGATCCGGCGGCTGACCCCTTCTTCTGCGACTGGGAGATGGTGAGCCGTGATAAGGGAGAGGTGCTGTTTACCCGCGTGGTCATGCGCAAGCCTGAAAACTACTATCAGATGAGGCGGCTCAAGGGGCTGGATCCGGAGAAAATGTACAGGGACGAGGAGAGCGGCAGGGTATGCTCCGGCGCGCTGCTGATGGCGGCTGGCCTTGACCTGTCACAGCCATGGCCGGGTCAGGAGGACGGCTCCAGCGTTACCGTCCACCTGACAGCAGAATAAGTTTGGGCGGTCCTGAGGGCAATAAACATAGTCCCAAAAACTATTGACATTTCTCTTAAAATGCGCTATTATATTTATAGAGAAACTATCCAGATTTCAACTGAAATATAGTCGATTCCTGGAGCATACCAACAAATCAATGCAAAAGGAGGAATTTATATGTTGCCAGTTATCACTATTTCCCGTCAGTTCGGCAGCGGCGGCCACGAGGTAGGGGAGAAGCTTGCCCGCCAGCTGGACGTCCCCTTCTATGACAAGGCCCTCATAGCCATGGCCGCAAAGCAGAGCGGCCTCTCCGAGGAGGTCTTTGCCAACGCCGACGAGAAGGCCACCAGCAGCCTGCTCTATTCAATGGTAATGGGCAGCTACTCCTTCGGCGCAAGAGTTCCCGGCATTAACGAAATGCCCATTAACGACAAGCTCTTTATCATCCAGTCCGACATTATCAAGAAGGCCGCCGCTGAGGGCCCCTGCGTGATAATCGGGCGCTGTGCGGACTACATCCTTCGGGAGCATGAGAACTGCCTGAACGTGTTCGTGCATGCTTCCAAGGAGGAGAGGGTGCGCCGTTCTGTCGCTAAAAAGGACTGCGAGGAGCGCAAGGCCTCAGACTTTGTCACAAAGAAGGATAAGCAGCGTGCCAACTACTATAACTTCTACTCCAACAAGCGCTGGGACGATTTGCAGAACTATGATATCACTATCGACACCTCAAGGTTTACAGTTGACGAGGCCGTGGAGCTCTTAATGGACGCGGCAAAGCGGCTGGACCGCTGAGCCATGCTGACAGATGAACGCAAGGCCCGCCTGCCCCTGGGTAAGCGGGCCATACTATTGGGTATGGTATTTGCGCTGCTGCTGGCGGGGCTGATCATATGGCAGTTTTTGAGCAGGGAGCGTGAGTATGAGCTGACGGCCTTTGCCATGGGCTCCTATGTACAGCAGACTGTCTGGGGCCGGGAGCCGGAGACGGCTGGGGCTGAGGCCGTGCAGGGGATAGAGGAGCTTGAGCGGGAGATATCCTGGCGGCGGGATGGGAGCGTTGCCCTTATCAACAGCCGGGCCGGAGGAGAGCCCGTTGCCCTCAGTGAGAGTACGGCTGAGCTACTCGCTGAGATGCGGGAGCTCTCTGACAGGAGCGGCGGGGCGCTGGATATAACTCTTGGGCCGGTGACAAGACTCTGGGATTTTGACAACGGACCAAAGCTGCCCCGGGAAGATGAGCTGAGAGATGCGCTGGCACTTACCGGCTGGCGGGAGCTGGAGCTTACTCCGGATCGTGCCGCCAAGCTGGAGCGGGAAGGGATGGCCCTGGACCTGGGGGCCGTGGGCAAAGGCGCAGCCTGCGATACGGCCCTGGAGGGATATCAGATCTACAGGATCCGGGCCGCGGTCATTGCCGTTGGCGGGAGCGTGGGGCTCTATGGGCAGAAGCCAGGCGGCGGTGACTGGAATGTGGGAGTCCGGGACCCGAAGGGCTCCGGCAGCCTGGGGGTGCTGAACCTGCCGGGTGGGTTTGTGTCTACTTCCGGGAGCTATGAAAAGTATTTTGAGCAGGACGGCAGGAGATACTGCCATCTGTTAGACCCCCGCACAGGATATCCGGCTGAGAGCGGGCTAGTGTCGGTGACAGTCTGGTGCCCGCCGGGAATGGATGTGAAGTATCCCGGGGCGCTGAGCGACGGACTGGCTACGGCCTGCTTTGTGCTGGGGCTGGAGGATGGCATGGAGCTTTTGGAGAGCTACGGCGCGGAGGGGATATTTATTACTGAAGATAGCGATATCACTGTAACCAAAGGCCTTGAGGGGCGGTTTACCCTGGGGGAGGGCGGCTGATGGAGAGGCGGCTTTTTAACCCCAGGGAGTGGTCTGTCTTGCTGATAGTGGCGCTGGCGGCGGTCATATGGCTGGCGCTCTCCCGGAGCGGGCCAGGAGGTACCAGGGCCATAGTCGAGAGGGGCGGAGAGATAGTCCTGAGCCGGGAGCTGGAGGGCTTGAAAGCCCCTGAGACTGTGGAGATAGAGGGAGAGAACGGCGTGTCCCTGAGAGTGGAGCTCTCGGAGGAGGGGGCTCGGGTCTCAGAGACGAACTGCGCTGACAGAACCTGCCAGCGCACCGGGCTCATAACCCGGGCGGGGGAGAGCGCCGTGTGCCTTCCAGGTAGGATAGTGCTGTGGCTGGAGGGCCCGAAAACAGGGCGGAAATTGGACGCGGAGACCTATTAGTGGAGGAAAAAGTGAGGAAAAAGGCTGGATTCGCGGCACTTTCGGGCCTGCTGGCGGCGCTGGCGCTGACCTTCTCAATGCTGGAGGGTATGCTGCCCCCCCTGCCGGGAATGCCGCCGGGGGCGAAGCTAGGGCTATCAAATGTAGTCATGATGTACGCCGCCGGGAGTTTGGGGCTGCCCTGGGCCATGGCACTGGCGGTGATAAAGGGAGGATTTGCCTTGCTGACCCGGGGGGTGACGGCAGGGGCCATGAGCCTTTCGGGAGGGCTTCTGAGCACAGCCTGTGCATGGGCGGTGCTAAAAAAGACCCGGGCCAGCTTTGCGCTTACAGGGATGTGCGGGGCCATGGCGCATAATGCCGGGCAGGTGCTGGTGGCCTTCTGGATGATGGGCCCGGCAGTGCTGGGCTATGGGCCGGTGCTCATACTGGCGTCGCTGGCGACCGGTGCGCTCACCGGCGCGGTGCTGAGGGTCAGCCTTCCGCAGATGGAGAGGGTGAGCGGTTTTTTGGTTGGGAAAAGGCCATAGTAAAAGGGCCCCGGCTATATAGCCAGGGCCCTCTTTTTTGTGCTTATAAATCCTTTGCGTTATACAGGAAGGTCACGATATGTCCACGGTTGCAGGGGGTGTTGGGGCCGAACTTATTATTTCCAATACCCTGGGTAATATTGTTCTCAACGGCCCAGCTTATAGCTTTCCTGAAGTCGGAGCTTGACGGCATATCGGAGAAGGCGGCTTCCGTCTTGGGCTCCGGCCTGCCCGCCGCGCGCCAGATAAAGGTCATTGCCTCGGCGCGGGTGCACCCCTTGGCAGGGCTGAACTGGCCCTTTCCGTTGCCCATGGTGATATTGTTCTCAACAGCCCAGCTTATGGCCCGCTGGAACTCCTCGGACTTTGGCATGTCGGTGAACTGGTCTGTTATGCTCACCTGTGGGCTGCCCTTGGAGCGGTACAGGAAGGTGACTATCTGCTCGCGCTTGCAGGTCTGGGAAGGGGCGAATTTGCCGCCGCCAATACCGCTGGTTATGCCGTTTTCAACGGCCCACTTTACCGCTTCGGCGTAGTAAGCGCCGGGTTTTACGTCGGTGAAGCCGGTGGATGGGGTCGTCTTAAAGTGGATGGTGGCATCCTTAAACTGATACTCAGAGCCTGTGAAATTTATCTGTTTCCACTGCTCTTTTGTGCCTCCGTAGTAGACATCCTTAACGGTACAGTCATCGCTGAACGCATAATATATTTCTTTAACGCTTGAGGGGATAGTAAGGCTTGCCAGAGAGGTGCATCCACCAAATGCTGAGCCCTTAATTTCCTTAACCCCATCCTGAAGCTTTATGTCCGTCAGGCTTTCGCAACCATAAAACGCAACGTTGCGTATTATGGTAACGCCGCTGGGCACGGTAAATGTCGCAGAGGATCTGCCGGCAGGATATGAAATTAGCTCCTTCATGTCCTTAGTGTATAAGACGCCGTCCACGCTCGTGTACGTAGCATTATCAAGATCCACAGATATTTCGGATAGTTTCTTACAGCCAAAAAACGGAGAGATGGGTATACTTGTAACGCTGGCTGGGAGAGCAATAGAGACGATATTATCGTTATTATCATGAAACGCGACTCTATCAAGTATAGTAGTAACTCCATCGGGAATAACGAGTTTCCCTTCGTTTGGAGTAAGTTTAGGAGGGCTATATAGCAGGGTTTTCATATCCTTGGAGTACAAAACTCCGTCTACGCTTGCAAAAGTCGAGTTGCCGGGGTCCACAATTATCTCGGCGATAGAGTCGCAGCCGTAAAAGGGCCCTAACCAAAGGACATCACTTTCTAAAAATAAGAACGTAACGCTTGCCGGGATAGTGACAGAGGTAACATTTGTGATTCCCTCAAAGGCGATTCCCGAGATGGATGTAACTCCGTCAGGGACGACAACATCACCACCGGGACCATTGTACTTTGTAAGCACGCCGTCCTCGATAACGAAATCGTCCTCCGCCGCAAACGTGAACACGGGCAGGGCACCCACCAGCAGGCAGAGTGCCAGCAGAATGGATAGAACTTTTTTCATTTTTTCTACTTCCTTTCGGATAAAGTATTCTGCGCAAACAAAAAGTGCGCAGCCCGAGAGCCACGCACCTGCAAAACACATGGCTCTTGCTGCGACACAAGTTTTCACAATAAAAGCCAAACGTTTGTGTGAAAATAAAGCCTGTGTATTTGCCATTGGCAAACACCCAAACGTGTGGCTTTTTATATTCAACTTGTGTCGCAAGTCAATCATACCACACCTGCCAAAAAATGTAAAGCAAAATGAGAAAATTTACGCTTCCCTATTGACATTTCAGGTAACAGGGCATATAATACATATGAACAGTTGCTCATATGAAAGGATGATGAAAATGGAGCCACAGCCGGCCTATACCCACGTGCACCAGGAGACCGTGCGGAGGGTCAACGAGATAATGCCCGGCGAGGAGGAGCTTTTCGACCTGGCGGAGCTTTTCAAGGTCTTCGGAGACTCAACGAGGATAAGGATACTGTATGTGCTATTTGAGTCTGATATGTGCGTGTGCGGGATAGCGGAGCTATTGGGGATGACTCAGTCGGCTATCTCCCACCAGCTTGCGGTGCTGAAAAAGGCAAAGCTGGTGCGGTACAGAAGGGAGGGAAAGACTATTTTTTACTCCCTGTCGGACGACCACGTGCGCACGATCCTTGACCAGGGCATGGAGCATATAGAGGAGTGAGGTTATAGGATGGAGACAAGGCTTATTGACAGTTTCACCGATGAAAGCTTTAGGGAGAGCTTCATGCTCTACTTCGGGGAGCTGGGAATAACGGTCCGGGACTGGGAGGGGCTTTTCCGGGAGATGGACACGGCCGGCCGGGGGAACCTGGCGTATCTGCGCACAGACGGCGGTAAGGCTGTGGGGTTCATACAGTTCTGCCCCATGGAGTGCGCCGGATGGTTCATGACAAAGACCCTGGGTTTTATCCGGGAGTTCTGGATAGCCCCGGAGTACCGGGGGCGGGGCTGCGGCTCGGAGCTCCTGGGGATTGCGGAGGGGTACTTTATGGAGCGCGGAGTTACCTCTATAGCGCTGACCACGGACACCGCCCCCGGTTTCTACATTAAGCAGGGCTATAGGCACGACCCGGGCGTTGCCGCCAAAAACGGCGACCCGGTATATATAAAGCACCTATACTGAACTGCATAAAATATTTGAGAATGAGAGGATAATTTACATGACAAAGCGTTTCAAGCTCATTGACTTAGACTGCGCGAACTGCGCCGCGAAAATGGAGACTGCCATCAAAAAGCTGGACGGCGTGGAGGACGCGGCGGTGAGTTTCATGATGCAGAAGCTGACGGTTACCGCCGACGAGGGCAGGTTTGAGGAGATAATGGACCAGATAGAGAAGACCTGCAAGAAGGTGGAGCCGGACTGCCGGATAGTGCGGTGAGGTGGCAAGGCTATGACTAAGAGACAAAAGACCATGCTCCTGCGCATTATAATAGGAGCCGTGCTGCTGATAGCCGCAGTGCTTGTGCCATATGAAGGGCCATGGCGGTTTGCACTGTTCCTGCCGGCCTACTTCACGGTGGGCTGGGACGTGCTCTGGCGGGCGGCGAGGAATATTGCCAACGGCCAGGTGTTCGATGAAAATTTCCTGATGGCCCTGGCGACGGTGGGGGCGTTCTGCACAGGCTTCTTTGGGGAGGGCGAGTACCCCGAGGCAGTGTTTGTCATGCTTTTCTATCAGGTTGGGGAGCTGTTTCAGGGGTATGCCGTGGGAAAGTCCAGGCGCTCCATATCCTCGCTGATGGATCTGCGCCCGGACTATGCAAATCTGGAGACAGACGGCGAAGTGGCTCAGGTCGACCCGGAGGATGTGTCTGTGGGCGGGATCATAGTTGTGAAGCCGGGTGAGAAGATCCCCTTAGACGGAACGGTGATAGAGGGCAGCAGCACATTGAATACTGCCGCCCTGACCGGCGAGAGTATGCCCCGCAGCGTGGGCGCAGGGGAGAGCGTGCCCAGCGGCTGCGTAAACCTTTCGGGGGTACTGAGGATAAGGGTCGAGAAGGAGTTCGGAGAGTCTACAGTTGCGAAGATCCTGGACCTGGTGGAGAATGCATCAAGCAAAAAGGCCAGGGCAGAGAATTTTATAACCCGCTTTGCCAAGTACTACACCCCGGCGGTTGTGATAGGCGCGGTGCTGCTGGCAGTGATACCGCCGCTGTTTATGGGCGGCTGGGGCCAGTGGGTACAGCGCGCGCTCACCTTCCTGGTCGTGTCCTGCCCCTGCGCCCTGGTGATATCTGTGCCGCTGAGCTTTTTCGGCGGCATAGGAGGAGCCTCAAGGCATGGTATACTTATAAAGGGCGGCAACTATATGGAGGCCCTGGCTGCCGCGGATACGGTGGTATTTGACAAGACGGGCACATTGACTCAGGGTGTGTTTAAGGTAACTGAGATACGCCCCGCAGGTATGGATGAAAAGGAGCTGCTGGAGCTGGCGGCATTGGCTGAGAGCTGGTCCGACCACCCCATATCCCGCTCCCTGAAAGAGGCATGGGGAGGTGAGCCGGACCGTTCCCGGGTGGGCGAAGCCGAGGAGCTTTCCGGCAGGGGAGTGCGGGTGCAGGTGGACGGCAGGACCGTCTGCGCCGGAAACAGGCGGCTCATGGAAGAGATAGGAGCCCAGTGCCCTGAGAGCCCCTCTGTAGGTACAGTAGTGCATGTGGCAGTGGATGGAGCTTACGCGGGACATATGATCATATCCGACCAGCTGAAGGCCGACTCAAAAGAAGCTATAAAGGAGCTCAGGGAGCGGAGCATAAAAACTGTAATGCTCACCGGGGACAGCAAAGCCGCCGGCGAGGCCGCAGCCAGGGAGCTGGGTATAGACCAGGTACACACAGAGCTGATGCCTGCCGGAAAGGTAGGCATGGTGGAGAAGCTGCTGGAGGGAAGGACCGGGCGTGGCAGGCTGGCCTTTGTTGGGGACGGCATAAACGACGCGCCGGTGCTCTCCCGGGCCGATGTGGGGATAGCCATGGGAGCGCTGGGCTCGGACGCAGCTATTGAGGCCGCCGACGTAGTGCTTATGGATGACAAGCCGTCAAAGCTGAGCCTAGCCATACGCATATCCCGCAGGACCATTGCCATTGTGAAGGAAAATATATGGTTTGCCCTGGGGGTGAAGGGGCTGGTGCTGCTGCTGACAGCTCTGGGGGTTACAGGCATGTGGCTGGCAGTGTTTGCCGATGTGGGCGTGATGGTCCTGGCGGTGCTCAACGCTACCAGGGCGCTTAGCACAAGATAGAGTGAAGAGAGGGTAAAAGCTCCTTTTTGTAGGAGCTTTTCTCTGTGGTTTTCCCCGGGACAAAAATTTAATTCAAGAAAAATTCATATATTTCTTGACAAGTCCCCTACATAGTTATACAATTATACGTAGAATGCACTGGAGTGCTTGATTTATATATTTTTTATACATTACTGAGCTCGCGGAGCTTTGTATATAAAAATTAAATAGTCCGAGAAGAGCAGCCATGCGCATTTTCCGGGGCGACCCGGACAGGCCGGGCGGGTATCCGTCTGCGGCCAAATATTTCTTTTCTAAAATAATCAAAATATCAATCAAAAAAGGAGGTGCCCGATTGGGCAGTATACCAGTATGGCTGTGTATCCTTATTGCCGTTTTGACGGCGGCACTGGCTGGGGCGGCGGCGTTTTTCCTGGGAGTGAACTACCGCAAGTCCAAGGCTGAGGCGGCTATCGGCTCGGCTGAGGAGGAGGCCAAGCGTATCGTCGGTGACGCTGTAAAGACGGCTGAGGCGAGGAAAAAGGAGATAATCCTGGAGGGTAAGGACGAGATACACAAGCTTAGGAACGAGAGCGAAAAGGAGCTATCCGACAGGCGCAGGGAAATCCAGCACCAGGAGCGCAGGAACCTTCAGAAGGAGGAGAGCCTGGAGAAGAAGCTGGAGACCCTGGAGCGCAAGGAGGACCAGATAGACCAGCGCAACAAGAAGGCCGAGGAGCGCCTGAAGGAGGCCGAGGCCGTCAGAAAGAGCCAGTTTGACATGCTGGAGAAGATATCCGGCTTTTCCATGGAGCAGGCGAAGGAATACCTGCTGAATAACCTGGAGAATGAGCTGGTGCATGAGAAGGCTGTGAAGGTACGTGAGTATGAGCAGCAGATGAAAGAGGAGAGCGACAACGCCGCCAGGGAGATAATCGCCACAGCTATACAGCGCTGTGCGGCGGACCATGTGTCCGAGGCGGCAATAAGCGTTGTGCCTCTGCCCAATGACGAGATGAAGGGCCGGATAATCGGACGTGAGGGCAGGAACATAAGGGCTATAGAGACCCTCACCGGCGTTGACCTTATTATAGACGATACCCCCGAGGCCATAACCCTGTCAAGCTTTGAGCCTGTGCGCCGTGAGGTTGCCAGGGTCGCCCTGGAGAAACTTATCTCCGACGGGCGCATACATCCCACTAGGATTGAGGAGACAGTTGATAAGGCCCGCCGCGAGGTGGAGACCGCCATCAAGCAGGAGGGCGAGAGGGCCGTTCTGGAGGTGGGCGTAAACGGCGTGCACCATGAGCTGGTGAAGCTCCTGGGCAGGCTGCGCTACCGCACGAGCTATGGGCAGAATGTGCTCAACCACTCGTTGGAGGTGGCTTACCTCTCGGGCATGATTGCCTCTGAGCTGGGGCTTAACCCCACTGTTGCCAAGAGAGCCGGGCTCCTGCATGACATAGGCAAGGCGCTGGACCATGAGATGGAGGGCTCCCATGTGCAGATAGGCGTGGAGGTGGCGAAGAAGTACAGGGAGAACGAGGCCGTTGTACACGCCATCGCCGCACACCACGGGGACGTGGAGGCAAAGACGATAGTGGCCTGCATAGTACAGGCTGCGGACGCTATCTCAGCCGCCAGGCCCGGGGCGCGCAGGGAGAACCTGGAGAACTACATCAAGCGGCTGGAGAAGCTGGAGGAGCTGGCCTCGTCCTTCGACGGTGTGGACAGCTGCTACGCCATACAGGCCGGACGCGAGGTCAGGATACTTGTGAAGCCGGACATTGTGAGCGACGAGGAAATGACCCTTTTGGCAAGGGAGATATGCAAGAAGATAGAGGCGGACCTGGACTATCCCGGACAGATAAAGGTGAACATGATAAGGGAGAGCAGGGCTGTGGACTACGCGAAATAAGCTTTGGAGGCGCGCTGTATTCGGCGCGCCTTTCTTGGCATTTTCCGGGCATGATATAGTATAAAATGGGCTTTTCAGCTCAATTTACCAGATGGAAACGGAGACGAAGATATGGTGAATATACTCTGCGTGGGGGACGTGGTGGGCAGCGGCGGGTGCGAGTTTCTGAGAGAACGGCTTCCGGCACTGAAGAAGCTGAAGGGGATAGACCTGTGTATAGTAAACGGGGAGAACTCCGCCGACGGCAACGGCATAACCCATAACTCGGCCACACACCTGCTGGACAGCGGCGCTGACGTGATAACAACCGGGAACCACAGCTTCAGAAGGAAGGAGAGCTTCCAGATGTACGACACCTGGGAGACCCTTCTGCGCCCGGCAAATTACCCGCCGGCGGCTCCGGGGAAGGGCTTCTGTGTGGTGGACCTGGGGAGGGTGCAGGTTGGGGTGATAAACCTTATGGGCACCATGTACCTTGAGAGCCTTGAGTCGCCATTTGAGAAGCTGGACCGCATTCTGAGGGAGCCGGACCTGCCGAAGATATGCGTGCTGGATTTTCACGCCGAGGCCACCGGGGAGAAGCGGGCCCTGGGCTTTTATGCCGACGGAAGGCTTACAGCAATGTTTGGCACCCATACCCATGTGCCCACTGCGGACGAGTGCGTGCTGCCAAAGGGCACGGGATATATAACCGACGCGGGCATGACCGGCACTATTGACTCGGTGCTGGGGGTGAAGCCGGATATCATCATCAACAGGTACGTGACTAAGATGCCTGCCCGGTTCGACCTTGCAAAGGGGCCCTGCAGGATGGACGGCGTTATATTTACGGCGGACGAGGCCACCGGGCTCTGCGTGGGGGTGGAGAGGGTAAACATAACCTGATGGAGGTATGGTTTATGGGATTTTGGGTGTTTATGCTGGTGATGGATTTGCTAATCCCGATCACGATGGTAGCTTTCGGCACATATTTCTTGAAGAAAGCGCCCAGGGAGATAAACTCCGCCTTCGGCTACCGCACGGCCATGTCTATGAAGAACCGGGACACCTGGGAGTTCGCCCACAGGCACTGCGGCAGGGTATGGCAGGCCTGCGGGCTCATACTTGCTCCGGCCTCGGTCATACCCATACTGTTCGTACTGGGCGGGAGCGATGACGCGGTCGGCACTGTAGGAGGGATAGTTTGTGCTGTGCAGCTGGCAGTGCTGATAGGCTCAGTCCTGCCCACGGAGAGAGCGCTGCGGAGGGCTTTCGACGAGAATGGAGAAAGGCGCGGGGATGGAGGATGAATACTCTGATTTTAAACGGCTCCCCGAGACCCCAAGGCGATACGGCCGGGCTGATAGGCGTCGTCAGGGAGAGCCTTAGAGGTGAAGCCAGGGTGCTGAATGCCTACCGCTGCGATATCTCCCCATGCGTGGACTGCCGGTACTGCTGGGAGAATCACGGCTGTGCCATAAATGACAGCATGCAGGAGGTATACGCGTATATTCAGGAATGTGACAATATACTGATAGCCTCGCCAATATACTTTTCCGAGCTGACCGGGAAGCTGCTGGACGTTGCGGGCAGGCTTCAGACCTATTTCTGCGCACGGCATTTCCGGGGCGTGGAGCCGGTACCGAAGCCCAAGAAGGGTGCGGTCATACTGGTTGGAGGGGGCGATGGCAGCATGGAAAAGGCGTATGACACTGCATGTGCCCTGCTGCGGCATATGAACTGCCAAGAGATATTGGGAGCGGTGGTATCGCACAACACCAACCGGCAGCCTGCCGTGCAGGATATGAAGGCAACACAGGGGGCAAGGGGCATTGCGGAATTCTTCAACGGCGGATAATAAAGCGCACAGTTTCTACTGCCGCCCTTGTAATTTTGAAACTTCTGTGTTACAATACTCTAAAATGCTTTTTCGCGCCCCGAGAGCTCACCAGGCCGGGCGGCGTATCTATCTGATAAGGATGTGTTATCAAAATGATTCAAGGCGCTATGTTAAGGGACGCGATGATATCTGGCTCCAATAATATCGCAAAATACCGTAAGCAGGTGAACGACCTGAATATCTTCCCTGTGCCGGACGGCGATACAGGGTCCAATATGTCCATGACGATCGGCTCAGCCTGTGCGGAGCTCTTGAAGCTCTCCGACACCGTTACCGCCGGGGAGGTTGCCGGTAAAGCTGCTGCGGCTATGCTCCGTGGAGCTAGGGGCAACTCGGGGGTGATCCTCTCCCTGCTTTTCAGGGGTATCTCCAAAGGGCTCGAGGGCGTTGAGGAGGCAGGCTGCGGGGATATACTGAGGGCCCTTGACTTGGGCGTGGAGGCGGCGTATAAGGCGGTGACCCGGCCTACCGAGGGCACGATACTCACAGTTGCCAGGGTAGCGGCTGAGAGGGGCAGGAAGGCATTCACTGAGGGAGCTGAGCCAGTGAACGTATGGGAGGCTGTCTGTGAGGGCGCCGCCGAAGCGCTGGAGGAGACCCCGGAGCTGCTGCCGGTCTTAAAGCGCGCTGGAGTTGTGGACGCCGGGGGCCAGGGGCTCTGCCTCATATTTGAGGGGATGCTCTGCGTGTTCCAGGGAGGGGAGATGATAGGCTCCGGGCTGACCCAGGAGGAGCGGCAGCAGGAGACTGAGGAGTTCTTCCGCTCAGCCGCCGCTGAGTTTGACAGCGAGATAACCTTCACCTATTGCACGGAGTTTGTTATAGGCCGCGACCCACAGGTGAAGAAGGATCCGATGGCCCTGAGAAAGTACCTGGAGGGTATAGGCGACTGCGTGCTGGTAGCCGATGACGAGGAGATAATAAAGGTGCATGTACACACTGAGGAGCCGGGAAACGCCCTTCAGCAGGCGCTCACCTTTGGGCAGATACTGTCGGTGAAGATAGAGAATATGCGCGAGCAGCATAGGAAGCTCAGCGAGGCCAGGGAGGCTGAGAATGCAGAGCCCGAGGCAGCTCCTGCCCTGGAGCGCAGGGAGCCCACTGATGAGCTGGGCTTTATATCAGTTGCTGCGGGCGAGGGCTTAAAGAGCCTGTTCCTGGAGCTGGGCTGTGCCGTGGTGGTAAGCGGCGGGCAGACCATGAACCCCAGCACAGAGGATATTTTAAGCGCGGTATTGGCTACCCCGGCGAAGAAGGTGTTTGTGCTGCCGAACAACAAGAATATACTTCTTGCCGCCCAGCAGACCATCCCGCTTGCCGAGGACAGGGAGGTCATAGTCCTGCCCACAAAGACCATCCCCCAGGGGCTCTCCGCTATGCTGGCCTTTGATCCGGACGCCGGGGTGGAGGAGAACAGGAAGGCCATGCTGGAGGCCGCGGGAAATGTTGACACCGGCCTTGTGACCTTCGCCGCCAGGGACTCGGAGTTTGGCAGCGAGGCCATTCGTAAGGGGGACATACTGGGCCTTAAGAACGGCAAGCTGGACTATATTGAGAAGGATCCGGTCTCTACCTGCGTGCGGGTGGCAAGGTCACTCACCGGCAAGCAGACCTCTTTTATAACCCTTATCTATGGCGAGGGCATAACTGAGGAGCAGGCCAGGGAGGCCAAAAGGCAGCTACAGGGCAAGGTCCACTCTGATGTGGAGATAACCCTTGTGGACGGCGGCCAGCCGGTGTACTACTTTATAATTTCAGTGGAATAAACAGACTTAGAAAGATTTCCGGCAGGAGAGGGCCCCGGCTCTCTCCTGCTTTGCGGTTATGGAGGGATATGCTTGCCATCACTGTTTGAAACGGATATACGGAAGCTGAAGGGCGTGGGGGAAAAGCGGGCGGCCCTGTTTGCTAAGCTGGGAGCGCCGACAGTGGGAGACCTTTTGAGGCTGTACCCCAGGGACTACCAGGACTGGTCGGAGGTGACGCCTATCTCTGAGGCAGGCATAGGCGAGGTCTGCGTTGTGAGGGGAGAGGTTGTAAGCCCGCCCACAGAGCAGCGCATACGCGGGGGGAAGCTCATGCACCGCTGTACAGTTACCGACGGCGTGTCCGATATGAAGCTAACCTTCTTCAACAACAGGTATATCCCCAGCTTATTAAAAGAGGGGGAAGCCTACCTGTTTAGGGGGAGGATAGGGGCTTCCGGCAGGACTGCTTCTATGGTCTCCCCTGAGTTTGCCCCGGCGGACAGGAGCGCGGAGATCGTGCCAATATACCCGGCTACCCAGGGGCTCACCTCCCGGAGCGTTGCCCAGGCTGTGAGAAACGCCATGGCCCTGCTGCCGGACACCCTGGAGGACCCGCTGCCCGGGGAGATACGGGAGAAGTATAAGCTATGCTACCTGGGCTACGCCTTGGAGAATGTGCATTTTCCGAAGACTATGGAGGATCTGGAGATCGCAAGGCGCAGGCTGGTCTTTGAGGAGTTCCTGGTTTTGCAGCTTGGGCTGATGGAGATAAAAAGCGGCTCGAGGCAGGAAAACCTGCACCCAATACCAGGCGGCTTCCCCGAAGAGTTCACAAGGCTACTGCCCTTTAAGCTCACCGGGGCCCAGCAGCGGGCGGTCACAGAGGGGATAAGGGATATGTCCGGGCCCTCTACCATGAACAGGCTGGTGCAGGGTGATGTGGGCTCGGGCAAGACAGCTGTGGCGGCGGCCCTCTGCTGGCCTGTGATAAAGGCGGGCTGGCAGGCTGCCCTTATGGCCCCCACGGAGATCTTAGCCGCCCAGCACTATAAGTCCCTCTCAGGACTGCTGGAGCCTGCCGGTGTACGCTGCGGGCTTTTGACCGGGGGCGCGGGGGCAGAGCATAAGAGGGTCCGGGAGGGGATAAGGTCCGGGGAGATAGAGCTTGCCATCGGCACCCACGCCCTTATAAGCGAAAAGGTGGAGTTTCACGAGCTGGGTCTTGTGATAACCGACGAACAGCACCGCTTCGGCGTAAAGCAGCGCATGGCGCTGGCCCAGAAGGGGGCCTCGCCCCATATGCTGGTAATGAGCGCAACGCCCATACCGCGGACTCTGGCATTGATGGCCTACGGCGATCTGGACGTTTCCGTGCTGGACGAGCTGCCCCCGGGCAGGCAGGAGATAGCAACTTATCTTATCGGCCCGGATAAGCGCGGCAGGGCCTTTGGCTATGTGCGGAAATTCCTGGACGAGGGGCGGCAGGGCTACCTCGTCTGCCCGCTTATCGAGGGGGATGAGAGCGGAATGATGAGCCTTGAGGAGTACCTGCCAAGGGTCCGGGAGGCGTTCCCGGGAGTTGAGGCAGCCGCCCTTCACGGGCGCATGAAGCCTGCTGAAAAGGAGCAGGTCATGGCGGGGTTTGCCAAGGGAGACACGCGGCTCTTAGTGGCAACTACAGTAGTCGAAGTGGGCATGGACGTGCCAAACGCCGCTATAATGCTTATTGAGAACGCCGAGAGATACGGCCTCTCCCAGCTGCACCAGCTTAGAGGGCGTATCGGGCGGGGGAGATACCAGTCGGCATGTATACTCATAAGCGCCGCCAGGAACCCGGAGAGTGTGGAGAGGCTGAAGGTGTTCAAAAGCACCAACGACGGCTTTGCCATAGCCGACGCGGACCTAAAGCTCAGGGGGCCGGGAGATTTCTTCGGACAGCGGCAGCACGGACTGCCACAGCTGAAAATAGCAAGTATGTCCATGAACATGGAGCTGTTAAAGGAGGCGCAGAAATGCGCCCGGCGGATATACCGCTCGGGCGCGTTAGAGGGTCGTGAGCATATGCTTTTAAGGGGGGAAATAAGGAGGCTCTTTGAGAAGACAGGGGGAGGCAGGGTAGCCCTATAGCGTGGGAGGCTGGGAGATAGTGTCGTTCTCGCTGGTATTTGCGGAAGTCCCGCTGGAGTAAGGACTTTTTCCAAGGAGCTTTACATAGATGTCCTCACAGGCGGCTTTAAGGTCCGGGATGATCACCTCGCCGGAAAATGGGTCTATGAGCTCCAGGCGGTCGAATAAGACATAGCCGTAGGTGTTCGCAAGCTCATTGGGATAGAAAATATTCACATTGGCCTGAAGATATTCCAGGCCGGCGCCGGGGAGAGTGAAGTAATTGGTATAAACCGTGCCGTCCTCCCATTCGTTGTTTTCGCCCAGGACAAATGTGAAGCTGTGGACAACGTTACCGTTAAAGTAGCATTGTACCGCGAACTCACGGCCGCTTGCCTCTGCCGGGGCGCTTAGTGTAAATGTGGCGAACGGGTCATATCCGTTGTTTATGGCCTCGGGCCAATTGTCCATTGGCATTAGCAGCAGGCCGTTATAGCTTGCCTCTTCAAGGCGCACTACAGTGGTTTTGGAGGCGTCACCCTTCTCGAAGCCATTCTCAAGATAGTTTTCACTGGGATATGCCATGCCGGTATAAAGGTCGATGGTAAACTCGGCGGTTACCCGGCCTAAGGACTGCCCATCGTTGAACTCGAGGGGGAATTCGTAGAAGGTGAGCACAAGAGGGCTGCGCAGCTCCCGGGGGTCCGCCGCTTCGCCTATGGTCGTGAAGGTATAGCTCATTTCAGACAGCTCGGAGAGGCCGGGGTCAGAGCTGTTCCTACTGGACATGTTGTCTGCGCTAGGGCTGTAGACAAATTTTTCTCCGCCAGAGGTAGTGCAGGAGAGTTGGGCATAGAAGCCGAGGGGCCAGCCGCTGGATTCGCCGCATTCGGGCATTAGGTCGCCTACCATCCCGAGATAGGGGAGGCTTACATCCAGTGTAACTTTGCTGGGGGCATAGTCCACGGAGTGGAGCCTTACGGGGCCGTCGGAGGCCTGGAGGCTGAACACCCTGTTCTTGTTTGTGGAGACCGGCAGGGTAAAGGTGGTCTCAAAGTTGGAGGCCCAGCTATATATGGGGAAGCTGTCGAACTCGGCAATGGTGGTAAGGTCAGGTACGCTGAGGGTCACTGTGAGCTCGTCACCGGCTTCAATATCCCCGTCCAGCTCCGCCTGCCAGCGGGCTGTAAGCCTGCCGCTGCTGTCGGTTTTGAAGACGGGCGCAAAGGCGTCGGGGCCAAGCTCGATATACCCGCCACCGTAATCCACCAGCAGGGAGGCGTTATTCTCTCTGTAGTTCTCACCATACTCATTTTGCAGCATGGTGCCTAAAGACAGGGACGGGGAAGCGTCCAGCCCGAACTTATCACAGACGTCGTAGAAGCTGTTCCCGGGGGAGATGGACATGTCTAAAAGCAGGGACTTGCCGTCGCTCCAGGCGTCGTCTATAATTAGCACGCCGTCAAAGTCCCCCTTGCTGAGGACTGTTACCGGATTGAATTCCGGCTGGGGAGTGGGCCCGGCGGTGGGCTGGGGCGTGGGCCTCTCGTTCATGGCGGCGAACATGGGGCCCAGCCCGGGCATGGATTCGGTGAGCTGTGGGTTTGTAGAATTGAGCCCCAAAAGTATCACAGAGGTCACCGCCAGCGCCGCCGCTGCCGTAGCCATGCCCCTGAACAGCCTGAGTATAGGCCGCGGCTTGCTGGGCATTACATCTGGAAGGGTGCTGAGGGTCTTTTTTGTGCGAAGCTTCAGGCTCTCGGGCAGCTCGGTTACGCCATACTCCCTGGCGAGGGCGGCCTTGAAGACCCGGCTCCGGCCTATAGCTGGGCGGGGCTCACTGGGAGCGCTCTGCCGGGGCCTTTTAGGTTCGCGAGGCCTGCGCTCTGGCGTCCTTCTCTCCGGCTTCTTTGCATGCTTCATCTCTGCCATTGGGAACCCGCCTCCTCTCTTAGCTCAAGTTTCTCCCTGAAATGCTTACGCCCGGTGGAGAGCCGCATTTTTGCCGCACCCTCACTGATGGACAGAAGCTTTGCAATCTCCTTCACCGGCAAATCATTCAGATAGTAAAGTGTAAGTATCAGCCGGTCATTCTCGCTCAAGCTCTTCAGGGCCGCCTGTATGTCAAGGGGGGTGTCCATATCGTCCTCCCTGGGCTCCTCGGGGAGGACGTCCAGTGGATAGAGCCCCTTCTGCTGGCGGAGGATATCATAGCAGCAGTTAATGACAATGCGCGTCAGCCAGGTCTTGAAGAACTTGGGTTGCCGGAGGGTGTAGAGCTTGTCGAAGGTGCGGCAGATCGCCTCCTGCACAGCGTCCTCAACATCGGCCTCCTGGTGGAGGATGGCTTTTGCGGCGCGGTACATGGAGAGCTGGTTGTCCTCGATGAGACGGACGAAAGCGGCCTTATCGCCGGATTGGGCTTTGCGCACCAGCCGGTCCATGTATCCATCACCTCCATTTTAACCATTAGACTGAAGCGGCGGGCAAAAGGTAAGCCTGCCGTGAAAAATATTGCGCGAAGCGGAAAGAAGTTCGCCAGCCTTTCAAGGCTGCGTGGTATGGGGCAGAGCCCCAGCTGATCTATCCCAAAGAATACGCCAGCCAGCATTACTCCGTATAAACCTTAGCCAGTCCGCCCTCGCTGGTCTCGCGGTACTTGCTGAACAGATCCCTCCCGGTCTCATACATGGTCCTGACTACCATGTCAAAGCTTATCTTCCTAGTATAAGTAAGAAAATTCGCCAGACTCAGGGCGTTTATGGCCCTCATCCCCGCCACAGCGTTGCGCTCGATACAGGGTATCTGAACGAGGCCCCCTATGGGGTCGCAGGTAAGCCCCAGATGGTGCTCCATGGCTACCTCTGCCGCATACTCGATCTGATCCATATCCATATGGTATATCTCCGCCAGCCCCGCTGCCGCCATGGAGCAGGCGCTGCCAATCTCAGCCTGACAGCCGCACTCCGCTCCGGAGATGGAGGCGTTGGTCTTTATCACGTTGCCTATAAGCCCGGCCACAGCCAGGCCCTTGAGCATGTCCCTGTCAGAGAAGCCCTGCTGCTCCTGCTTATAGAGCATAACGGCGGGCAGCACCCCGCAGGCCCCGCAGGTGGGGGCGGTGACTATAACGCCGCCCCCGGCGTTCTCCTCGCTGACGGCAAAGGCATAGGCGCAGACCTTGCGGTTCTCCCTGGTCTCCTTGCTCTCGTCCATATGGCGCTGGCGGTTAAGGTACATGGCCTTGCGCTGTACCCCCAGCCCCCCGGAGAGCTCGCCGTCCCGGCGTATACCCCGGTAGACGGCCTCCTTCATTGCCTCCCAGACGTCCCCGAGATAATCCCATATCTCCGGGCCCTCGCACTGCTCCACATACTGCCAGAGGTAGATGTCCTTCTCCCGGCAGTAATTTTTTATGTCCGTGAATTTACTCAGGGGGTACACCTTGGGCGGGTCGGCATCGGGCCGGCCCTCGAGGGCTATCTTCCCCCCGCCCACGCTCATGACCCGCCAGAGCCCCAGGCGCTCGCCCCTCTGAAAAGCCTCAAGGGTCATGGTGTTGGGGTGCGGAAGACCGGCGGTCTCCGTGTCGAAGATTATCTGGGACGGCAGGGGCTCCAAAGCCTCCTTCACCGCCACGTCCGTAAGATGTCCCCGGCCGGTTTTCGCCAGGGAACCGAACAGGGTCACTTGGAAGCTGTCCGCCCCGGGGTATGCCGCCCGAAAGCGCTGGGCGGCGAAGCTGGGCCCCATGGTGTGGGAGCTGGAGGGGCCCCGGCCTATCCTGTAGAGCTCTTTTAAAGATTCCATACGGTCCTCTCCTTAATTTACCAAGGTGTATTCTTTGAACCGGCGGGAGAACTCCCCGTCGGCAAGATCGGCGAAGGCTTCCGGCTGAGAGCCGGGGGAACCCAGCCCCGCCGCTTTCCAGTCCGCGGCCCATATGAGATATGGCTCCAAAGGGAGTCTGTCCCGGACCTTCATATGGCAGCCGTCCCGGAGCAGCAGGCCGTCCCGGGCCATGAGGGCCGCGTCAAAATAGAGCCTTGCCCCGGCGAGATAGTCTATATGAGGGTCCGTGCAAAGGTGCCCCTTCTGCTTTGAGCTGACAATAAGCTCGCCGGTAACTCCGCCGCCGAACATAATATAGTCTCTGAAATCCTCCGGGTCCCCCAGGGCCGCCCCTATGGGCTCCTGTTCCCGGAGGGCTCCCCGGGCTTTAAGGGTGTTCCAGCTCAGAAGCTCTCCCTCCTTGCGGATAGAGTCCCAGCTTTCTGTAGTCGTGCTGTGCACAAGCACCCGGGGCTCCTTGGCACGAAGGTATGGGTCGTTATAGCTATGCGTGGGTTCACCGTTGCTGAACCCGGTATAATGTTCCAGCATATCCTCCCTGTCACGCCGGTCCAGGGCCAGTTCAAAGGGGATACCCATAGCTTCATGGAAGCTGAGAAAATCCCCCGCCGCCATGCGCCAGTCCGGGTGGCCGGGACGGCTCAGGCGTATGGAGTATACGCCGTCCCCCTGGTCCCCGCATATTAGCTGGAACCCGGGCTCTTCTGTTAGCTCCAGCCTGCGCCCGGGCATATCAGCTCACCAGCCCCACCTTGCGCATGACCTTACTGAGGGTCCGCTGGGCAATGGCCGCGGCCCTTGGGGCCTGCTCCCGATAGGTCTTCTCCAAAAATTCCTTGTCGGCGAGGAGCTCGTGATAGCGCTCCTGTATCGGACGGAGCTCAGAGATGACGGCCTCCGCCACGGCGGGCTTGAAGTCGCCGTAGCCCTTGCCCTCGAACTCCCGCTCTATCTCCTCCATGGTCTTGCCCGTGACGGCGGCGTAGATGTTCATAAGGTTGTTGACCCCCTCCTTGCCCTCGGCAAAGCGCACTTCAGAGCCGCTGTCGGTCTTGGCCCGCTTGAACTTGCGCAGGATGGTGTCCGGGTCGTCCAGTACGGAGATGTTGCCGTTCTGATTCTCGTCGGACTTTGACATCTTGCTCAAGGGGTTCTGCAGGGACATGACCCTGGCCCCATGCTTTGGTATCAGGGGCTCGGGCACGGTGAAGGTGTCGCCATATATTCCGTTGAAGCGCTCGGCGATATCCCTTGCTATCTCCACGTGCTGCTTCTGGTCGGCCCCCACCGGGACGAAATCCGCCTGATACAGCAGTATATCTGCCGCCATCAGGCAGGGGTAGGTGAAGAGCCCGGCATTGATATTGTCGGCGTGCTTGGCGGACTTATCCTTGAACTGGGTCATCCTGGAGAGCTCCCCGAACTGGGTGTAGCAGTTTAAAAGCCATGCGAGCTGGCTGTGCTGGGGCACCTGGCTCTGGATGAAAAAGACGGTCTTCTCCGTGTCCAGGCCCATGGCTAACAGCCAGGCGTATGCCTCCTTGGTATATTTCCTAAGCTCTGCGGGCACCTGGCGCACAGTGAGGGCGTGCAGGTCCGCAAGGGCATATACGCACTGGTAGCCCTCGTCCTGAAGCTTGATGTGGTTTCTAAGGGCCCCAAGATAGTTGCCCAGGGTAAAGGTGCCCGTGCACTGGTACATACTTAATATACGCTTTTTCTCTTGATTTTCCATTGATATGTCTCCCAACTCAATAAATTTTCTGTGCTTTACCTTGCCATTTCCCGGGCGGTTTCTCCCAATATCTTTACTCCTTCGCTCAGCTGCTCATCCGTGGGGGTGGAGAAGTTGATGCGGAAGCTCCGGCAGCTCTCGCTCTCGTCGGTAAGAAAAGCCGTGCCCGGCACAACGCAGACCTTGCGCTCTGTTCCGCGCCTTACAAAGTCCAGCATATCTATATTTTCCGGCAGTGTGCACCAGGCGAACAGGCCACCCTCGAAGGGGCTCCAGGTGATAAGCGGGGCAAAGTGCTCCTCCATGGCCTTTATAAGCACCGAGGACTTGCGGCGGTATATACCCCGCAGGCGGTCAAGGTGGGCCTCATAGTCCGTTTCCGTCATAAAGCGGTGGCAGACTATCTGTGCCCATATATTGGAATGGACGTCCTCGCCCTGCTTGCAGACCACCATCTTCTGTATCACGGGCTTCGGGCCTATGGCGTAGCCCACGCGCATACCCGGGGAGACCACCTTTGAGAAGGAGCCTGCGTACATGACTATTCCCGCCTCGTCCAGGGATTTGATGCTGGGGATGTTTTCACCCTCAAAGCACAGGTCGCCGTAGGGGTTGTCCTCTAAGATAAGCACATTATGGTCACGGCAGAGCTCGTAGACTCTTTTGCGCTTTTCATAGCTCATGGTGATACCCGATGGATTCTGGAAGTTTGGTATAGTATATAGGTACTTGATATTCTTTTCCGTATCAAGCGCTTTCTCAAGCCCCTCAATACTAATGCCGTCAGGCTCCATGGGTATGCCGCAGAGCCTTGCACGGTATGAGCGGAATGTGTTCAGGGAGCCGATGAAGCTGGGGGCCTCGCAGAGGACGGTGTCGCCCTCGTTTAAAAGGGTCTTGGTGAGCAGGTCCATCACCTGCTGTGCGCCGCTGGTTATGAGTATATCGTCGTCGCCGGAGCCGACATTGTGCTTCTTGCCCATATACATCATAAGGTGCTGGCGAAGGGGGGTATAGCCCTCGGTGACGCTGTACTGCAGGGCCTCAATGGGAGCGTCCTCCAGGAGAGCCCCGGATATCTTTCTGATGTCCTCATAGGGGAACGCGTCCGGGGCGGGGTTGCCCGCTGAGAGAGGGATCATGCCCGGGGCCGAGGAGTTTTTTAGTATCTCCCTTATGGCCGATGGCTTTAACGACTTCACTCGGTCGGAGAATTGATATTCCATGGCTTTTGACCTCGCTTTTCTCTTGTAAAGTTTTTTCTTAATTATATTCTAATATATATGAAAAGTCAACGGTGAGGGACAGGGAGAAACTGTGCTTGACATAATACTTGATAAAATACCAGAAACCCCTGTTGTGGTTGCGACAGATATTTTCCTTTAAATGCGCTATTATATTTGCACGGCCCATATGAAAGGGTCGACATAATCACTATACATAATATATGTATGTAAAAGTCGGATGAGGTGTAAAATGATGGAACGTGTAAAGGTAAGAGCATGGATCGAGACAATAGGGGAGCAGCTGCATACGGAGCATATGAGAAAGGCCCTTACTGCTGCGGGGAGCTTTCTTCTGGGGTTGATATGCTCAAGGGGGCTCATGTTCGGCAAGTACGCCCCGTTCGGCATAGCGGCAGTGGCGGCGGCACCCAGAGAAGGGCTCTGGGCCGGGGCCATGGGGGCGTTTCTTGGGTATCTGCTGCCCTCGCCGGTGTATGTGCCTGCAAGATACGCAGCGGCTTTAGTGGCAGTTACAGCCATACGCTGGGCGCTCTCTGAGCTGAAGACAGTGAACTCCCACCAGCTGTTTGCACCGGCTGCGGCATTCCTGCCCCTGCTGCTCACAGGTATGACCATGGTGTTTTTAAACGGCTCAGTGAGCTATACGGCGGCGCTGTATGTTGCGGAGTCATTTCTGGGGGCGGGGAGCTCGTTCTTCCTGAAAAGGACGGCAAACATCATAATGGGGCTGGCCGGTGAGCCCCGGGAGGGGCCCAGGAGCAGGGCAGTGTTTGACACCGGGGACATAGCGGCGGTGTCGGTGAGCATGGGAATCATACTGCTGGCCTTTTCGGATGTGAGCATCATGGGCGTGTCCGTCGGGAGGATACTGCTGGTGCTTTTGGTGCTATGCTGCGCCCGGGCGGGGGGCATAGCGGGGGGCGCTGTGGCGGGAGTGGCTGCCGGGGCAATACAGGGCCTGGCTACGGCAGGGCTCTCCTACCTCTCCGGGGCCTATGGGCTCGGAGGGCTGATGGCGGGGGTGTTTGCGCCTATGGGCGCCGTGGCTGCCGCTGCGGCGTTTATAATCTCCCATGGCGTGGCCTCGCTGCAGGTGGGGGCCGGAGGCACACAGATCTTTACAGGTTCAATAGAGGTGGCGGTAGCTACGGTCGCTTATATGCTCATCCCCAGGAGCAGACGGCTGGGGGAACTGTTCGGGGTGAGGCCGGACACCCTCTCGGGCGGGGCGCTCAGGGGCAATATAGTCATGCGGCTGAGATACGCGGCCCAGGCTCTTTTGAGCGTGTCTGACTCTGTGGACGAGATATCAAAGAAGCTCAGCGTGGTGTGCGCGCCCAATTTACAGGGAGTCTACAATAAGTCCACTGAGACGATATGCGCTGGGTGCGGCATGAGCGGGGTGTGCTGGAGAAAGTATAAGGATGAGACCCTGGACAACTTCGCCCAGCTCTACAGGCCGCTGAAGGAAAAGGAGCGTCTTGAGACCAGCGATTTTACAAAGGAATTCTCCGGGCGCTGCTGCCGGGTAGGGGAGATGCGGGACGAGGTGAACAAAAACTACGCCCGCTATCTTATGAAGGAGGCGGCGGAGCTGAGGGCCGCCCAGGTTCGGGAGGTGGTTGAGGGGCATTTCCATACCACTGCCGGGATCCTGGAGGAGATGGCCGGGGAGTTCTCCATGTACCAGCGCTTCGACGATGAAGCGGCGGGAAGGGTCGCCGCTATCCTTAGGGAGAGCGGGGTAACGCCTTTGGAGGTCTGCTGCCGGGTGGACAGGTTTGGACGCATGACAGTTGAAGCGGAGATAAGCAGGGAGCGGCAGAAGCGGCTGAACAGGGCTGCGTTCACAAGGGAGGTCTCTGAGGCCTGCGGCAGGGTGTTCGCGCCGCCATGCGTCAGCAGCGCAGAGGACAGGTGCAGGATACAGATGTGCCAGCGGCCCCAGCTCCAGATAGGCCGGGGATTCTCTCAATACTGCGCCGGGGGCGGGGCCTTCTGCGGGGACAGCACCAATGTGTTCTATGACGGCTGCGGAAGGCTGATAGCCGTGCTCAGCGACGGCATGGGCACAGGTGGGCGTGCAGCCGTTGACGGGGCCATGACCTCGGCTATGGCGGAGAGCCTGTTAAAGGCGGGAATAGGCTTTGACAGTATGCTTGAGACGGTGAATTCCGCGCTGATCGCAAAATCCGGGGACGAGTCCCTGGCTACTATGGACGTGGCCTGCATTGATCTGTTTTCGGGAAAAGCCGAGTTTTTTAAGGCCGGGGCGGCCTGCACCGTGCTGAGAAGGGGCAGGCATAGTGAGCTCATAGAGGCCTCGAGCGTTCCGGTGGGGATCATGCCGGGGGTAGAGTTTGCCGAAGCCGAGAGAGAGGTGGACGTGGGGGATATAGTCGTGATGGTCTCCGACGGTGTTGTAGCCGCCGGAAGCGAGTGGCTGATTGACCTTGTAATGGCCTGGGACGAGGAGGAAAACCCGAATCTTTTGGCCCAGAGGATAACCGACGAGGCCCGCAGGCGCAGGAGCGACGGGCATGAGGACGATGTGACGGCGCTGGTGCTGGTGGTGCAGTAGGGCGTCATACAGCCTCCGGGGGACCGGGGGCTTCCCCTTTAGGGGATACTGGGCCCCCTTCAGGGAGTGCCGGCAGGAAATTTGTAAAATTTTTTTGAAAAAACACTTGCAAAATACAAGGTCTTGTGGTAAGATAAGCGAGTACGATTGCCAAATGGGTATTTAATGCCCTGATATGCGTTGAAGCGGGAGGTTGCGGCTATGGGTCCAGGACATGGACTTGAGTTTGCGTTGCAGACTCGGCCGGTCATTTCCGTGGAGTATGTCCGATTTTAAACCGGGCGAAGGAATCTGATGGGTGCGGGAACCGCCGGGCGACCCCCGGCAGGCCGTGTGTGCGCCCCTTGGAGGAAACTGTGAGTTTCGGCTCTGTCCCCGGGGTCTGCCGCGCTTTTAGCGCTGGTGCGGACTGCCGGTTTTTCTATGCCGGATGGTGAAACACCCGGGACAGTGTTGGAAAAAGCAAGACGCCCAAGAACGATTTAGGAGGCGGTTATAGAAATGGCAGTCAAGGAAAAAATCAGGATCAGAATCAAGGGGTACGACCACCAGCTGGTGGACCAGTCTGCAGAGAAGATAGTCGCTACCGCGAAGCGCACGGGCGCCAGGGTCTCCGGACCGGTGCCGCTGCCCACGGAGAAGCAGATTGTCACCATCCTCAGGGCCGTCCACAAGTACAAGGACAGTCGCGAGCAATTTGAAATGCGTACCCATAAGAGACTGGTCGACATTCTCCGGCCCAGCAACAAGACTGTTGAGGCAATGATGGGCCTGGAGCTCCCCGCCGGCGTCGAGATTGAGATAAAGCTGTAAAAAGCTCAGTCCTGACCTACCGAGACGGAGGGTCATGTCGATAGGCGTTCCCGCTTATCGACCAATAACCTAAGGGGATAGGAATTATCCCAGGAGTAGAAAGGAAGCAGAACATGAAAAAAGGGATCATCGGAAAGAAGATTGGCATGACGCAAATCTTCGACGACAAGGGCAAGGTCATCCCGGTAACCGTTGTGGAGGCCGGCCCCTGTGTTGTGACCCAGAAGAAGACAGTGGAGACCGACGGCTACGACGCGGTGCAGCTGGGCTTCGGCGACCAGAAGCCCCAGCGGGTGAACAAGCCCCTTTCGGGCCACTTCAAGAAGGGCGACGTCGCCCCCAAGAAGACCCTGAAGGAGCTGAGGCTTGAGGACATCAGCGCGCTGAACGTGGGCGACCTTATCAAGGCCGACACCTTCGAGGCCGGCGAGCGGGTGGATGTCACTGGCACCAGCAAGGGCAAGGGCTACGCGGGCGTCATCAAGCGCTGGAACTTCCACCGCCTGAAGGAGAGCCACGGCTCCGGCCCCGTCGCACGTCACGGCGGCTCCAACGGCGCGTGCTCCAGCCCCTCCAGAGTCTGGAAGGGCCTGAAGATGGCGGGCCACCTGGGCGCTGAGACCGTCACGGTGCAGAACCTGACTGTTGCAAAGGTGGACGCGGAGAACAATCTCATAGCCATCAAGGGCGCCATACCCGGCCCCAACGGCGGCGTAGTCATCGTGCGCGACAGCGTGAAAGCGTAAGGGGAGGAGGAAGAAGAATGGCTGAAGTAGCAGTTTTGAACATGCAGGGCCGGGAAGTCGGCAGGCAGGAGCTCTCTGACTCCGTGTTTGGCATTGAGCCCAACGTCCCTGTGATGAACGATATGGTAAAGAACTATCTGGCAAACCAGCGCCAGGGCACCCAGTCCGCGCTGACAAGGAGCGAAGTCTCCGGCGGCGGCAGGAAGCCCTGGAGGCAGAAGGGCACAGGCCGCGCCCGCCAGGGAAGCACGCGCTCTCCCCAGTGGACCCACGGCGGCATAGTGTTCGCCCCCAAGCCCAGGGATTACAGCTACACCTTGAATAAGAAGGTGCGGCGCCTGGCAATGAAGTCCGCCCTCTCCTCCAAGGTGCAGGACGGCGAGATGATAGTCATTGACAAGATAGCCCTGGAAGGCTTTAAGACCAAGGAAATCGCCGCCATGCTCAAGGCAGTGGGCAGCGAGAGGAAGGCGCTCATAGTGCTGGACAGCGTGGATGAGAAGGTCATAAGGAGCGCTGGAAATATCCCCGGCGTGAAGACCGCCCAGGTAAATACCCTGAATGTGTACGACATCCTTAACGCAGACAAGTTCATTGTCGTGCAGGGAGCCGTGCAGAAGATCGAGGAGGTGTACGCGTAATGGAGGCCCATGACATCATAATCCGACCCATCATCACCGAGAAGACCATGGATGGCAACACCCAGAAGAAATACACCTTCGAGGTTGCGAAGGACGCTACCAAGATAGACGTGAAGAGGGCCGTGGAGGCCGCCTTCGGAGTGAAGGTCAGCAAGGTCAACACCCTCCACGTGCGCGGCAGGCTCCGCCGCCAGGGGCGCTATGAGGGCTATACCAGGAGCTGGAAGAAGGCTGTGGTGACCCTCACAGAGGAGAGCAGGACCATCGAGTTCTTCGAGAGCATGGTCTAAGGCCGGGCACAGAGTATCTCAACGACTAGGAGAGTGAACAGAAGACATGGCAATAAAGAATTATAAGCCGACTACCGCGGCGCGCCGGAACATGTCCGTTACGGACTATACCGTCCTCTCTAAGGGCGGCCCGGAGAAGAGCCTGCTGGCTCCTCTTGGGAACAAGTCCGGCCGCAACAGCTACGGCAGGATAACCGTCCGCCATCGCGGCGGCGCAAACCGCAAGAAGTACCGTATAATCGATTTCAAGCGCCAGAAGCACGACATGAACGCTGTGGTGCAGACTATCGAGTATGACCCCAACCGCTCCGCCTTCATCGCCCTCATCCAGTATGAGGACGGGGAGAAGAGCTATATAATAGCCCCCAACGGCATCAAGGTAGGGGACAAGATAGTCTCCGGGGCCGAGGCCGATATCAAGCCCGGCAACGCCCTGCCCCTGAAGAACATTCCCACCGGCACCTTCATCCACAACGTGGAGCTGTACCCCGGCAAGGGGGCCCAGCTGGCAAGGGCCGCGGGCATTATGGCCCAGCTGATGGCAAAGGAGAACGGCATGGCGCTTTTGAGGCTCCCTTCGGGCGAGCTTCGCAACGTGCCCGAGACCTGCATGGCGTCTATCGGCCAGGTCAGCAATATCGACCATGAGAACGTGAAGATAGGCAAGGCCGGACGCAAGCGCCATATGGGCTGGCGTCCCACCGTGCGCGGCTCGGTCATGAACCCCAACGACCACCCCCACGGCGGCGGCGAGGGCAAGAGCCCTGTGGGCCGTCCCGGCCCTGTCACCCCCTGGGGCAAGCCGGCGCTGGGTTATAAGACCCGCAAGCATCATAAGAGCAGCGATAAGTTTATCGTTCGGCGCCGCAACGGCAAGTAAGCACGGGAAAGGAGCATAACGAGAATGAGCAGAAGTCTTAAAAAGGGACCTTTTGTACAGCCCGTGCTGCTGAAAAGGATCCAGGCTATGAACGAGGCCGGGGAGAAGAAGATAGTGAAGACCTGGAGCAGGGCTTCAATGATATTCCCGGATTTCGTCGGACACACCATTGCGGTGCATGACGGCCGCAAGCATGTGCCGGTATACGTTACCGAGGACATGGTCGGACACAAGCTGGGCGAGTTCGCCCCCACCAGGACCTTTAAGGGCCACACCGGCTCAAAGACCGGTAAATAAGCGAAAGGAGGGTGCTAAAAATGGAAGCGAAAGCAACGCTGAACTATACCCGCATCTCTCCCCGCAAGGTGGGCCTGGTGCTGGACCTTATACGCAATAAGCCCGTAGACCTGGCCGCGGCTATTTTGGAGAATACCCCCAAGGCCGCCTGCGAGGATCTCGGGAAGCTCTTGAAGTCCGCTGTTTCCAACGCGGAGAACAATTTGCAGATGGACAAGGGCAGCCTGTACGTTTCAAAGTGCTATGTGACCCCGGGCCCGATCCTCAAGAGGATACGCCCCAAGGACCACGGCAGGGCGCACAGGATCCTGAAGCGGACCAGCCACATCACCATCGTTGTGGCCGAGAAAGAGTAAGGAGGGACATTATGGGACAGAAAGTCAATCCCCACGGCCTTCGCGTGGGTGTGATAAAGGACTGGGACTCCCGGTGGTTCGCAAAGGACAATGTCTTCGGCGACACTCTGGTGGAGGACTATAACCTGAGGAAGACCCTTAAAAAGCAGCTTTACCAGGCGGGCATCCCGAAGATCGAGATCGAGCGCGACGCCTCAAAGGTGCGCATCCATATCCACTGCGCAAAGCCCGGCATGGTAATAGGCAAGGGCGGCACGGAGATAGAGAAGCTTCGCCAGCAGTGCGAGAAGATGCTGGGTAAGCCCGTTGTCATCAACATCGTCGAGGTGCGCCAGCCAGACTTGAACGCACAGCTGGTAGCCGAGAACATCGCCTCCCAGCTGGAGCGCCGCATCAGCTTCCGCCGGGCAATGAAGGGCTGCATCGGCAGGAGCATGAGGCTTGGGGCCAAGGGCATCAAGACCAAGGTGTCCGGGCGCCTGGGCGGCGCTGAGATAGCCCGCAGCGAGGAGTACCATGACGGCACCATACCGCTGCAGACTTTGAGAGCCGATATTGACTATGGCTTTGCCGAGGCAGCCACCACTTACGGGCGCATCGGCGTTAAGGTGTGGCTGTATAAGGGCGAGGTCTTAAACGATAACCGCGACAGCCGTTCGGAGCGCGCCCCCAGGGGCGACCGCAGCGACCGTCCCCGCAGGGACGACCGCAGGCCGCGCGGCGACCGTAACGACCGCGGGCCCAGAAGAGACAACAGGGAAGGGGGGCGCAGGTAAATGCTGATGCCCAAGCGCGTGAAATACCGCAGAGTGCAGAGAGGCCGCATGAAGGGCAAGGCCATGCGCGGCAATAAGGTGACCTACGGCCAGTTCGGCCTGCAGGCCCTGGAGCCGGCTTGGATTACCTCGAATCAGATAGAGGCCGCCCGTGTAGCCATGACCCGTTACTGCAAGCGTTTCGGTAAGGTCTGGATAAAGATATTCCCCGACAAGCCGGTGACCCAGAAGCCCGCTGAGACACGAATGGGCTCCGGTAAAGGCTCTCCCGAATACTGGGTAGCCGTTGTGAAACCCGGCAGGGTGATGTTCGAGCTGGGCGAGGTGCCAGAGGCCACCGCGAGGGAGGCCCTGAGGCTTGCAGCCGCCAAGCTCCCCATCAAGTGCAAATTCGTAATGAAAGAAACGGAGGCGCAGTCATGAAGGCTTCAGATATCAGAGAATTGACGGCCGACGAGCTGAACACTAAGCTTTCCGACCTGAAGGCGGAGCTTTTCAACCTGCGTTTCCAGCTCGCTATCAATCAGCTCGATAACCCCATGCGCATCCAGGCAGTGAAGAAGGACATCGCCCGCGTGAAGACCGTCATACGCGAGAATGAGCTGCACGCCGGGAACGCTTAACGGGAAGGGAGGATAACGAAGTGAGCGAAAGAAGCATGAGAAAGACCGCGGTAGGCCGCGTGGTAAGCAATAAGATGGATAAGACAGTGGTGGTTGCTATCCAGGACAGCGTGAAGCACCCCATGTACGGCAAGATAATCAAGCGTACCGTGAAGCGCAAGGCCCACGACGAGGAGAATGCCTGCAGTGTGGGCGACCGCGTGCGCATCATGGAGACCAGGCCCATTTCCAAGGACAAGAGATGGCGGCTGGTGGAGATCATCGAGAAGGCTAAATGAGCCGGGGCATTATTGGCTCTCTGGCTTATTAGTCAAGTAAAAGGAGGAACAAACTGTGATTCAACAGCAGTCTTACCTCAAGGTTGCCGACAACACGGGTGCTAAGGAGCTCATGTGCATCCGGGTGCTTGGCGGCACCGGCAGGAGGTATGCCAATATCGGCGACGTGGTGGTGGCCTCTGTAAAGAAGGCGGCACCCGGCGGCGTGGTGAAGAAGGGCGATGTGGTGAAAGCTGTTATCGTCCGGTCCGCCTCGGGCGTGCGCCGGGACGACGGCACATATATCCGCTTCGATGAGAACGCCGCTGTCATCATCCGTGAGGACAAAAACCCCAGGGGCACCCGCATCTTCGGGCCTGTGGCCCGCGAGCTGCGCGACAAGGAATATATGAAGATCCTGTCGCTGGCCCCGGAAGTGCTTTGATGGAGGTGTACCGAAATGAATAAAGTACACGTAAAGACCGGCGACACCGTTATGATAATCAGCGGACGCGACCGCGGCAAGAAGGGCAAGGTCATGCAGGTGAGCCCCAAGGAGGGCAAGGTCATAGTTGAGAACGCCAACTTCGTGCAGAAGCACGTGAAGCCCCGCAGGATGGGCGAGCCTGGCGGCATCATCAAGGCGGAGAGCGCCATTTACGCCTGCAAGGTACAGGTGGTCTGCCCCCGCTGCGGCAAGCCTACCCGCGTAGGCCATAAGGTCCTCGCGGACGGCACCAAAGAGCGCATTTGCAAAAAATGCGGCGAGTCGCTGTAAGGGAGGAAGACAAAGAATATGGCAGCTAGACTGAAAGAGATGTATAAGGCGGAGATCGCCCCCCAGCTGATGAAGAAGTTCGGCTATAAGTCGGTTATGCAGATACCGAAGCTCGACAAGATAGTCATCAACGTGGGCGCTGGCGAGGCCAAGGAGAACGCCAAGGCTATAGACGCCATTTCCGGAGACCTGATGAAGATAACCGGCCAGAAGCCCGTTGTATGCAAGGCCAAGAAGAGCGTCGCGAACTTTAAGCTGCGCGAGGGGATGCCCATCGGCGTGAAGGTCACCCTCCGCGGTGAGCGTATGTACGAGTTCCTGGATAGGCTCTTCAACGTGGCCCTCCCTCGTGTGCGCGACTTCAGGGGGATCAACCCCAACTCGTTCGACGGCAGGGGCAACTACAATATGGGTATCCGCGAGCAGCTGATCTTCCCCGAGATAGACTATGATAAGATAGACAAGGTCCGGGGTATGGACATCTGCTTCGTGACCACGGCACACACCGACGAGGAAGCCCGGGAGTTCCTTTCCCTCATGGGCGCCCCGTTCACAAGATAAAGGGAGGGACATTTTGTGGCAAAGACATCTATGAAGCTCAAGCAGCAAAGGCCCGCGAAGTTTTCCACCCGCCAGTATAACCGGTGCAAGATATGCGGCCGGCCCCATGCTTACCTTCGCAAGTACGGCATCTGCCGCATCTGCTTTCGGGAGCTTGCCTATAAGGGCGAGATCCCCGGCGTGAAGAAGGCAAGCTGGTAATACAGGAAGGAGGAAAAGTTCATGCAAGTTACTGATACCATCGCAGACCTGCTCACACGCATCCGCAACGCGCAGGCCGCGAAGCATGATACAGTGGAAGTGCCCGCCAGCAATATGAAGAAGGCCATCTGCCAGATACTGGTGGACGAGGGCTATGTGCGGCACTATTCCGTCAAGGAGGACGGCAAGCAGGGGATGATCACAATCTCGCTGAAGTATGCCGAGGGGCGCCAGCCGGTCATCAAGGGCCTCAAGAGGGTCTCAAAGCCCGGCCTGCGCATTTACTCCGGCGCGTCTGAGCTGCCGAAGGTCATGAAGGGCCTGGGCGTGGCGATAGTCTCCACCTCCAAGGGCATCATGACCGACAGGGCCGCAAGGCAGGAAAACGTCGGCGGCGAAGTGCTGGCGTTCATTTGGTAAAGAAGGGGGTGCGTCGAGTATGTCGAGAATTGGAAGAAAACCCATAAATATTCCCGCGGGCGTCGAGGTCAAGATCGACGGCAGCGCAGTTACAGTAAAGGGGCCCAAGGGAACTCTCACCCAGAGCTTCAGCCCCAATATGGCTATCGCCCAGGAAGGCGCGGAGATATTAGTCACCCGTCCTGACGACCAGAAGGAGAACAGGTCTCTGCATGGCCTTACCCGCACGCTTATCAACAATATGGTGGTCGGCGTGACCGAGGGCTTCTCCAAGACCCTGGAGGTCCAGGGCGTGGGCTACCGTGTGCAGAAGCAAGGGAAGGACCTGGTCATGAACCTGGGCTATTCCCATCAGGTAGTGGTGAGCGAGAACGAGGATATTAAGATAGAGGCTCCCAACGCCAATACAATCATCATCTCCGGCATTGACAAGCAGAAGGTGGGCCAGTTTGCCGCCGAGGTGCGTGAGAAGCGTCCGCCGGAGCCCTATAAGGGCAAGGGCATCCGCTATCAGGGCGAGTATGTCCGCCATAAGGAAGGCAAGGCCGGTAAAGGTGCCAAGGGCTAAGGCCGCCTAAAAACGTATACAAGCGTTGAATGAAAGAAGGTAAAATCTATGGTAAACAAACCGGATACCAATAAGGCGCGCCTGCGCCGGCACAGAAGGGTCCGGGGCAAGATCTCCGGCACTGCCGAGAGGCCCCGCCTGAACGTGTTCCGCTCCTCTGCCCATATATATGCCCAGGTGATCGACGACGTGGCAGGCGCGACACTTTGCGCCGCGTCCACAGTGGAGAAGGGCTTCGAGGGCAACGGCGGCAACAAGGAAGCTGCCCGCAAGGTGGGCAAGCTCATCGCCGAGCGCGCTGCCCAAAAGGGTATCAGCACCGTGGTCTTTGACCGCGGCGGCTATATCTTCCACGGCCGCGTGCAGGAGCTGGCCGAGGGCGCCCGCGAGGGCGGCCTGAAATTCTGAGCGAGGAGGAATAGAGTTTGGCTAGTGAGAGGAATTTTGACCCCAACGGCGTAGAGATGCAGGAGCGCGTCGTCGCCATAAACCGCGTATCAAAGACCGTTAAGGGCGGCCGCGTTATGAAGTTCTCCGCCCTGGTGGTAGTTGGCGACGGCAACGGCACGGTAGGCTTTGGCATCGGCAAGGCCGCCGAGGTGCCCGACGCCATCCGCAAGGGCATTGAGGACGCCAAGAAGAACCTGTACCATGTGGCCCTCAGAGGCAGCACCATCCCCCACGAGATCGTGGGCGAGTTCGGCGCGGGCAAGGTCATCCTGAAGCCCGCCGCCCCCGGTACCGGCGTTATCGCCGGCGGCCCGGTGCGCGCTGTTGTAGAGAGCGCGGGCATTAAGGACATCCGTACCAAGGCCCTGCGTTCCAATAACCCGTGCAATGTGGTGCGGGCCACTTTGGCCGGCCTGACCCAGCTGCGTACCGCCCAAGAGGTGGCTGCGATCCGGGGCAAGCAGGTCAAGGAAATACTGTAAGGAGGGCTCAAAAAGATGAAAGTAACCCTTATAAAGAGCCTTATCGGCAGCAAGAAGGACCAGATAGCCACAGCCCATGCCCTGGGGCTTTTCAAGGTCGGCGACTGCAGGGAGCAGCCCGACAACGACCAGACCAAGGGCAAGGTCAAGAAGATCAGTCATCTGGTAGAGGTTAGTGAATAAGCTTGAAGGAGGTGCGTTAAAATGAAGCTAGATCAGCTTACAGCTGTGCCCGGTGCCACAAAGGACGCTAAGCGCATCGGCCGCGGCCACGGCTCCGGCAACGGTAAGACTGCCGGCAAGGGCCATAAGGGACAGAAGGCCAGAGCCGGTCACGGAATGCGTCCCGGCTTTGAGGGCGGCCAGATGCCCCTGCAGAGGCGTATACCCAAGCGAGGCTTCAACAATATCTTCGCCAAGGAGGTCGTCTCTGTAAACATCGGCAGTCTCAACTGCTTTGAGGACGGCTCTGAGGTCACCGTGAACACTCTTATGGAGGCCGGCGTGCTCAAGAAGAGCGGCGACGCTTTGAAGATCCTGGCTAACGGCGAGCTCACGAAAAAGCTGACGGTCAGGGCAAACGCTTTTTCCGAAGCGGCGAAGGCCAAGATAGAGGCCGCGGGCGGGAAAGCCGAGGTGGTCTGAGTTGCTGAACACCATCAAGAATGCCTGGCGCATCCCGGACCTGCGTAAGAAAATGCTCTATACCCTGCTTATCATCGTGATATTCCGCTTCGGCTCGGTGATACCGGTGCCGTTCCTGGACGCTTCGGCGCTGTCAACGCTGATGAATGCCGCCAGCGACGGCAACGCAGCGCTGGGTTATATCAATATGCTCACCGGCGGCGCGTTCTCATACGCATCACTGTTCGCCATGGGCATTACGCCCTATATCAACAGCTCGATCATCATGCAGCTGCTGACCATTGCTATCCCGGCTCTGGAGCGCCTTTCAAAAGAGGGCGAGAGCGGCCGCAAGAAGATCGCCACTATCACCCGCTATGTGACTGTGGGCCTGGGACTTATCCAGGGGATCGCCTACTACTTCTACCTGCGCTCCAACGCCGGTATCGTGAAGGTGACCAGCGGCTTTGCCGGGGTATTTGTGGGCATAGTCATCGTGCTGACCTTTACGGCAGGCACGGCCCTTATCATGTGGATGGGCGAGCAGATAAACGAAAAGGGTATCGGCAACGGCATATCCATTATCCTGTTTGCCGGTATCGTGGCAAGGCTGCCGGTGACCTTCGGCGGCGTGTGGCAGTTCTTCAACCTGGGGCTTACCAGCCCCTCCACCAGCGGCCAGTATCTCATACTGGCTCCCCTGTTCATCGTTTTGTTCCTGGTGGTGATCTGGGTCATCGTATTTATGAACGAGGCGGAGCGCCGCATCCCGGTGCAGTACGCCAAAAAGGTGGTAGGCCGCAAGATGTACGGCGGCCAGAGCACCTATATGCCTGTGAAGGTGGCAATGAGCGGCGTTATGCCCGTGATATTTGCCAGCGCCATACTGAGCATTCCCCAGTTCATCCAGGTTTTCTGGAACCCCACCGAGGGCTTTGGAAAAGCGTTTATGGACGCCTTCTCCCAGACCGGGTGGCTCTATACGGTGCTTTACTTCCTGCTGATAATCATGTTCGCATACTTCTATATGTCCGTGCAGTATAATCCTTTGGAGATGGCGAATAACCTGCGCCAGAACAACGGCACTGTGCCCGGCCTTCGTCCGGGGCGGCCCACTGCGGAGTTCATCGCCAAGATACTTTCCAAGGTCACCCTCATAGGCGCGATGTTCCTGGCTTTTGTTGCGCTGATACCCATTATCTTCACCAACCTTACCAACATGCAGGGCCTGTCCCTGGGCGGTACCTCGGTGATAATCATTGTGGGCGTGGCGCTGGAGACCGTCAAGCAGATGGAGAGCCAGATGATGATGCGCCACTATAAGGGCTTCCTGGACTGAGCTGAGACAGCCGGTCCGCCGGAAAAATAATTGGGCAGCGGGCGCATAAAGCTTTGGCCGGAAGGTTTCCGGGAAGTTTTATGCAGCCGGAGCTGTCACATGGATGAAAGGGTGTATCAGTATGAAGTTGATCCTTTTAGGGGCTCCGGGAGCCGGAAAGGGCACCCAGGCCGAGGTAATTTGTGAGAATAAAAAGATACCGGCGATCTCCACAGGCAATATCCTGCGGGAGGCGCTGAAGAACGGTACAGAGATGGGCCTTAAAGCCAAGAGCTATATGGAGAGCGGAAAGCTAGTGCCAGACGAGATACTCATTGGCATAATAAAGGACCGTATCAAGGAGGAGGACTGCAAAGGCGGCTTCATCCTTGACGGCTTCCCCAGGACCATCCCCCAGGCCGAGGCTCTGGACGAAATGGGCGCGGATATCGACGTTGTGCTGGACATTGAGGTTGCCGACGAGGATATCGTGACCCGCATGTCCGGACGCCGCGTCTGCGAGAAGTGCGGGGCCTCCTACCACGTGCTGTATAAGCAGCCGAAGGCGGAGGGAGTATGCGACGCCTGCGCGGGCGCCCTCATTCAGCGCAAGGACGACCACCCTGACACGGTGAAGGAGAGGCTGGAGGTATACCACAGCCAGACAGAGCCGCTGAAGGAATACTACAGCAAGCAGGGCAAGCTGCGGGTAGTGCACGGACAGGACAAGGTAGAGGACACCACAAGGATGGTGCTGGAAGCCTTGGAGGACCTTTCATGATCGTGCTGAAAACCAGCAGGGAGCTAAGCGTCATGCGCAAGGCAGGGATAATATCCCAGAAGGCGCTGCGGCTTGCCGGAGAAGCGGTTGAGCCGGGGGTGTCCACCTGGGAGATAGATAAGCTGGTGCGGCAGTATATAGAGTCCGAGGGCGCCGCGCCCAGCTTTCTCGGGTACGACGGTTATCCGGCCAGCACATGTATTTCGGTAAACAGCGTGGTCATCCACGGCATACCAAAGAAGAGCGTCATATTAAAGAAGGGCGATATTGTAAGCATCGACGTGGGGGCCTATTACGAGGGCTTTCACGGAGACAATGCCTGGACTTTCCCCTGCGGGGAGATAAGCGCAGAGGCGCAGGCCCTTCTGGACGCTACCGAACGGTCGCTGTTTTTAGGCATCGAGCAGGCCCGCCCGGGGAACCGGGTGGGGGATGTAGGCCGGGCGGTGCAGGAGTATGTCGAAGCCCGCAGTTACTCGGTGGTACGAGAGTTTACCGGCCACGGAGTAGGTGCGGATATGCACGAGGACCCTAGCGTCCCCAATTACGGCACTCCGGGAAGGGGTGCAAGACTGACGGCTGGTATGGTCATCGCCATAGAGCCGATGATAAACCAGGGCCGACGCGAAATCGAGATAAAGCCCGACGGCTGGACTGTTGTTACAAAAGATGGAAGCCTGTCGGCGCACTTCGAGCACACCGTAGCCATAACCCCTGGGGGGCCGGTCATACTGACACTGCCGGACTAAGGAGGAAGCTATGGAGTTAAAGCGCGGCCAGGTGGTAAAGTCCAGGGCGGGGAGGGATAAGGACAGCTATATGGCGGTCCTTGAACTAGCCCCCCCATGGGTAGTGCTGGCAGACGGCAAAAGAAGGCCTGTAGAGCGCCCGAAGCGCAAGAAGCTTATGCACATAAGCCCGACTTTGAGAGTGCTTTCAGAGGAGGCGCTTGCCACCGATCGTAAACTACGGGCCGCCCTGCGGGAAGCGGGCGGGCAAGGAGAGAATACACCGTATGACGCGGAGGTTTGAGGTATGTCAAAGCAAGACGTAATTGAGGTGCAGGGCGTAGTAAAGGAAGCTCTGCCGAATGCACAGTTCCAGGTGGAGCTTCAAAACGGGCACACGGTACTGGCCCATATCTCCGGGAAGCTGCGGATGAACTTCATCCGCATACTGCCGGGAGATAAGGTGACGCTGGAGATGTCCCCATATGACCTGACTAAGGGGCGCATAACCTGGCGTTCAAAGTAAGCTGCCCGGTTATAGAGAGTAAAGCGATCCTGACAGAAAGGAAAGTGATGATAGAATGAAAGTACGTCCTTCTGTTAAGAAGATGTGTGAGAAATGCAAAATCATCAAGCGCAAGGGGAAGGTCATGGTCATCTGTGAGAACCCCAAGCACAAGCAGCGCCAGGGCTAAATAGAACGGCGCGAAGCGGGACGCGGTCCAGGTGCGTTAGGCGCCTGGCAGGGTTTGGGGCAGCGCCCCAAGGTTTAAGCGCAGGCAAAGCAAGCGCAATGAGCGTCCCCACAAACTAAGTGAAAGGAATGGTCAATAACATGGCTCGAATTTCCGGTATCGACCTGCCAAGAGACAAGCGAATCGAAATCGCTCTGACCTATATCTACGGCATCGGCCGCAAGACCGCCACGAATATCTGCGCCGAGACGGGCGTTGACCCCGATATCCGTGTGCGTGACCTCTCAGAGGACGACGCCTCGAAGCTCCGCGACTATATCGACAAGAACTGCCACGTGGAGGGCGACCTGCGCCGGGATGTAGCATTTGACATCAAGCGCCTGGTGGAGATAGGCTGCTATCGCGGTGTGCGCCACAGAAAGGGCCTGCCCGTAAGGGGCCAGCGCACCAAGACCAATGCCCGCACCCGCAAGGGCCCGCGCAAGACCATGGCAAATAAGAAGAAGTAAGGAGGGATCCACAAAATGGCACAAAAGACCACTAAGGGTACAGTGCGCCGCCGCCGTGAGCGCAAGAATATTGAGCGCGGCGCGGCCCATATCCAGTCCACGTTCAACAACACCATCGTCACCATTACCGACACCCAGGGCAACGCCATCTCCTGGGCAAGCTCCGGCGAACTGGGCTTCAGGGGCTCCAGGAAGTCCACTCCCTTTGCAGCTCAGACCGCTGCGGAGACCGCTGCAAAGCTGGCAATGGAGCACGGTATGAAGTCCGTTGAGGTGTTCGTTAAGGGTCCCGGCGCCGGCCGCGAGGCCGCTATCCGCGCGCTGCAGGCCGCAGGGCTGGACGTGAGCATGATAAAAGACGTGACCCCCATCCCCCATAACGGCTGCCGCCCGCCCAAAAGGCGCCGCGTGTAAAAACATTAGGAGGTTACAGAAAATATGGCAAGATATACAGAAGCCGTTTGCAAGCTCTGCCGCCGCGAGGGGCAGAAGCTGTTCCTGAAGGGCGAGCGCTGCTACACCGACAAGTGCGCCATCTCAAGGAGGGCATATGCCCCCGGGCAGCACGGCCAGGGCCGCAAGAAGGCCTCGGAGTACGGTATGCAGCTCAGAGCCAAGCAGATGACCCGCCGTTTCTACGGTGTGCTGGAGGGCCAGTTCCACCACTACTACGAGATGGCAACAAATATGCCCGGCAAGGCCGGCGACAACCTCCTGATACTCCTGGAGAGCAGGCTGGATAATGTGGTGTACCGCTGCGGCTGGGCCAGCTCCAGGGCTGAGGCCCGCCAGCTGGTGGTGCACGGCCACTTCACCGTGGGCGGCAAGAAGGTGGATATCCCCTCCTATCTTGTGAAGCCCGGCGAGATGGTCGCCATTAAGGATAAGAGCCGTTCAAGCGAGAAATTCAAGGTTGTGCTGGAGTCAAACTCCGCCCGTCCCGTGCCCAAGTGGCTGGACGTTGACGCGGCCAATGCGCAGGCAAAGGTCGATGCGCTGCCCACCCGCGAGGAGATCGATCTTGAGGTGGATGAGACCCTCATCGTCGAGCTGTACTCTAAGTAATCCCCACAAGGGAATAAGCGTATTTGAAGCCGTTACTTTGTCTGTGTAGAGGAGGATCGCGGATGATTGAGATAGAAAGACCCAAAATTGATATAGCGGAAACATTCGAGGACGGCACATACGGCCGGTTCGTCATCGAGCCTCTGGAGCGTGGCTTTGGCACGACTCTTGGGAACTCGCTGCGCCGGGTGCTTCTGTCAAGCCTGCCGGGCGTGGCCCCCAGGTCTATAAAGATAGACGGCGTGCTCCACGAATTTTCCACCATCCCGGGAGTAAAGGAGGACGTGACCGAGATAGTCCTGAACGTCAAGGGGATAGTCGCAAGGCTCTACTGCGACGGGCCCAAGACTGTGGAGATCTCCGCGGAGGGGCCCTGCGAGGTCACCGCCGCGTCCATCCAGGCGGACAGCGAGGTGGAGATACTGAACCCCGAGCTGCACATCGCCACCCTGGGTGAGGGGGCCAAGCTCTATATGGAGCTGACCCTGGATAAGGGAAGGGGCTATGTCTCGAACGAGCGCAACAAGCAGAATATGCCGGAGGGCGTTATCGGCGAAATTGCGGTGGATTCCATTTACACACCTGTACTCAAGGTCAACTTCAACGTGGAGAATACCCGCGTTGGACAGAGCATCGACTTTGACAAGCTAACCCTGGAGGTCTGGACCAACGGGGTGATAAATGCCCAGGAGGCCGTGTCGCTGGCGGCAAAGGTCCTGACTGACCACCTGAACCTGTTCGTAGACCTGTCTGATAAGGGCAAGTCAACGGAGATAATGGTGGAGAAGGATGAGGGCGGCAAAGAGAAAGTGCTGGAAATGACGATAGAAGAGCTGGATCTGTCGGTCCGCTCGTTCAACTGCCTCAAGCGCGCGGGTATAAACACCGTGGAGGACCTGATCAACAAGTCCGAGGACGACATGATGAAGGTCCGGAATTTGGGGCGCAAGTCGCTGGAGGAGGTCGTGTGGAAGCTGGCTTCCCTTGGCTTCAGCCTGCGTAAAGACGACGAATAAGCGTAGATAGGAGGGATCTTCATGCCGGGAACCAGAAAGCTGGGCCGCAACACCGCGCATCGCACCGCGATGCTCCGGGGGATGGTGACGTTCTTCTTTGAGAACGGAAAGATAGAGACCACTGCAACCCGTGCCAAAGAGGTGCAGGCTCTGGCGGAGAAGATGATTACCATAGCCAAGACGAACGACCTTCACAGCAAGCGCATGGTCATGAGCTTTGTGACCAAGGAGAGCGCTGCAGCGAAGCTGTTCAACACCATTGCGCCTCAGTATGCCGACCGTAACGGCGGCTATACCAGGGTGACCAAGCTGGGCCCCCGCAGGGGTGACGCCGCAGAGATGGCGATTTTGGAGCTGGTGTAATAGACGCAAAAGAAAGCGCGTTCCCAAAATGGGAGCGCGCTTTTTATATGCCTGCGGAGCAAATTCAATCGGCCTTCTTTACTACCGGCACCCAAACCTCATATACAGCATTCTGTGGGTCAGGGCTAAGATAAACCTCAATATCCGGAGCCTCGCCATACTCATATCCCGATGTAGGCAGCCACTCGGTAAAGACCCGCCTCTCAAGCTCCTGTATAGACTCGTTGGGCCCCATGCCTGGAAAAATTGCCCAGTCAGCCGCGGGCACGGTAAATCTCTCAAGGCCGCCAGAGTCATCCTCTGAGGCAACGGCAATAAAATACCGTCCCTGCCCGGTCACGGCATCAAAATTGCTGACCCCCAGCACGCCCTTTGGTTCACTGTTCGTACGGACCGCAAGCTTTCCCAAGGTTCCGTTTGCAGCAGCCTCAGCCCACTTTTGGGGTATCACCTGGAAGTTTTTCTCAAGCTCGCGCTCAAGAGGTACGGAGACCCCAACAATAGTAAATGCCTCATGGCGTTCAATGCGAAAATCCATCGCTTCCACTCCTTTGACAGTAATTTTGAATGAGATAGGGGGGAAGGATTTGACCTGGGCTCCCGGTGTTCTGACAGCGGAAGGCGGGCAGCCGTGGACGGACTGAAAAGCACGGTTAAAGGCTGTTGGGGAGCTGTAGCCATATTTCAGCGCCACGTCCAGGACCTTGCCTCCTTGAAGCAGGTCGACTGCCGCGAGGGACATGCGCCTGCGCCGGATGTATTCTGACAGGGGCATACCGGCAAGGTAGGAAAACATCCGCTGAAAATGGTAGGGGGAGCAGCAGGATATACGGGCAAGGGCCTCATAGTCCGGCGGGCTGCCAAGGTTGTCCTCAATGTAAGAGAGCGCTGAGTTGAGCCGGTCAATCCATTCCATAATATATCACCTCAAAGAAAATAATAGCATAAAGAAGCGAGCCTTACCTCTCAATTCATGCACAAAAGGGAGAGCTAGAATTCCAGAGCCATCAGCCAGCAGTCAGCCATCAAGCCGTCATGGAGCTCATGCTTGGGAAGCAGGCGAACCTTCTTAAAACCGCAGGCCTCATAGCACCGTATAGCCCGGGGATTGTCAGAGTGAGGGTCCAGAACTACCGCCTGGGCGCCGCAGCTGTCCCTGAGATGATCGCAGAGGAGCTTTATAAACTGCCGTCCAAGCCCCTTTCCCCAGAGCTCGGGCACACCAATAAACTGGTCGATACCGAAGGCTTTCAAATCATGGCGGTCATACCCATATTCAGCAAAGCCCTCATCATCCAGCTGGTACGCCTGGACATATCCAATATCCTGTCCGTTATAGCAGACGATACAGGCTGAGCCGTTCCACTCCTCGGTATAGAAGTCCTTCTGTATGCGCTCGGGGGTGAACACCTCATGAGGGCCCTCCCAGTATTCCAGGCAGCGGGGGTCTGTAAGCCAGCGCAGGAGGGTGGGGGCGTCTTTCTGCTCCAGTGGGCGCAGGGAGACTGGGCCGTCCTTGGCGAATATCTCATATTGCATAGCTATACCTCAGTAAATTGCATAAGGAACCCATGAGGCAGGAGCTTGCCTATGAGCCTATAGAGTTTATAGAAAAAGCTGTTGGTATAGACCAGCTTACCGCGCTTGGCGGCTTTTAATGAGCCCGCCGCGACCTCAGGGGCGCTGACCCGGGGGAGCTTGTCTATCAGCCGGGACTTGCCCTCGGGGACATTGGCAACCTTCCAGAAGTCAGTTTCCATGGGCCCGGGACATACCGCCAGCACCTTGATGCCTCTTGGACGCAGCTCGTCATGGAGGGCTTTAGACAGGGACAGCACAAAGGACTTAGTGGCGGCATAAACAGACATGCGGGGAGTGGGGGCGAAGGCGGCTATAGAGGCCACATTTATCACCAGGCTGTCGTCCAGCATATAGGGCATACAGAGGCGGGTGATGCAGGTCAGGGCCCGGCAGTTTAAGTCCACCATATCCGTCTGGGCCCGGCGGTTGGAGGCAAAAAAGTCCTCACATTTCCCAAAGCCGGCGTTATTTACAAGCACCTTTATCTCCGGGCTGTTCTCCTTAAGGAGCTGCTCGAAGATATCCAGGCTCTCATCCTTGGAAAGGTCCAGAGAGATGGCTGCAACGGTTTTGTCCGGGTGCTCCACGGCTATCTCCTTTAAAAGCTCCTTTCGGCGGGCAATGAGCCAGAAGGCGTCCACGCTGGGATACTGCTCGATAATGGCGTTGATATATTCCTTTCCAAGGCCGCTGGAGGCCCCGGTTATGACTGCTGTTACCATTTCTGTCTCTCCTTTCATAAGCCGGAAAACTTTACATATAAATTGTACGCCTTCAAAGGCCCGCCGTCAAGTAGAAGAATGGGGAAGAATATTTACAAATTATCTTTCCATCTGCGCAAGACTTGTGATATAATAAAAGAAATATCGTGAAAAACCAGAGAGGATGTTGTTATCTTGAGAAAAATAGTGTCTGTTTTGGCGGCTCTGCTCCTTATAGCTACACTGCCGGTCATGGCCCCGGCTGAGGCTTGGGTGGGGGTGGACTTCCAGTTTGAGGCCCCTGAGGGGATGTACCAGCTTGGCCCCGGCATAGAGGAGAACGACCCGGCCTGGGCCCTTGCAGGGGTTGGCGACGCCGCCGCGAAGCTGAAGGAGTACCAGGAGATGGGGGTGCTGGCAAACTTCCTCTCTGAGGATGGGGCAACGGATATCTCCGTAATGCAGAAGGTGTCCAAGGAGAGCGAGACGATCTTTGACCTGCGGCTGATGGAAGAGGAGGACAAGGCGGAGTTTTTGGAGACCCTTGCAAAGGCAGGGAACGAGGACGTTGCCATAGAAAAGGGCTGGTTTGAGAATAAGTCCGGGCTGCTGTTCTACAGGATAAAAATAGACGTGGGCGGCGAGCGGGAGATGCACGAGCTTATCTACGGCACTATTATGAACGGCTACTCCCTGAATATCGATATTCACACCCTGGATACCGGCATGACCCCGGAGCAGGAGGAGATAGTAGAGAAGATGGCTGACTCCATGGTATTCACCAATATTCTTGAGAAGCCCCCGGAGGATGTAAGCGCCGCACTAAACGCGCTCCTATTGCTGATACTGCTGCTGGCGGCTGTTGCCGGGCCCCTGATTTATGTGCCCATCAAGAGCAAGAGGGATAAAAAGAAGAAGGCAAGGCTCACAGAGCAGCTCTCAGAGTTCCACAAGACCAACGGGAAGGACACCGCCCACGGTGAGGCCGTATATGTAAACGAAACCGACTGCACCAGAGAGGCGATACACCGCTTCAGCTATTATCAGGCCTATGTGAAGAATATTGGCGAGGTGATATTCGGCACGCTGCTCTGTGTGGTGACCGTCTGCGCCGCATTCCTCATAGACTCGGTCTGGTGGATGAAGCTGGCGGCGGTGGCTGTCACGGCCTACTATGCCTATAAGCTCATTGCAATGCCCGGTGCTGTTGAGAAGATACAGATAAAGGTCCACAGCCAGGGCATGAGCAAGACCGCTCACTATACCTTTTATAACGATGTATTCAGGGTATCGGGCATACAGTCCGCAAACGTGGTGCCATATTTTCAGCTCACCGAAGTGCGCCGCTGCGGCCAGTACCTCTACCTCTACTACGGCCCGGACAACGCCTACCTTGTGGACGACTACGGCTTCCAGCAGGGTGAGAGCAGGGACTTTGAAAAATTTATCCGTGGAAAGCTTCAAAAATAATAAATATTTCAAAAATTTTTGCGACTTTATATATAGGAGAGGCTTCTCCAAAATAAATAAGGGAGCTGAGATAAATGAAGAAGCTGGGATTTTACGCGGTGGTAGTAGCAGTGCTGGTATTCACCCTTTGGTTTTGCACAAAGGACGGTATGCAGCCGAACAAGGGAGCGTCACCGCCAGTGGACACGGTGGGCTCGGTGCTCCTTGAGAGCCGTTCCATGGGTAAGAAGGTGAGGGTGGAGAGCGAGGAGGACATACGGCGCCTTGGCGAGACGCTCAGCACCCTCAGCGAGGAGAACGGCATGATGGTGGACCTGGAGGAGGACTTCCCCGAGAATATGCGGGACTGGACTATCCAGTGGCTCTCCACAAGGGGCGAGAGCCAGGCCGTAGTGGAGATAAGCGCCGTGGGTACGGTGTTCCGGGGCGACCAGTGCTTTAATTTCCTGGGCGGGGAAATATTCGAAATGGACTATCTCAGAGGGCTGCTTTTAGGGCTGCCAGAGGTGAGGGAGCCGCAGGAGATAATGGATGTGGAAGGAATAGAGCGGGCATCCCTGGAAGGCGGCGACAGGGAGACCAGTACCTTCACCAAAAGCGACCTGGAGGAGCTGAAAGCTATACTGAGGACCGCAAGCTTCTGTGAGGACGGGGAGCGGGCAAGCTGCGGCACGTACGGCATAAGGCTTTATAGTAAAGGTCGCGACGAAGAGCCGAAAACTATCACCCTTTGCGGCAGCCTGATTGAGTTTGGGGACTACGTTTTCAAGGTGGAGGGCGAGGGGTTCAGCGATGAATGGATAGAGTATATGTTAAGGCCCAGAATATGCCACGAGGAAGATATCCTGTTTTTCTCAATAAGCGCAGAGGATAAATCTGTCAGGATAACCGACCCGGGGCTTATGGAGCGCCTTGAGGGTGACATCCGGGAGATGAAGTTTAAGGAGGACGGGCCCGGTGAGAGCGAGCAGGGGCGGTTCTATATAAACAGGTATTATGCCGACGACCATTACGATCAGGCCATATTCCTTATTGACGGGGAGACGATAAGGTATGGCAGCAAGATATATAAGGTCGCGGGGGACAAAAAGTTTGACTTAGACCTCTACTCGGAGCTTATCGACCCAAACGGTCCATATAAAAATCACCCGGGGGTGGAGCGCTGGAAGGACGGAGACCCGCCTATGGCCGAGGTCACGCCCCGGCCTACCTCAAACCCGGAGCCTACCCCCGAAGGAACCCCGGCTCATGATACGACTGATTGCCCGCCAGAGGAGAAAGTGTTTGACATTAGCGGCGGGCATATTGTGATGGAAACCAGCGGTGGAAATAGGGTGGCCATTAACGGTGAGGAATTAGAAGAAATAGGGGAGGGACTTAAAGCACTGTGCTTTGAGCTTCGTGAGCAATGCACTATCGACTCATATTGGATGCACGTCCAGAAGGAGGACAAGGAGCGCTATCACGGAAACCCCCTCTACACCCTCACCTGGTACGATAAGGACGGCTGCAAGAGGGAGAAGTTCACCGCCCGGGGTATGGAGGGTTGGATAGACTATAACGGCTGGTACTATCAGGCGAAGGAGGGCGGCATTGACATGGAGCGCCTAAAGAGCCTTGACAGGTAGCTGCAGAGGGAAACCCTGCGGGAGGATATCTCTGAGGCAAAGTACGGATGAAGCCGGGACCTGGGCGGCAATGGTGGCCCGGCCCGGAGCTGTTGCTGGATGAGCTCTGCAAGCCCGACGGGGAGTACAGCGACAGAGAGGGCGTACATTTTGAAGGCATGACCCGGAGGATAATACAAACACAACATAAGGAAAGGAAGATACAGAATGGAAGGCAGATCACCCATCGGTATAATAGGGGCAATGGAGGTAGAGGTCAACAGTATCATATCCCGGCTCAGTGGAGAGCAGAGCGAGTCAGTAGCGGGGCTAGTGTTCCACAGCGGGACGCTTGAAGGTGTGCCGGTGGTAGTAGCTCAATGCGGGCCGGGGAAGGTGAACGCTGCTGTGTGCACGCAGATAATGATACTGAAGTATACCCCCAGGCTCATAATAAACACAGGTGTGGCAGGAGGCGTAGGCGTAAAGATAGGCGACCTGGTGGCTGCCGAAAGCTGCGTACAGCACGACTTTGACACCAGGGCCCTTGGGGATAAGCTAGGTACGCTGTTTATCCGGCGCGGGGACTCAGAGACGGAGAATATACTGGAGCTGCCCTGTGACAGGACTGCTGCAAAGGTGCTGCTGGAGGAGGCTAAGGCCATATATGGCGGGGCGTATATGGGCGTTGTAGCTACCGGGGACGAATTTGTGGCAGATAAAGAGAAAAACCGCTGGCTTGGAGAACAGTTTGGGGCGAAGGCCGTGGAGATGGAGGGCGGAAGCATTGCCCAGGCCTGTTATATGAACGGTGTGCCCTGTGCCGTGCTGAGGGCCATCTCAGACAGCGCCAACGACGACTCGCCGATGGATTTCCCGTCCTTTGTCAAGGAGACGGCTGAAAAGAGCGCGGAACTGCTCATAAGAGCGGTGCGGAAGCTCTGAGAGCGGGTGAGGGTATTATGAGAGAGATGGAACAGAGGGCCCTGTCATACCTTGGGCGAAACCCTGTGCTCTGTATGGACATGGTGGAGGCTATCAGGCGGGGCGACGGAGTTGTGAGTGCAGTGCGCATGGATGGCGTGCTGATAAGCGTTCCCAGGAGCGGCGCCTACCTGCTGGCAGCAGGGGACACCGCAGCGGCCGGAGCCCTGGGAGAGCTTATCCGCAGCGCGGTCCAGCTGGCTGTACACGATAAAAAGAACGCGGAGCAGCTTTCCAGTGAGCTGGGCTTCAGCGCAGTGATGGAGTGCCGGGCGGCAGCGTACCTGAGCCCAATGCCTCCAAGAAGCCGGGGCTTTGACCTCCGCCAGGTGAAGCCTCTGGAGGCCGGGCAGGAGGACCTGGTGCTGGAGAGCTTCCCCGGTGAATTTGACCGGGACGAGCTGCGGGAGAGGATATCAGCCGGGGCGCTGCACGGGGTGATACGGCATGGGGAAATGCAGGGAGTCATTGGCCTGTACCCTGAGGGTGGCATAGGTATGCTGGCTGTACGGCAGGATCTGGGAGAAGAGGTACCGGAGCTGCTGTCAGGGCTCGTGGCATATATCACCGGCTGGTGCCTGGTGAACTGCCTGGCGCCGTTTGTGCATGTTCCGGCAGGGAGCGATGACATATTGGGGATATACGAGCAGGCTGGATATACGGTAAGCGAGAAAAGTATGTTTTGGCTTGGATAAAATAATAGCCCGGGAGAGCTATATGCTTTCCGGGCTTTTTTTACCCTTGACAAAACGAACGATAGATAGTACAATACATAAACTAACAAGCGTTAGCAGAAAGGAGCAGGAAATGCCCACAAAAGAAAAGATCATATGGGAAGCCCTCGGCCTATTCTCGACCCGCGGATATGCGGCAGTGTCTGTCCGGGATATCGCCGCCGCTGTAGGCATAAGGGAGAGCTCGCTTTATAACCATTTCCAGGGCAAACGCGCCATATTCGACGCCATTGTGGATATCTGCTGGTCCAAAGCGGAAGAATACTACCATGCTCACAGCCTGCCATTTTCAGCGGAAGACGACCTCACTATCTTTCAGCACACCGGGCAGGAGCTTGAGGAGACCATACTGGAGGTATTCAGATTCTTTTTTGAGGACCCCTGGAACACCCCCTTCCGCCGCCTTCTGACTATCTGCCAGTTTGAGGACCGCCGGGCAGGCGAGCTCTACAGGCAGCTCTACTGCCGTTATCCTGTAGAGGTGCAGGAGAAAATATTCGCGGAATTAATGGAAAAGGGAATCTTCCGGACTGGGGACCCATCGGCTCTTGCTTGCCAGTTTTACGGCGGGGTATTCCTGCTGCTCTGCTCCGGGGATGGCTGGGAGCAGGCGGAGCCAAGGCTTAGGGAGCATATCAGGCAGTTTACAGACGCGTATATGTTAAAGCAACAATAAAGAAGCCGCCCGGAACAGGCGGCAGGGAGGTAAAATATGAATACAGTGATAATTTACAGCTCAAAGACCGGCTTTACCAAAAAGTACGCCCAATGGCTCAAGGAGGACCTCTCCTGTGACTGTTTCCCCTATGAGGAGCGGAGGATGGTGGATCTTGAGAAATACCAGTCGGTGGTCTTTGGCAGCGGGTGCTATGTTGGCAGGATAAATAAGCTGGGCTGGCTGAAAAAGCAGCTGCCTAAGCTTCGGGGGAAGAAATTAGCCGTGTTTTTCACTGGGGCCATGCCTCCCGACGCACCGGACGTGCGGCGTTTAGAGCGCGAAAATTTCACCCCCGACGAGCTTGAGCTTATTCGGCCCTTCTACCTTCAGGGCGGACTGAACTATGCCGCCATGGATCCGATAGACAGACTCCTTATGGCGGTATTTAAGAAAATGCTCAAAGCTAATGCCGGATCCTCAAAGGAGAAAGTCATGCTGCAGAATATCCAGGAGTCCTTCGACAGCACGAAGCAGGAGAATTTAAAGCCTCTGGAGGAGTATTTGAAGCAGTAATATCCTGTTTTTTAATAGTACCGAAGCACGGCGATGACACGGCCCAATAGTGAGGCATTGTCGGAGTATATGGGCTCGAAGTCCGGGTTTTCCGGCTGCAGGCGTATGCCGTCCGGCTCCCGGAACAGGCGCTTTACAGTGGCCTCCTCGTCTATCATCGCGACCACTATCTCGCCGTCGTCTGCGGTGGGGGTCCGCTCCACCACCACATAGTCCCCGTCCAGGATACCCGCGTCACGCATACTCAGCCCCATAACATGCAGGGCAAACAGTTCCTTGCCGCTTTTCTGAGGGAAGGGCAGATACCCCTCAATGTCCTCCACGGCTAAAATGGGCATACCGGCAGTGACCCGACCCAGCACAGGCACCTGGGATGTGGGCTCAGTGCCCGCAATATGGATAGAGCGGTTCAGCCCCGCGTCCCTGGAAATGTACCCCAGGCGCTCCAAGGTCTTTAAGTGAGCGTGCACCGTGGAGGTGGAGCGCAGGCCTGTGGCGCGGCATATCTCCCGGACCGTGGGGGGCACACCGGAGGGCAGTGTCTTTATTAGATAGTCATATACCTTTTGCTGGCTTTTAGTTAAGCCTTCCATGTGGGCAGCCTCCTCTGCTATTGTTTTCACTATTATATCATGGTTTTCGGAAAAATGCAAAACGAACGTTTGAAATTTTTATTAAAAATTTGCCCGGAAATTCTTTAAGGATTATTCATACCTCTTTAACAACTCACATGGTCCATAGGAGTATAATAGGCTCGTAGGGAAGAGGGAGCAACCCAACTCCCCTTTCCGTACATGTTCTACCCTCCTCAATAATACCCCTCAAGCAAATAGAGCGGGCCGGTGAAAGCCGGTCCGCTCTGCTTTTTATCAAAGCCGTATAAACCCCTTGCTTTCAGGCTAAAATACTCTTGCAGGTCAAAAGATTACCCCTGAAAGGAAGCGAATTTATGAACGGCAAACGCTTTTCGGAAAATAAGGCAAGACGGAACGGTTTTTATCTGGCGCTGGCAGTGTGCCTGGTGGCGGTGGGCGTGGCGGCCTGGAGCACCTTCGACGCGGTGCAGGGCTACATCGCCGCTACAGAGGAGCTGGACAGCAGCTCGCCTGAAAATGTGAACAGCAGAAGCGACGACCCCATGTCCCAGAGGTCCCCGGCCCCCAGCAGCCAGCCTTCAAAGCCCTCGGGATCATCGGCTGGGGAGGCAAAGCCTTCAGAGTCCCCGGCGCCTACGCCTAAACCCAGGGCGACTTATGTACCCAAGCCCAGCTCCCCGCCGGAGGGCACTGTCTCTGAGCCGGCGGACGCTGAGCCTGCCGAGCCCCAGGTACCGGCTAACGCCCCGCTCTATGAGATAAGCGGCGAGATGATCTACCCGGTAAGCGGCGAAGCTGTGTCCAAGGCCTACAGCGCCGGAGCCCCTGTGTACTCAAACACCATGCGTGACTGGCGCGTCCACACAGGCGCGGACTTCTCAGCCGAGAGCGGCGAGCAGGTGCTGGCCTGCGGCAACGGAATTGTGAAGGAGATCTACACCGACAGTATGCTTGGAAACGTAGTAGTTATAGAGCATGGGGATTACCTTTTCTCCTACTGCGGCCTGGGCGAGAACTTCCAGGTGGAGCCCGAGCAGGTGGTGACCATGGGCCAGGCTATAGGCAGCGTAACAGCAGTCCCGGGAGAATCAGCGGACGAGCCACACCTGCACCTTGAGGTCAGAAGGGATTCGGCGTATCTGGACCCTCAGGCGGTCATTGAGGGACAGGACTAGCGGAAAAGGTGAGATATTTTGAAAAAGCTTCGGGTTTTTCCGGGGTTTTTTCTTTTTTTATAAATATTCGCGGGTGATCTGCGACTGGGTATATAGAGGGGGGATTATCATGGATCAAAAAGAAAAGCGCCGTGAACTGCTTACATTTATTGGAGCAATACTTATTATAGCTGTTTCAGCTTTTGTACTAGCCTTGAAGGACTACCGGAGCGCCAGATCAAGCTTTCCAATGTGGAAGGAGCCAGAGGAACTTCCACCGGCCCGGGAGGAGTGGCTGATGGAGCCGGGAGGGAGCGTTGACATAGGGCATTTCAGTGGGGAGGGGCTTGCCTGGCACAGGCTGAAGGTGTCCATGAAACCGCCCAGGGAGGGCATTTACGACTTCTGCAACGACCCTGTGATACTGGACTACGCATGGGGCGGAAGATGGCACACGGTGTACGAGGGGAAGGACTGCTATACTGTCAGCTCCCGGGACGGCGGGGCCGTGAGCGTAGACCTCCGTCTGCCCTCGGGGATATTCCGGCGGGACGGAAGGTACAGGGTGCGGCTGTGCAAAACCGGCCGGGAGGAGAATAGCGTCTTCCAGGCTTTCAGCCGCGAGTTTACAGCGAAGCATTGGAGCGGGCCGGTGGAAGGGATGGAGTTCAACGATTACCCTGTCTGGGAAAAGGCCGGCGGCGAGGATATCAAATCAGAGAGCCTGACTCTGACAGCGGGGAACATCCTTGTGGACGAACAGGGCAGGACCCTGCTGGAATACCGGGCGGTGAACAGGGGAGAGAGGTGTGGGTGCCTGTATGACTACCGGGTAGACCGCCTCTGGCAGGGAAGCTGGTACACGGTCTCCCCGGAGCGCGCGATTAGGGGGACGTACCTTGGATATTCAATGGAACCCGGAGAGCAGACATGTGCTGTGGAAATACCGGAGAAGGTGGCGGAGCATCCGGGGGAATACCGCGTGTACTGGAACGAAGCGGGGTACTGTGAGTTCACCGTGGGATAACGCCGAAAAGACCGATTGCTCCTTGACAGAACTGCCCGGCTGTGCTATATTAGAATAATAAATATGGGCCTTTGGGGCACATCGGGGAGTGTCATTTTACTTGGAAAAGATACTTATAATTGACGACAGTGCGGTGCAGGCCGCGCACCTGAAAAGCATACTGGAGGACGATTACCAAATTACCGTAGTGCAGGAGCCGGAAAAGGGGCTGGAGTATGCCAGCGAGCAGGACTTTTCCCTGATACTGCTGGATGTGGTAATGCCCGGCATGGACGGATTTGTGCTTCTGAAAAAGCTTCAGGAGGAGGTTGCCACCAGGCATATCCCGGTGATACTGATAACCTCCCTGTCGGACATCGAAAATGAGCAGAGGGGGCTGACGCTGGGGGCGGTCGACTACATATATAAGCCCTTCCATCCGCTGATAGTAAAAGCCAGGGTAAACACCCATATAAAGCTCTATCAGTACCGCAAGCAGGTGGAGTACCAGTCCATGACAGACCAGCTCACAGGTATTGCCAACAGGCGGCGCTATGAGCGTACCAGTGAGCAGAAGTGGCAGGAGGCCATACGGCTCAAGGTGCCCTTCTCCATCTGCATGATGGACATAGACCACTTTAAGAAGTTCAACGATACCTTCGGGCATCCTGCCGGGGACACGGTGATATCCTCGGTGGCGAGTACAGCCGGGTCGTACCTGCGCAGGAACACGGACTTTTTAGCTCGCTACGGCGGCGAGGAGTTTGTGGCCTTTATGATGGGAGACGAGGCGAAGCCGGCCTTTGAGCAGATGTGCCGGGTGCGCAGGGCGGTGGAGGAGCTGCATATCCCCCACTGTGGGTCGGTCTCAGAATGGGTGACCATAAGCATAGGGGGGACCACTGTGCGGCCGAAGCGGGGGGACTCCTTTGGCACATACCTGAAGATAGCCGACGCGATGCTGTATGATGCCAAGAGGTTTGGGCGCAATCAGGTGGTTTGGAACAACGAGAATATGCGCCAGTTTAAGGAATGAGAAGGCGCCTGTACCAAGTGGGGTACAGGCGCTTTGTATGCCGCTCAAAATAGGTTTGTGCCGCCCTGGCGGACAAGGTGGGCGATTACAGCGATCAGGAATCCCAGCGCCGCGCCGCAGACTGCCTCACGTATCCGGTGGCCCAGGGACTCATTGAGCTTAGGTATCAGCTCCTGGAGAGCCTTCCTGCCCAAAGGGTCCGCGTCCTCCTGCTCCAGGTACTCCACTATATGGTTGATGGCCTTGGCGTGGAGCCCCGCCGCCCAGCGCACGCCGGTGGCGTCGTACATGACTATCATTGCAAGGATAAACGAGAGGGCGAAGATAGGGGAGTTGAAGCCGTACATATAGTATGAGGTCAGCAGCACAGAGCAGGTCAGCGCCGAATGTGAGCTGGGCATACCGCCGGCCCCAGCCAGCCGGTGGCGGTCGAACTGCTTATGCTTTATGGCGTCTATCAGGGCTTTGAGAAACTGGGCCGTGGCCCAGGATATCACTGCTACGTTTATCAGCGGGTTTGAAACAAGTATAGACAGGTCCATTGGGGAGATTCCTTTCATATGCGTATGAATATATAATACCCTATTTTACCCCGGGCTGTCAACACAGGCTTGCGCAGAATCGCGGGATGTGTTAAAATTTGTTTTATGATAACAGAAGGGGAGGGCCATAGATGAACTGTCCAAGAAACTATTCAAAAGAGCTTGAGAGACTGATAGCAGGGTTAAAAGGCAGGGTCCCCACCCTGCTCCTGCACGCCTGCTGCGCCCCCTGCTCAAGCGCCTCCCTTGAATACCTTAGCAGGTATTTTTCCATAAGCCTTTTATATTATAACCCAAATATATCTCCTATAGATGAGTATGAGAAGCGGCTGGAGGAGCTTCAGAGGCTTCTAAGGGAACTCCCGGCAGAGCACCACATTAGTATTATCCCCTGTGAATACCGGGGCGAAGATTTTGCCAAAATATCAAAGGGACTTGAGGGTGAGCCCGAGGGCGGGGCCAGATGCATGGCCTGCTATAGGCTGCGCCTTGAAGAAGCCGCGAAGGCCGCTAAAGAGCATGGGCTGGAGTATTTCACCACCACCCTGACTATAAGCCCGCTGAAAAATGCCGGCGCCATCAACAGGATAGGGGAGGAGCTCTCGGTAAAATACGGCGTGAAGCACCTGCCGTCGGACTTGAAGAAGCGGGAGGGCTATAAGCGCTCTATAGAGCTCTCGAAGGCATACGGCCTATACCGCCAGGACTACTGCGGCTGTGTATATTCGAAGGCGGAGCGGGACAGGAGAATGGAGGAAAGGACTGATAAGCTTGCCGGTAAACTATAATGGAGCAGTATACCTTGCGGCCGATGCCCACGCGCATATTTACCCGGAGAAGATAGCGGAGAAGGCAACGGCTTCCGTGGGGGCGTTCTATGATTTAAAGATGGAGAATACTGGCCTGCCGGAGGTGCTGCTCCGGGAGGGCAAGAGGGCCGGGATAGACAGGTTTGCAGTCTGCTCTGTGGCGACTAAGGTTGAGCAGGTGCGCTCTATCAACGCTTTTATCGGGCGGGCCTGTAAGGAGCACCCGGAGTTTGTGGGCCTTGCCGCCTGGCACCAGGATATCGCGGACATAGAGGGCGAGCTGGATGATATTATGGGCCGGGGGCTGAAGGGTATAAAGCTGCACCCGGACTTTCAGGAGTTCCAGATAGACGACCCGAAGCTTCTGCCCTTTTACCGCGCCGCCCATAAGCGGGGACTGCCCATACTGTTCCATACCGGGGATATCAGAAAGGACTTCTCCTCACCCAGAAGGCTTGCAAGGCTCCTGGATAAGCTCCCGGACCTCATCTGCATAGCCGCGCACTTAGGGGGCTATACCGAGTGGGATACGGCAAGGGAGTGTTTGAAAGGGGAGAATTTGTACGTGGACGCCTCCAGCTCTCTGGGGTTTATCAGCAGGGAGGAGGCCCTAAAGAGCATATACCATTTCGGCACTGATAAGGTGATGTTCGGAACGGATTTCCCCATGTGGAGGGCCGGGGAGGAGCTAGAGCGCTTTTTCAGCCTTGGGCTCTCAGCGGAGGAAAACAGGGCTGTCCTCTATGGCAACTTTGCCCGGCTCTATAGGCTTCAAAGGGATGGATGAGGCCAGGTTTTTAGCGGCCTGCGGGGAGGCTATGGAGGATGATCGCCGGGGGGGTATAGGCACCCTGGGGGAGAAGACCCTGCACGCCGCCTTAAAACGCTACTTCCAGCCGGAGGAGCGCTTCAGGGAGGTGGTGGTGGGCCGGTATGTTGCGGATATAATGAGCCCGGAGGGGATAACCGAGATACAGACAGCTGGCTTCGGAAGGCTCCGGGAGAAGCTGGGCTTCTTTCTGGAGAACTACCCGGTGACGGTGGTATACCCTGTGGCGGGGCTCAAATGGCTCATAAGCATGAGCGGAGAGGGAGAGCTCTCCAAAAGACGGAAAAGCCCCAAGGCCGGGGGGCCCTGGGAGCTTCTTGTAGAGCTTTACAGCATTAGGGAGCACCTGAAAGATCCTGGGCTCAGCCTATGCGTGCTGGTGATGGAGGTGGAGGAGTACCGCCTGAAGGATGGCAGGGGGCGAAGGGGGTATACCCGCTTCGAGCGGATGCCCATAAGGCTTATGGACGAGGTATGGGTCCGGGGGCCTGGAGATCACCGCCTTCTGATGCCCCCCGGCCTGCCGGAGGAGTTCACCGCGAAAGACTTCCGGGCCTGCGGTAGGTTTTCAAATATGCAGGGCTCCCTGGCGCTGAGTGCCGCAAGGGAGCTTGGCGCTGTGGAGCAGATCGGGAAAAGGGGGAGGGCCTATCTCTATAGGCAGGTCAAAGCTTGAGGATATTGTACCTTGCCGCCACAAAGGACCAGTTCTGCTGGAAGGGGTACATAAGGTTCCAGTAGCCGCCGCCAACAAAACTAAGTTCGTCCATCAGGCTGTACTTCTGCTCAATACTGCGCACGTCCTCATACCAGACTATATGCCGGAGGCCGTCACGGGTATAGTTAAAGTATGGGGACTGGGCCGTCTGGTCAAAGATAATGGCGGAACCCTGGCGGCGGGCTATGTCCACAGCATACTCGTTTCCAATAGCTGTGGCCCGGGTCACCCCCCGCTGAAAGGGGAGGATCCAGTCGTAGCCGTAGTTTGGGATACCCATCTGGATCTTCTCCGGGTCTATGACGGAGGCGCCGTACTCTGCTACCCGGCGCACATGGTTTATGGGCGCTACAGCCATTGGGGGGCCGTAGGTATAGCCCCACTCGTAGGTCATGAGAAGAACGGAGTCCGCGATATCCCCGATGGCCCTGTAGTCGTGGGACTCATACAGCAGCCCCTTCTGGGCGTCGGAGGATTTGGGGGCCAGGTCCACATGCAGGAAATATCCGGCGCTGTGGAGCTTCCCGGCGGCGTTCTCAAGGAAGCCCAGATAGGCCCCGCTGTCCTCAGGCGGGATAAACTCGAAGTCGATGTCAAGGCCAGTATAGCCCTTTTGCTCCATTGCTGCAAGTATGTTTGCGAGCACACGGTCCTGGAGCGCCCGGTCGTTAAATAGCATACTGGCCCGCCGGGGGTTAAAATTGCCGTCCTCGGTGACTGAGGACAGGAGCATTACCGGAGTGGCGCCGTACTCCCGGGCCATGGCTATAAGCGGCCTGTCGTCGGGAGGTATGAGCCTGCCCTCGTCGGTGAAGCCGTAGCCGAAGATGGTGAGGTATGTGAGATATGGCAGGGCTTTGCGCAGTACGTCGGGGGCTATATAGTCGTAGGCGTAGCCGTTTACTTTGACCCGGCGGCGCTTTCCCGCAGTAAAGTGTATCACGATGGTCTGGCCCACGTGGAGGGTTGGGGAGAGTATGAGCTGGGGGTTATTCTGCAGGAGGACATAGACCGTGACCCCATACCTTGCGGCGATAGAGGAGAGGGTGTCCCCCTGGCTGACGGTGTAGGTGACGGCGGGAGTGAGCAGGATTAGCCCCTGGCCCGGTGGGAGATTCCTGGGGTCGACGATAGAGTTGTCTGTCGTAATGCGCTGGGGAGATACCCCGAAGCGCTGGGAGATACTGTATAGGGTGTCGCCGGGCTGAACGGTGTATATTACCATTTGACCGCCTCTTTCTCATGGGTATGCTGGGGAATTTATATGCGAAAAAGAGACGGAAAAGAATGCTTTTGGGAGGAAAATAATATGTTTGATATGCAGAAACTGGCCTATTTCACAGAGGGCAACAGGTTTGCCGGAAGCCATACCGAGGAGAAAAGGATAATACGCTATAGGGTGGACCCGGACAGGGAAAATGAGAAGCTTCTGGTCTGGTGCTGGCATGAAGATAAGTGCTTTGAGAAGGCAAAGGAAAAGTCAGAGGGGAGCTTCCCTCTGACTCAGGACGGGTTAAACGCTCTTATTCTTTGGCTCCAGAAAGAATTTGAGGAGCATACATAAGGCGCATGCGAAAAAGCATATAACGGCCCAGGATCTGCCCAGCTCCAAGGGTAGCTTAGGCTGGGTTCCAGGAATGACTGGCGGGTATACTTGGATATATGTCACAAGCAGCGGGAGAAAGGGCATTAAGATGTACCGCCTGATATTCCCGCCGGAGAGAATGCCCACAGTGGCGGCGAGGCTAAGGTGCAGAATGTACCAGAGTGCCTCTCCCCACAGCGGGTGCCCCCACAGAAATACCGGAACATGGGACGCGCCGTAAAGCAGCGGGCCCGCGGCAAGTGTGCCCAGTGCCGCCCATAGCCTGGGCACATAGGTCTCCGGGTTATTCCAGAAGAAGAGCCATGACAGGAGCATGGCAAGATAGCCCAAAGCTATATATACCAGCATGGTGGTTACTGAATTCCGTACATAGTACTCCATGTTGCTGACGGACCGGAGGGATAGAATAAGGCTGTCAAAGCAGTTGGACAGGGCGAACAGCACGGCTATGGCCGCCAGGGGCACGGGCCAGAGCTTTCGGGGATGGCTCCCCGCCGCCGCGCCGGTGAGGATGAATATGAGGGGGTAGCCAACAAGACCGAGGGGCACGGTGAAGAACAGGGGGGCCTCATACTCCATCAAATCCAGCGCGTCTAAGGGGCAGAGCAGGAGCGCGGCTGCGAGAGTGTAGGCCATTATCACCAGAAAAGTCCCAAGGGGCCGGGAGAGGGTGTCAAGAGTCCGGGCGAGGAGGGGCCTTAGCTTATATCGGAACACTAAAGCCGTCGTACACGCCGCCCAGAACAGCAGGGCTATCGGAAGCATATTCAGCCTGCTTGACAGGAGATAGCAAAAGATGATCCCTATGAGAGCGAGGGAGGAGAGTATGGCGGTCAAATCTATATGGAGCTCACTTTGACCGTGGGCGCGAAGGGATCTGCTTATATAATAAGAGATGGCGAAGAACACGTAGCCGACAGCGGCATAGGGAAATATCATGGCAAGGCTGAGGGTGCCAATGGACATAAGGATCGCGCAGGCCGCTGGGAGGAAGCAGAGGAAGTGCCCCCCGGTGCCTGAGACAAGCCCCACACATGCGCTGAGCAGCGGATAGACGATGAAGCAGGCATAGATCATCGCAGCCGGTACGCCGGGATTACCGGCTGTACTCCGGCGGCTGGACTCTGTGACAAACAGGGCGGCGCATATGATAACTGTCCCCAGGGATACCAGGGACAGCAGGATAAGCTTGATAAGGGAGCGCTTAGGCATGGCTAATTCCTCACGGCCTCCCGGACGATCCGGCCCATCTCTTCCAGCTTCTGCTCCATCTGAAGGGCCAGATGGAACTGGTTGCGGGCGCGGTCAAGATTATGCTGAGGGCGCTTTATGCGGAAGTACACGTCGCCGTTAAGGTAGTCGGTGAGGAAACGCACGCCTACCTCGAAGGTCATGGCCCAGGCACCGTCCGGGAGGGTCTCAAGCTCGGTCTCGGTAAGGACGGAGCCTGCGGCAGAGAGGAAGCCCCGGGTGTAGGCCCTATATAGCTCCAGGTCGAAGTTTACCTTACTGAGGTCGGTCTCGTCTTCAGCGGCGGTAGAGGCGCCTGCGCGTATTGAATCGCCAAAGTCAAAGGCCGTGAGCCCGGGCATGACCGTATCCAGGTCTATGACGCAGACGGCCTTTTTTGTGTTGGCGTCAAAAAGTATATTGCTCATCTTGGTGTCGTTATGGGTGACCCGCAGGGGGAGCCTGCCGTCATTTAAGAGGCCCATCAAGAGCCCTGCGCGCTCCTCGCGGCTGAGGGCAAAGTCGAGCTCAGCCTGGACCTCGGAAAGGCGGCCCTTGGGGTCGGCCCTCACAGCGTCCTTCAGCTGCTGAAGGCGCGCCGGGGTGTTGTGGAAGTCCTTGATGATCTCATGGAGAGTGCCGGCGGGATAGCCACCAAGCATGGCCTGGAAGTCTCCGAAGGAGCGGCCCGCCTCAAAGAGCATGTCCGGGCTGTCGGGGGTCTCATAGGTGACGGTGTCTTTGATATGCAAAGTGCAGCGCCAGTAGTTGCCGGAGTCATCTATATATACCGGCCTGCCGTCCGCGGCGGGGACTATCTGCAGGATATCCCGGCCCGGGTCGCCGCCACGGGCAGTGAGCTTTTCCCGAAGGAAGCTTGTGACTCCCAGCATATTGTCGATTATGTCACCGGGGCAGGGGAAGACAAAGTGGTTTATCCTCTGTAAAACATATTTTTCGTCCACGAGATAGGTGTCGTTGATATGCCCGCCGGAAAGGACCCGCACAGTGGAGTCCTTTGCCCAGCCGTAGGCCAGAAGTACCTGCTCGGTAATCGCTGTGCTATTGCTCATGGTTTTATCCTCCTGGTTTGCTTATATTTTATGACATAAATATAGTTATCTTAAAAACGCAAAGCCGCCCTGATTATTACGCCGTCATCTATTTCAGAGACGGTGAGGCTGCCGCTGTGGGCAAGTGCTATCTCCGCAGAGTTCCCAAGGCCCCGAAGCTCATTTTCTTCAGGCTCCGGGTCGTCAAACAGCCAGTCCAAAAGCTGCCGGAAGCTTTTGCCCTTTATGGAGAGCTTCTCTTTTTGAGGCAGCTCCCCGGTGAAGACCACCTCCAGACGCAGCAGATCCTCTCCCGGGATGGCGGTGAAGCGCACGCGGCGGCCATTTTCTCCATGGGAAGCGTCTGTGGCGGCGCGGGTCAGCAGTTCGTCGGCTAAAATACAGAGCTCGCTAGTCTTTATGGGGGCTTCCATGGAGGAGGCGTTGCACTGGAAGTCTATGTCATTCTGGGCGGCGAAGGCCGCTTTGGTTGCTATCACGGCGTTAAGACAGGGGTTCTCATGGTAGCGGCCCAGTATAGGGTTTTCAAGGGCGGACTGCTTGTAAGAGGCTATGTACCGGGGTATTTCCTCGGCGCGGCCCTCCCGGAGAAGCTGGGACACGGTGTCAAGGGCATACTCGCCGTTCTTATGGGCCGAACGGACCTGGCGTACTGCCGCAAGCATATCAAGGTAGTCAGAGGATTCCTGCTGTAGCATGTTTTCTCTGGCCTCATGCCTTGCCGCTTGGGACTGCCAGCGGCCTGCGTGATATATGCTCCTAAAGCAGAAGATAAGGGCGCAGTATATCAAAACCGCAAGGAACAGCCTGTCAGTAGGGCTCTCAATGCCGAAGGACATATCGAGCTTGCCCATACATAACAGGTACTGCAGAACGCACAGGGCGGTCATGCCGAACAGGAACACCGAGGGCCCTCGCTGGGCAAAGCGCTGCATGGGGCGGTAGAGGCAGAAGATCGTGAGCACATACAGGAGTATTGTGGCAAGCACGGATATGACCCCGCCGGGAGCCCCGGCAACACCGAATGGCATGACCCCCAATAATAGGGGGGTAAAGAGCAGTATAAACGAGAGGTTCGCCATGGAGAGCACAGAGATAAATACCTTCTGCAGGATATTGTTCGTATGCACAAATACAGAGGCCGCGAGCAGCACCAGGGTGCCCGCTAGGGCCGGACCGTGTATGGATATGTTTGGCCCCTCAAATTTTCCATTGAGCGCCGATGAGATCACGGCGGCTATGATATACGCTCCCGCCATGACCCCCACTGTGGCAGGCAGCCGGTAGCGGTCCTGTAGCAGGGCCAGGAACAGGCAGGCCGTGCAGAATAGCAGGATGGGGAAGTACACCATACGCGAACACTCCTTAATACAATAAAAATAGGCCGGGGGACACCGGCCCCCACGACCTATTGTACCATACTTTTACTGCTAATACTAGACCTAATCTTAAATTATTCCTCCCCGTATAGCCCGGTGGAGAGGTACCTGTCCCCGCCGTCGGGCAGGATGGCAACTATCGTCTTGCCTTTATTTTCAGGACGCCTTGCCTGCTGGGCCGCTGCCCACAATGCCGCGCCTGATGATATGCCCACTAAAAAGCCCTCTACACGGCCCATGAGCCTGGCGAGCTCGAAGGCGTCCTCATCCTTTACGCGGGTCATCTCATCTATGACGGAGACATCCAGGACCTCCGGCACGAAGCCCGCGCCGATACCCTGTATGCCGTGGGGACCGGCCTTTCCGCCGCTGAGCACAGGAGAGCTGTCAGGCTCCGCCGCTACTATCTTAATGCCGGGATCCATCTTCTTGAGATATCTTCCGGCGCCGGTAACAGTCCCGCCGGTGCCGATGCCTGCTACAAATATATCTATGCCGCCCTCGGTGTCCTTCCAGAGCTCCGGGCCGGTGGTGTCGTAGTGGGCGGCGGGATTTGCGGGGTTTACAAACTGGCCTGGTATGAAGCTGTTGGGAATAGCCTTCTGAAGCTCGCCGGCCTTTTCGATAGCTCCCGCCATGCCCAAGCTTCCGTCTGTAAGCACCAGCTCGGCCCCGAAAGCCTTCATCAAAAGCCTGCGCTCGGCGCTCATTGTATCGGGCATGACTATTATTGCCCTATATCCCCTTGCCGCCGCCACAGCGCACAGGCCTATGCCTGTGTTCCCGGAGGTGGGCTCGATTATCACCGAGCCGGGCTTTACAGCCCCGAGCCTCTCTGCGTCGTCCAGCATGGCCCTTGCCACCCGGTCTTTTACGCTCCCGGCGGGGTTCATTGCCTCGAGCTTGCCTAAAAGTCTCGCCTCAAGGCCCAATTTTTCCCCAAGCCTTTTAAGCTCCAGCAGGGGGGTATGGCCGATGAGCTGGTCGGCGGATCGGTATATTCTCATGGTGTATCACCCTAACCTTTGGTGTTTATTATAAAGGTGCCGGCCTCGCCTGCGGCGCTGGCAGCATAGGCCGCCACAGCCTGATGAAACTCGGCGTCGGAGCCGCGGCGGGAGTTAGCCCTGGCGCGCTTGACCTTCTTCTCCTCCTCGGTCTCCACGTGCACGGCGAGCTTTTTCTCCTCCGGCTTACCGACGGGATCGGGGGTATCCCCGGGCTTTTGGGCCTCCTCCGCTTCTACAGAGTCCTTTATGGCCTTATGCTCCTCGGCCTCGGTTGGCAGCCTGTTATGATCCCCGCGACTCACAAACTCCCTGGAGCTCTCCTCTATCCTGTCGCAGCGCTGTTTCTCCTGCATGAATATCTCCAGCTTCTTATCCTTGGGAATGGAGGAATTGTGCTCGACCCCCTTCAGGGTCACAAGGGAGCTGTTGATATAGGTCATCTTCAAGCGCTGGGCCTCTTCCTTGGTGCGGCACTGCTTGAGCTTCTGCTCGAAGGCCTTCTGCTCCAGCTCGGCAGCCTTGAGCTTCTGGTATGCCTCGGGGTCCTTGGCCTGTAGATATTTGCGCTCCTCGGGTGTGAGCTTACCTCCCTGCAGGAGTTTATTGTGGATGTCCCTGAGCTTATCATTGGGCTTATGCTCATCCTCGCCGTCCTCGCTAAGGCGGGTAGAGAGGTATCCATCCAGGGACTTGTGGGAGCCAAGCTCCCCCCTTGCCTGCTTCATCTGAAACTGGGTCTGGAGTTTTAGGTTCTTAGTGTACGCGCCTATGGAGCCCATCATTGTTATCATATGTGATACCTCCCAGCTATAACTCCCTTTATATATTACTCGGCAGAAATATGGGGCAAGATAATAGAGCACAAAAAAGTTTCTTTGGAATAGAATAATGGGGAAAGGGAGTGAGAGCCTTGCCAAAGGTGCTGGCTACTGGAATAGACATATCGGAATTCAACGGCGACGTGAATATCGCCGCCATGAAGGGGAAGGTTGACTTTATAATAATACGCTGCGGCTACGGCGAGGATTACTCGTATCAGGACGATGTACGCTATAGGGAGAACGTGGGCAAGTGCCGGGCGGCGGGCATACCCTTCGGGGTGTACCTGTACTCATATGCCAGGAATACAACTATGGCAAAGAGCGAGGCCAGGCATACCATAAGGCTCCTTCGGGGGCTGACCCCGCTTTACGGAGTATGGTACGATGTGGAGGACAGGACGCTGCCGGGGAATGAGCAGCTGACGGAGAACTGCCTGGCCTATTATAACGAGCTTAAAAATGCCGGGTACTACTGCGGACTGTACTCCAGCATTTCCTGGATGAAAGAGCGGCTCAACAGCCCCAGGCTCGCCCATATAGACAGATGGGTGGCCCAGTGGACGGGGGAACTGCAGTACCCCGGGGCAGGTATCTGGCAGTACACGGACAGGGGGCTCGTAAACGGCAGGTATTATGACATGAACCGGGCCTTTAGGGATTACCCGGCTATAATCAGAGGGGAGGACTGGACGGATATGACAAGGGAGCAGGTGGCAGAGCTGGCCAGGCAGGAGGCCCAGAAGGTATATGACAAAAACGAATCGAAATATAAGACCTTCAAGGATGTGCCCTCATGGGCAAGGGAGGCGGCGGAGGATGTGTACAACAGGCTGGGCCTTGCGGGGGCAGAGGGCGGCAGCGGAAACGAGACACAGCTAAACGCCAGCGCAACTTATGTGCGGGCGCTGTATGTGATAGATAAGGTCATAGAGCTGATAGACAGCCTTTGATGTAAGGCATGGGCGGCAGAGGTACACCTTGCCAACCGCGGCCCGGTGTGCTATAATAAGTAGACTTGATAATAAGGGGGACGTTAAAATGTGCGGATTTGTAGGCTTTACCGGGGACCCTGACGAGGGCGTCCTGCACTCAATGACTACGGCCATAGCCCATCGCGGCCCGGACGACGCCGACTACTACTGGGCCCCGGGCATATCCCTGGGCTTTAGGCGGCTGTCCATAATCGACCTTGAGGGAGGCAGGCAACCTATCCTCAACGAGGACGAGAGCAAGGCGCTGGTGTTTAACGGAGAGATATATAACTACCGGGATATAAGGCAGAAGCTCATAGATGCAGGGCATAGGTTCCGCACCGAGGCAGACTCCGAGGTAATATTACACGGCTATGAGGAGTACGGCCCCAAAATACTGGATAGGGTGCGGGGCATGTTTGCCTTTGCCATATGGGACAGGGAGAAGGGGGAGCTCTTTGGGGCCAGGGACTTCTTTGGGATCAAGCCCCTGTATTACGCTGAAATGGGCGGGGTGTTCATGTTTGGCTCGGAGATAAAGAGCTTCCTGCACCACCCCGCCTTTAAAAAGGAGCTCAACCGCCGGGCACTGGAGAACTATCTCAGCTTCCAGTATTCCCCCGGGCCTGAGACATTCTTTGAAAATGTGTACAAGCTCCCTCCCGCCCACTACTTCACGTATAGGGGCGGCAAAATGGAGACGTTCAGGTACTGGCTTCCGGAGTTTCACGCCGAAGAGGACAAGAGCCTTGACTACTGGGTGGATGAGATAGAGAAGGTCTTTGACGACAGTGTCCGGGCCCATAAGGTCAGCGACGTGGAGGTGGGCTCTTTCCTGAGCTCTGGGGTTGACTCCAGCTATGTAGCCTGCTCTGCAAACGTGGACAAGACCTTTACGGTGGGCTTTGACAACGGAGAGAAATACAACGAGACCAGCTATGCCAAGGAGCTCTCTGAGCTGATACCTGTTAAGAACATCAGCAAGGTTATAAGTCCTGAGGAGTTCTGGGGGAATTTCCCGAAGATACAGTACCATATGGACGAGCCTCTGGCCGACCCCTCGGCTGTGGCCCTGTACTTTGTGTGCAATACTGCCAGCAGGCACGTGAAGGTGGTGCTCTCCGGGGAGGGGGCCGACGAGATTTTCGGGGGGTACAATATCTATAGGGAGCCCCTTGAGCTCGCCTGGTACGATAAAAGTCCCCTGCCTGTGCGCCGTCTGATAGCCAAAGCGGCGGGGCTGTTCCCGGCCCATAGGGGCCTGAACTTCCTTGTGCGCAGGGGCAAGACCCTTGAGGAGCGCTTTATCGGCAACGCCTATATGTTCACGGAGAAGGAGCGCCGGGAGATACTGAAAAGCCCCCTGGGAGTCCCGGACCCCTCGGAGCTTGTGAAGCCGTACTATGACATGGTAAGGGACAAAGACCCGGTCACGAAAATGCAGTTTGTTGACCTCAACATGTGGATGGTGGGGGACATACTTTTAAAGGCCGACAAGATGAGCATGGCGAACT
>CANPBX010000003.1 GCA_947572385.1 uncultured Clostridia bacterium
AATCCCGCTTCCCTTCAATTTAGCTCTTGACTTTTATTAGCAGGTCTGAAAATTTAATATTTTTTAATATTTTTTTGTGTTGCTCAGATCCTAAAGTCCCTGTTATTGCTCTCCTTCCTGCCGCAGGCCGCCGGCATGAGCTGGGGCTTCAGCGGCAGTATCTTCTGGGCCATCCCGTTATAGGTCTTCTCCATAGCGGACAGCTCCTCAATGGACAGCCCCTTTACTGCCGACTCCATCACAGCCCTTGGCATGTCCGGCTGCACGATAGCGCTGTACTTCAGCACGCCCCGCTCCAACTCCGTTCGGTAGCGCTCTCCCCAGCCCGCCTTCTCGTAGAGACGCTTAAACCGCTCTCCTATCTCCGCCACCTGGGCCTTGCTGAGAGTCACCTCCCCTCCATACTCACCACTTAGCAGCTTCTCGACCTTCGCGCCCTTGACCACTCCCGCGCCCCTCTGGGCCGGCACAGCCACAAAGGAGCACTCATAGGCGTCCGTAGGCTCGGTAAGTACCGTATGGGCCAGCCTGCCCCCATAGGTGCCGCCCTTTTTGTGCTCACAGCTCTCCTTTCCGCAAATGCCGCAGACCCCGCGCTTTACCGAGCAGCTCACGCTCACCTCCTTTAAGATCCCGCTCTCAATAAGCTCGATGGTCTCCTTGTTCCCCTGGGTCCTCGGGAGGTACGCCTTGGCCGTAAGCCGCACCAGCCCCTCCCCGGCCTGTGTGACCTCCCCATTTGCCCGCTCCAGCTCCGTATGGAATATACGGGCCGTCTGATTGGCGCTTTTGCGCTCGTGGTCAAAGATACAGGTCTTCCCCAAAAACAGCTCCCGCAGCTTCTCAAGGCTCTCAACGGAAAACCTCTCAAAGTCCCTGTCTATCTCATTGTCACAGAGCACCAGTGAAAACACATACACCTCCTCCGGCCCATACGCCCTTCTGGTGTACCTGTTTACAGCCTCCATGTCCTCCTTTCCAGGCACTCCCGCCGCTTTCATCACAAGACCCTCTTTCATAAAACGCTCCCCCTCTCTCTGTCCTCTGCTTCCAGCTCCCTCTCAAGCTTCCTGGCCCTCGCCGTATAGTACCTCGCGTTGGCATGGTCCACCTCGTCCTGCATTGTGATCTCGTCCCAGACGATCCCGCACTCCACAGGCAGCCCCTCCAGCATCAGCCAGGTCCTGCACACCTTCAGCACCACCGGGGTCAGCACCCTCCTGTATGCCTCCAGCTCGCTTGTGAGCACATCCGCCTGCTGGCTGGACATCCTCTCCGTGGAGGACCAGCTAAGCCCTAAAAGGAACGGCGGCAGCCCCAGCTTCGCCACTATCTGCTCCAGCATCTGCCTTACAGGCACCTCGCTCTCCATCAGCTGGTTATCCGGCCCTATGGCTTTGATGGACACATCCCCCACCGCCACAAAGTCCCTCGGCTCCCTGGAGCTCATGGCGTTCTTCCACTCCTTGCCCATCTGCCTGGCCCGCTCCAGGGCCCCGCCCGGAGCGCCGTCCGGCTTGCAGGTCACGGCAAACCTCACGTTCCCCATGCGCTCCCAGTTCGTCCCCAGGGTCTGGTATATCTGCATGAGCACCGAGCTCACAAAGGGCAGCCCCCTCAGCAGCGACACCCCCCAGAGGGACCCCGCCTCAGGGTTCAGCGCCGAGACTAGCAGCAGCTCACTGCACTGGCACTCCCTGCGCCCGCCGGGCTCCAGCACATACACCTTGATGCCCAGGGAGCCGTCGCCCTCCAGCTCCAGGTCCCTCAGCCCCGCGTTATACAGCGCCCCTATCTGTCCTCCGGAGGCCACCATCTCCCCCACAGCGTTCCCGTAGGTGATAAGCTCCTCAAGGTATATCCCCAGAAACTCGTTTATCCCAGTGCCCCCGGCGTTCACCTTTACGCCGTCCAAAAACCTCTGCAGCCTTTCCTGCACCTCCCCGTCCGGGCAGCTCACCTTAAAATCCCCTATAAGCCGCCTCAGCTTATACACAGCCGCGTCGATTATGGGCACCGACTGCCTGAGAGCCCTGTACAGCTCCCGCTCCCCCGCTCCAAGGGGCAGCCCGTTGGACACGCCCGCCGGCCTCGCCTGCACGCTCAGTACCGCGGGCCCCTCCTGCTTCTTCCGAAACAAGGCCTAACCACTCCTTTCAGATCTCCGCCGTTTTTTTATGCTCATAAAACCTCCTCTCAACCATACCTCGAAAACACCCCGAAGTTTCGCAAAAAAGGCGAACTTTCGCGAAAAAAAATAAATATTTTTTCAAAAAACCGTCCCTCTGCCGCCAAAAACCTTTCTACTGATTAAGAATCCCTTACTTTTGCCCTCACCCCCTTGCTTTCTGAACATTACTCGTGCTAAGATATACCTACGGAAAAGAATCTCGGCAAAAGCCGGTATAAAGGAGCGACAGAGATCATGGCAGACTATAATAACGGCTATCAGCCCCAGGGCCAGCAGCCCATGTACAATCCCCCCCAATACCAACCCCAGGCAGGCATTGACCCGCCTCCCGGCTATATGCAGCGCAGCCGTATCGCAGCGGGTATTTTAGGAATTATCCTGGGGGCCTACGGCGTACACAGCTTCTACCTTGGCAACACCTCCAGAGGGCTCATGCAGCTGCTCATATCCATCCTGACCTGCGGCGTTGGAGCCATCGTCATGCAGATATGGGGCATACTGGACGGCATCAAGCTTCTGGACGGACGTATAAACACCGACGCCAACGGCGTCTACCTGAAAGACTAAGGAGGCAGCACTCATGAACGATATGGAGAACAAGGACCTTAACCCACAGCAGCCCGAGGCCCCTGCGGAGCCCGCTGCCACCGTCCCACAGGCGGACCAGCCCTCCGGGCCCGCTCCCCAGGCCCCCGCGCCGGACCCGGCCCCAGCCTGGGAAAAGCCCACCCCCCAGCTCACCCTGGACCCTCAGCCGGAGCCCCCGGCCATCGAGTTCACCACCGAGCCGCCCCATGCGCCGGAGCCCCCTGTGGAGCCCCAGCCCACGGTCCAAAACCAGTACGTATATAATTTTAACACCCAGCCCTCCGGCGACCCCGGCCAGCCCCAAAGCCCCGGCCAGCAGCCCTACTCCCAGCCCTATTCCGGCTATCAGCCCCCCAACTATACCGCCCAGAGCTACCGCCCGGAGCCTCCCCGGCAGCCCATATACACCACTCCCCCCGCGGGCTACCAGCAGAAGAGCCGCCTTGCGGCTGGCATTTTAGCCATCATACTGGGTGTCTTCGGTGTGCATAACTTCTACCTGGGCTTCAACTCCCGCGGCGTGATCCAGCTTGTGCTCAGCCTTGCCGGAGGCCTGCTCACCTGCGGCCTCGCCACTGCTGCCACCGTAATATGGGCCTTCATCGAGGGTGTAACTATCCTATCCTCAAACGGCGCCCGCTTCGACGGCAACGGCGTCATCCTCAGGGACTGACATATGCGCCTGCATTATAAAGGCGCATATGACCTGGACCCCGCCTCCCTGCCCCATGCCCCACACCGCCCGGGCGCGGTCCCGTTTAGGGAAGCCAAGGATACCAAGGCCCTGTCTATGATAGCCAACGGCCTGTGCGTGCTCGTTATAATATTGCTGGCGGCGCCGGCGTTTCAGCGCTGCCGGGGCACCTTCAACACAGGCCAGATGATAGCCGGGTGCTTCCTGCCCATGGCTGTCCTGCTGCCCCACGAGCTGCTGCACGCGGTATGCTTTCGGGAGGACGTGTACATCTACACAAACCTGCGCCAGGGTATGCTCTTTGTTGTAGGCCCCGAGGACATGAGCCGGTCCCGCTTCATCTTCATGAGCCTGCTCCCAAACCTTGTGTTCGGCCTCACTCCCTATATAATAGGTATGGCACTGCCCAATATGGCCCTCGCTATGTTCGGGGCAATATGCACAGGCATGGGCGGCGGAGACTACTACAATGTTTTCAACACCCTCACCCAGGTGCCAAAGGGCGGCAGGGTATATAACCACGGTTTCAATTCCTACTGGTATCTGCCAAAATAGCACAGAAAGCGTTCCCTTTCGGGGGCGCTTTTTTCTCCGCTCAAGTGTTTACAAATCGAAAAAAAAATGGTAAAATGTAGTTTAATTACGGCTTATACAGAAAAGGAGCGTACACAATGAAGCCCAGACCCGACCGACGCACCATGCTCGTCCGCATCACAGCCGGCGCGCTGGCGCTTTTAATGCTGGCGGCGGTCTTCTCCGCCCTGCTCGTCCGATAAAGAGCCGATAGGGAGTGCATGAAACGGAAATAATATAAGAAAATATATACAGTGTAAAAATACCAAAGCTTACGGAGGATACCAATGGAATCAAAAGGCGCTTATTATATCACGACGGCCATAGCCTACACCTCGGGCAAGCCCCATATCGGCAACATTGCCGACCCTGTCCTAGCCGACTGCATAGCCCGCTTCAAGCGTATGCAGGGCTATGACGTGTACTTCCAGACCGGCACCGACGAGCACGGTAAGAAGAACGAGCAAAAGGCTAAAGCCGCTGGCCTCTCCCCGAAGGAGTTCGTGGACGGCACCTCGTCCCTTGTAAGGCAGCAGTTCGACCTGATGGACCTCTCCTACGACCACTTTATCCGCACCACCGACGAATACCACGTGAAAGAGGTCCAGAGGATATTCAAAAAGTTCTACGACCAGGGGGACATCTATAAGAGCTCCTATGAGGGGCTGTACTGCGACGAGTGCGAGTCCTTCCTGACCGAGAGCCAGCTGATAGACGGCAAATGCCCCGACTGCGGCCGCGAGCCCAGGAAGGAGCGGGAGGAGGCATACTTCTTCAAAATGAGCAGCTATACCCAGCGGCTCATCGACCATATCAACTCCCACCCCGACTTCATCCAGCCCGTATCCCGCCGCAACGAGATGATGAACAACTTCCTGCTCCCGGGCCTTCAGGACCTGTGCGTCACCCGCACCTCCATCAAGTGGGGCATCCCGGTGGACTTCGACCCCCAGCATGTAATATACGTCTGGCTGGACGCCCTTACCAACTATATCACCGGTATCGGCTACCACTGTGACGGCGAGAGCGATGAGCTCTTTAAAAAATACTGGCCCGCGGGCATCCATGTGATCGGCAAGGACATAACCCGCTTCCACACTATCTATTGGCCCATCTTCCTTATGGCCCTGGGCCTCCCCCTTCCCAAGCAGGTCTTCGGGCACCCCTGGGTCCTTATGGACGGCAGCAAGATGAGCAAGTCCGCCGGGAACGTCATGTATGCCGACGACCTTGTGGACGTCTTCGACACCGACGCCGTGCGGTACTATCTCCTGCGCGAGCTCCCCTTTGAGAACGACGGCAACATCACCTGGGACTTGATAAACGACCGCACCAACAGCGACCTTGCCAATGTCCTGGGAAATCTTGTGAACCGCACCGTCTCCATGATAAACAAATACTTCGACGGCAAGGTGGAGGACTGTGGGATAGCCGCTCCCGAGGACGGCGACCTGCACGCCTGCGTGGCCTCCTGCCGGGATAAGGTCGCGGCTAAAATGGACCAGCTGCGCACAGCCGACGCCCTCTCGGAGATATTCACCCTCTTAAAGCGCTGCAATAAATATATCGACGAGACCACCCCCTGGATCTTAGCCAAGGACCCCACCCAGTGCGCCCGGCTCTCCACGGTGCTCTATAACCTGGTGGACTCCATCACCACCGGAGCCACCCTGCTGTTCCCCTTCATGCCCGAGACCTCAGTCTCCATCCTGCGGCAGCTTGGCACCGTGCCCCTGCCCTGGGAGCTCCTTGACAGGACCAACAACTATCCCGCCTCCGGCAATAAGGTCACAGACTCCCCCTCCATACTCTTTGAGCGCCAGGAGATGGAGGACATCATGAAGCGCATGGAGGAGAAATACGCCGGCAGCTCCCCCGCCCCAAACGGGGACGATATGCAGAAGAAGGCCGAGCTCCACAAGGAGCTCCAGGGCATAGCTAAAATAGCTATCACCGACTTCGCCGCCGTGGACCTGCGGGTAGCGAAAATAATCGACTGCCAGCCGGTAAAGCGGGCAAAGAAGCTGTTAAAGCTCAGCCTGGACGACGGCACCGGGGTGGTGCGCACAGTAGCCTCAGGGATCGCCCCCTGGTACAAGCCCGAGGAGCTTACAGGCCATAATGTGATAGTGGTCTCGAACCTCCAGCCCGCAACCCTCTGCGGCGTGGAGAGCCAGGGCATGATATTAGCCGCCGACGCCGGGGAAAACGACGTAAAAGTGATATTCGCCGACGGCATCCCCGCCGGTAGCAAGGTCCGCTGATATGGGCCCCGAGGATTACTTTGAAATATACGACTCCCACGCCCACTACGACGACAGCGCCTTCGACAAGGACAGGGCCTGGCTTTTAGAGAAGCAGCTCCCCCTGTCCGGCGTGCGTTGCGTCATAAACATGGGCACCCGCCTGCTGACCTGCGCCTCCACCGTGGGCCTCTCCGACCTTAACCCCTATATCTTCGCCGCCGTGGGCATACACCCCGAGGAGATAGACGGCAGCCTGCCGGAGGACTGGCTCCAGTGCCTTAGGGTCTGGCTGGAGCGGGGTGACGCCGTGGCTGTAGGCGAGATAGGCCTTGACTACCACTGGGAGGACTGTGCCCCGAGGGAGCGCCAGCGGGAGGTCTTCGCCGCCCAGCTCTCCCTTGCAAAGGAGCTGGACCTGCCGGTCTGCGTCCACGACCGGGACGCCCACGCCGACGTGCTGGAGCTGCTCAGGGAGTACCGCCCCCAGGGCGTCCTGCACTGCTTCTCAGGAAGCCTGGAGATGGCCCGGGAAATATTGGACCTTGGAATGTATATCGGTATCGGCGGCGCGGTCACCTTTAAAAATGCAAAAAAGGTCCTGCGGGTAGCCGCCGGGATACCCCTCGACCGCCTGCTTCTGGAGACCGACGCCCCCTATATGGCCCCCGAGCCCCATAGGGGCCGCCGCAACGACTCCAGCCTTATCCCCCATACCGCCGCCAAGATCGCTGAGCTTCGGGGCATCACCACCCGGGAGGTCCTGGAGGCCTCCAACCGGAATATCCGGCGGCTCTTCCGCCTTGAGGGCCGGATACCCCGGGTAACTGCCCAAAGCCCGAACGCATACTAAAATCTATAGGAGCAACACAATAGGAGTATGATCTGTATGGAAAACCACATTAGCCAGCTATACGGAGCCAGCGCCACCTACGAATACGGCGTGAACCTGTACATCAATATGACGAACTCTTGCCCCAACCGCTGCGACTTCTGCCTCAGGCAGAACAGCTCCGGCAGCCTCTACTCCAATAACCTCTGGTATCAGGGCGGGGAGCCCACCAGGGAGGAGTTCTGGGCCCAGCTGCAGCGCCGGGACCTGAATACATACCCTGAGATAGTCTTCTGCGGCTACGGCGAGCCTGCCTGCCGCTGGGACGATATGATGTGGCTCTGCGACCAGATACGCTCCACCGGCTCCCACTTCATCCGCATCAACACCAACGGCCTTGCAAACCTCATAACAGGCCGCAATGCCGCCCTAGACCTGGACGGGCGCGTTGACGCCGTCTCGATAAGCCTCAACGCCAGCACCCCCGAGGGCTACGACAGGCTCTGCCACAGCCGCTTTGGGCTCAGGGCATTCCCTGCCATCCTGCGCTTCACGAGCACAGCGGTCCTGAACGTGCCCCATGTTCGCATGACAGCCGTGAGCACCCTCCCCAAGGCTGAGCTCGACGCCTGCCAGAAGGTCGCCGAGAGCGTCGGAGCGGACTTCTTCGTGAGGGAATATATCGGGGAATAGGGGCCAGACTATAGGGGTAGGAGGAGTTTTCCCATGTCTATCCCAAAGCTGCTGGCAGTATTCCTGCTGCTATGCCTTTTTCTGACCGCCTGCACCGCCACCGCCGATAACCGGCTGGGAGGCCTGCGGCGGGTCAGCCTCAATACCGCCGCTGCCGGGTATCCCCCGGCAGCTTTCTCTTGCCCATACCCCTTTATCCTCCACCATATATCGTACCTTGACACCCTTCCCTTTTCGGGTTAGAATATATAGGGGGATATTTGCCCCTCATTTTGTCCCTCCAGGAGGAGTATTATGGAGCGCAGCGCCAGGCTGAGATTTTCTAAGATTTTTTCCCTGTTATTTGTTACCTTCCTATTTCTTTTATCGTCTTTATATTGTGGGGCAGCCAATACCGCCCGCGCCGAGTCCGGGCCTGCTATCCCCGAGCCCGGCGCCGACTTCTACTATAGCGACGGAGCCAACGTGCTCAGCGGCGAGACCAGATCCCTTATCCTCACAAAAAATGCCGCGCTCAGCTCCCGCTCTGTCCAGCTCGTTGTCATTACAATGGACACCCTGCCTGTGACCGGCTACACCCAGCGGGTAGAGTACCTGCACTCGGTGATGAAGTCCTGGCAGGTGGGAGGGGCCGAGGGCCGCGGCCTTATTCTCGCCCTGTCCATATCCGACGAGGACTATGTAGCCGCGGCAGGGGACGGCCTTCAGTCCCACTTCACCACAGACCTTCTCAAGTCCATGCTCGATGCCCAGCTGGAGCCGGACTTCGCCGCCCGCGCCTACGACGCCGGTGTCTCAAAGTTCATCACCGAGGCGGCAGCGGAGGCCGAGGCCTTCGCCTCTACTCCGGAGGGCCAGCCAGCCCTGGCAGAGCCTGAGCCTGAGGAGGGGAACGGCCTTGCGTCCCTGCCATGGGGCCTGATGATATCCCTGCCCGCCGCCGCTGTCTGTATTGCCATATTCGCATTCAGCAGGCGCCGCCGCAGGTATGCTTCCCGCCGCAGGGTCCACCGCTACGCCCCTTTGGTGACCCCGCCCCGCACCACCGTGCTCCACCGGGAGAGCCGCACGCCCATGATAGTCAAGTCCTCCCAGCGCAGCGAGGGCCCCTCCCGCATACGAAAACTATAAGAGGAGCTGACCTCATTTGGTATTTGCAGACCTTTTCTTCATCTACATATTCCTGCCCCTATGCTTCATATGCTATTTCCTGGCAAGGACCCTGCCTGCAAAGAACGCGGCGCTCATAGCCTTCTCCCTGCTATTCTACGCCTGGGGCGAGCCCCTGTGGATCGTCCTTCTCATATTCAGCTCGTTCCTCAACTGGTACATAGGCATACTTATCGAAAAAAACCGTGGCACCGGCAGAGACAAAGCCGCTGTGGCCCTTGGCATCGTAATTGACATAGCCCTATTGGTGATATTCAAATACAGCGGCTTTATTGTGGAAAATCTGAACGGCCTCTCGGGCCTGTCCCTGCCGGTGCCCCAGATACGCATGCCCATAGGCATAAGCTTCTTCACCTTCCAGGCTATATCCTATATCCTGGACTGCTACTGGGAGACCGTGAAGGTCCAGCCCCGCTACTCCCGCTTCCTTCTGTACCTCTCCCTCTTCCCCCAGCTAATAGCCGGCCCCATCGTGCGGTACAGCGTGGTGGAGGAGGAGATCGAGTCCCGCTCCGTCACCCCCACGGACCTCTGCGACGGCGCCCTCAGGGTGATAGTCGGCCTCTCAAAGAAGGTGATACTTGCCAATAACCTTTGGGTGATAGTGGACTCCTTCTTCGGCAAGGATATCTCCACCCTCTCCTTCCTTGGCACCTGGTACACTGTGATAGTATACTCCCTCTATGTCTACTTCGACTTCTCCGGCTACTCCGACATAGCCATAGGCCTTGGCCGTATGTTCGGCTTCCACTTTGACGAGAACTTCGCCCACCCCTTCGCCTGCAGGACGATAGCGGAGTTCTGGCAGCGCTGGCATATCTCCCTGGGCTCCTTCTTCCGGGATTACCTTCTCTATGTTCCCATATTTGGTCAGAACCGCAAGTACATAAGCCTTTTCCTGGTATGGTTCTGCACCGGCGTCTGGCATGGAGCCGCCTGGAACTATATTATCTGGGGCCTATACTTCGGCTGCTTCATATTCTTCGAGCAGAAGCTCGGCAAAAAGCGGATCAAAAAGTGGCCCCTATGGTGGAAGCATATCTACAGCAAGCTTGTCATTATAGTCGGCTTCGGCATTTTCTACTTTGAGGACCTCTCCCAGCTTGGCCTGTTCTTCAAAAACATCACCGCCGTGGGAGCCATGACCGGCGCGGCCCCCTTCTTCGACCCCATCACCTGGGCCTCCTTCCAGAACAACCTCTTCCTTATCGCCGTCTCCGTGGCCTGCAGCCTGCCCCTCCTGCCGAAAATCGAGAGCTTCTTCCTGGAGTCCTCAAGCGACTCCCTGTACATTGCCGGGCGCGCAGGCTCCCTCATAGCCTGTATTGGCCTTTTAGCCATAGTGAGCATCCTGCTGGTGGACGCCACCAATAATGTGTTCCTCTACTGGCGCTTCTAGCCCCAGCCATACCATAATGAAAGCAAGGTGACCCCATGGAGACCCCTGAGATAAAGCATATGCCCGACCCCCCAGACCAGCCGGCCCCACAGCCCCGCCGCCGCAGAAGACCCGACAGGCGCCGTGTCCTTTCCAACCGTATGTCCATCCTCTGCCTGCTGATACTGACACTGGCCTTCGCCACAGCCGCCGTACTGCTCCTGGTACTGCCCCGCTCCACAGAGTCCCTCATTGAGAAGCGGAAGCTGGCGGAGTTCCCGAAGTTCACCCTGGAGAGCTACTTCTCCGGCGACTTCACCGCGGGGGTCGCCACCTACTACGACGACACCGTCCCGAACCATGACGGCTTTAAAAACCTCGGCAACAGCTTCAAGCGGCTTTTCGGCCTGCCCAAGTCCGAGGACTCCGTACAGTTTGTGGGCAAGATAGACAAGATAAAGGACAGGGACCAGTCTCCCGCGCCGACCGCGGCCCCTGTAAACAGCAGTCCTGATGCTTCCGGAGCTTCCGGAAGCTCCCTGCCAGCAGGCGCCGCTGGCCGCAATATGACTCCCGGGCCCACAGCCGCCCCCGGCCCCACCGCCGACCCCTTCCCGAACCATGCGGCGGAGGGCAAGGACATCATCGAGAATATCATGATAATCAAGCAGGACGGACACTGGCGGGGGATAGAGATGTTTGCCGGAGGCAGCGGCGACGCATACGCCTCGGCCCTGAATGACCTGCGCCAAAAGGTGGACCCCTCTGTAAACATCTGGTCCATGCCCGCCCCGCTCCCCTGCCAGTTCTACACCCCCGAGGAGTATAAGGAGTACGTTGCCGACCAGTCCCAGTGCTTTGACAGCGTCCACCAGAAGCTCGACCCTGCAATAAAGCCCCTTAACATCTGCAGCGCCCTCTCTGCCCACTCAGGGGAGCCCATCTACTGCCGCACCGACCACCACTGGCAGCCCCTGGGGGCCTACTACGCGGCCCAGGCCTTCGCCAACGCCGCCGGAGTCCCCTTCGCGGATATCTCCACCTATACCCCGAAGAAGATCGAAAACTCCATGGGCACCATGTACAGCTGGTCCAAATCCGCGGACCTTCTAAGCGACCCCGAGGACTTCATCTATTATCTCCCCGGAGTCCCCTATTCCGCCGTCTACTACGACCAGTCCTTCAACTTCTCCTGGGACGATGACGACCTCTTCGGCGCCGAGGTCCCCGAGGACCCCTATATCGTCTATCTCGGCGGCGACCAGTATATCGTCAAGATCACCACCGAGGTGCAGAACGGCCGCAAGCTCTTAGTTATGAAGGACAGCTACGGCAACGCCACCGTCCCCTTCTACACCAGCTCCTTCGGCGAGATATACGTAGCCGACATCCGGTATATGGAGCGCAACCTTGTAAGCATGATCCGTGACCTTGGCATAACCGACGTGGTATTCACAGTCTCGGCCTTCTCCGTGGTTGGCGACAATGCAAACTACATCCAGGCCATCATCGACCAGAACGCCGGTGAGTCAGTCACCGACCCATACCCCCAGCCCGGCCCCACCACAGCTCCCCCCGCCGCCGGTGCCGGAGATTGACCTAACCTAAAAGGAGGCATATATAATGGACGCAAGAAACGTATTCGCAAGGCTCGACCGGGTATTCCAGGATGTATTCGACGACAGCTCCATCCGTGTCGGCCCCGAGACCACCGCCGACGACATCGAGGATTGGGACAGCCTGGAGCATATCACCCTTATCTCCGCCGTGGAGCGGGAGTTCCGCATGAAGTTCAAGATGGGCGAGATATCCTCCATGAAGAACGTGGGCGAGATGGCCCGCATAGTCATGGAGCGCATGAAGCGCTGAAACCAAAGAATTGAGCTGTCCCATTTTCCGGGACAGCTCTTTTTTTACTCAGCCTTTTTCAGGCGCTCCAAAAGGCAATCTGTAACCGGCCTGAACAGGACGTGCAGTCCGTACCCAATCGCCCCTCCGGCCGTATTTGTGATAATGTCCGTAATGTCGGAGCTTCTTCCTCCGCTCATGAGCGGCTGGATAAGCTCTATGAAAAGGCTCATGAGCAGGCACCACAGCACCGTCTTTCCAAAGCCCGCCCGCCTGCACAGCGGTAGCAGGAACCCGAAGGGCGCAGTCATAACCACGTTTAGCGCCACCTGCCTCACAAAATCCCCCCGCCCCTCAAAAACGTCCACAAAGGGCGTCATGTTCATGGGCTCATAGGGGTGGTTCAGCATAAATGGCAACGAAGCTATCACCGGCATCAATGTGACAAGGAGCACTAATGTGAGGTACGCGTACATCAGCGTGCGCACCACCAGCACGTCCCGGCCCCGGGCCCGCCACCGCCTGAAAAGCACCAGGGCATACACCAGGGCAATGGCCCCGAAATCTATAAAGTATCTTGCAAAGTACCTCACAGCCCACTCACCCCCCTAAGCCTGTCCAGAGCCCCTTTTAACGGCCTGTACAACAGCAGCATCAGCAGGAAATTGCCGCCGGCGTGCATAAAGTCAAAGGGGAGCCCGCTTATGATCCAGGCAAACATCATCCTCACCCCGCCCACAGGCAGGTACGTCAGCGAGCACAGCGTCCCGAAGCACAGGCCATACAGCCCCGCGAACACCGCCCACTGCCATGCCTTGTCCATGCGCCTGAAAGCCCAGGTGAGCGCCGCCAGCAGCGGCCATATATAAAGGTACATCACCCACCAGCTCCCGAAGCCGTACAGCAGCCCCTCCAGCAGCAGGAACGCGCACACGGCCCCCATTGCCACCGGCCCGAAGCTCAGGGTGAACAGCACGATCAAAAGCGTCACCGGCTCGAAGTTGGGCAGGAAGGCCATGACCTCCTTGCCCGCAGTCAGCAGCACACCCATCATTGCCATGACGCACATGGACAAAAGGCGCTTGTTCATCAGTAGCCCACCGTCAGCACCAGGCCGTAGCTCTTGCCCTCCTCAATAGGGGTGGAGTCGATGCCGGTCATTGCCGTCTCCCCGTCCACCGTCAGGCACCACCACTCCTGGCTGCCCTCGTCGGCGGTATAGCCGTCAACAGATTTTACAAACAGGCCGTACTGGGAGTCCTCCCCCTCGATAAGGCCCTCCTTCTGGAGCACGGCCCCCAGCATTTCCTCGGTGGTCTCATAGGTAAAGTCCTTGGTGCTGCCGTCCTTATGGGTCACAGTGACGGTAACGGATCTCTTTTCCCCGTTACCGCCGCCCTTGCTGCACCCGGCAAAGATCCCCACAGCCATCAGCAGCGCCAGCAGAAGCGCCGCCGTCCTCTTAGCGATAGTTTTGTTCTGCATAGTAATATGCCTCCTAAAAATATTTATTTTAGGGTGGCCTGCCAGGGTGTAGTTTACGCGGTTTCAAAGAGGGCCCCCCTTTGAACCAGGCACAGCTCAAAATATATGCCGGTTTTAAGCACGCTTACTACAAAACCCCAGACTAAGGGCGCGGCCTGCTGTGTACACAGTCTGCCGCGCTTCTGCAGGGCTCGCTGAACATCGCAGCTACCCTGCGGCCCTCCGGGCAAGTCTTCCGGCTCTGACATCAGCGCCCGCGCCCGGCCTTCCCAGAAGCAGCATTATAAATGCTGTATAGCGATCAACTATAATTTCCAGTGGCAATTCCCGGATGGACCGGCCCTGCTGTACCGGCTTCCTGGGGCGCGGGCTCCGTCATTACGGCGACGGGTTCGCCAGGGATTTGCACCCTGTTCCTGTGTTCGGCTGCGGTATAGCTAGTTTATTATTGTGCTATGCCGCAGGCACCGCGGAGTCCTAACGGTGAAAAATATATCATAAAAAGGCGGTAAAGTCAAGGCTTATAGTATAACGGAAAGAGGGCTTTTTCTTTTGAAAAAACCCTCTTTTTTACGCTGGCCTTTGGCCGCGCCAGACCCTGGGGCGCTGCCCCAGACCCTGCCAGGGGAACCTGTTCCCCTGGACCCCGTTATCTTTGCCGCGCAAAGAAGCCCCGCAGGATCTGCCGCGCTTCATCTTCCATAAAGCCTGGGTAGGCGGGCATTTTCAGCGTCCCGGCCTCCGGGCTCTCCGCGCCAAAGACCACCCGCTCCACCCTGGCATTATACGCCGCCCCCGCACACATCTGGCAGGGCTCCAGCGTCACGTAAAGCTGGCACCCGCTCAGCCGCCAGGTGCCCAGCCTCTCACAGGCCCTCGCGATAGCCTCGACCTCCGCGTGGGCAAGGGCATTCCCCAGGCTCTCCCGCCTGTTTCGCCCCTCGCCTATCACCTGCCCGCCGCTCACTATCACCGCGCCCACCGGCACTTCCCCGGCTTCACCGGCCTCCCGCGCCAGCTCCAGCGCCCTTTCCATAAACCGCTTCTCCGGCAGAAACTCAAGCTTCATGCCGCCCTCAGATAAAGAACAGCATGATCGTCTCCACCGCCACCATCGCGGCTATGGCCCAGAGCACCACCGATCTCAGCATCGTCAGCGCAGACTCCCCTGCCCCCAGCGGCGCATACAGCACGCCGTCCGCCGGGACCATTGGCTCCCTCTTCGGGAACAGCCTCTTTCTCAGCGCCAGCAGCAGCACCAGCGCCAGCATACCCAGGGCGCAGGCGACCGCCATCGTGATCCCGGCAAGCAGCTCCTGCTTCGGTTGGCCCCAGCCTGTGAACAGGTAGTAATAGCTCTCAATAACGGCAATGCCGTTGTTCATAGCGTGTATGCACACGCTCACCCACAGATTTCCTGTGATAACATAGGCCGCACCCATGGCAGCCCCCGCTATCGTAGCGAAAACTACGCTTGATAGCTGCATATGGGCCATGCCGAATATCACCGACGAGGCCGCTATTGCAAAGCCGGTGCCAAACCTTCTCAGGGACGAGAGTATTACCCCCCGAAAGGCAAATTCCTCCAGCACCGGCACCATCACCGCCACGCCCAGGAACTCTATCCAAAAGTTCAGCCAGCCGCCGCCATTCCCCAGGACGCTGGGCAGCTCCTTCGCCCCGTGGTCCTCCAGCAGCTCCTTTATCACCGCCGCGGGGATGTTCGCCGCCATGCACGCCCCCAGCCCTCCAAGGACCACCAGCACACATCCAATAAAGCTGCTCCTGCCAAAGCGCAGGTGGAAATTCCAGTCCTTCTTCATCATATAGATAAGCGGCGGCAGCGCCGTGCATACCGGGGAGAGCCCGATGGACAGCATCACCATCGCCAGATCGTCGCCCATAATATTCACGCCAGCCGCCACGCAGATCACGGACACCGCCGCCTGCAGCGCAAAGCTCAGCACCGTCTGGGCCACTATCAGCAGCCCCACCGTGTTCAACGTCCTCAGCGCCCCTGATCTTCTCGGGTCCTTCCTCCTGAGCGCAAAGGCCGGGGCCTGCGCCCGGACAGGATAGTACCCCGGGGTATACCCCGGATAGCCCTGCTGCGCCGGATAACCCTGTTGGCCCTGGAGGTTCTGCGCAGGCTGGCCCTGATAGGCGGGATAGGCCGGGCAGCCCTGGCCCTCTGGATAATTTGGATAACTGGGGTAATTTGCCTGGTTCATACCGGCTCCTTTCGATTTATCTCAATTTAAATATCAGACTATTATAGCCGAGACCTGCCTTGCGAACTCAGCCGGGTCCTCAAGTGGCGTGCCCTCTACCAGCAGCGCCTGACCGTACAGCACATTGGCATAAAGGCCCAGCCGCTCCTCATCGTCCTTCAGCTCACAGAGCTTTCCGAAGACCGGGTGCTCAGGGTTCAGCTCCAGCACCCTCTGGGCCTTCACCCTTTCACCTGCGGGCATATTGTTCAGCACCTTCTCCATCTCCGAGGATATCTCCCCCTGGGTGGACATGGCGGCGGGATGGCTCATGAGCCCTGCGTTCAGCTTGACCTCCTTTACCTTCCCCTCAAGGGCCCTGCCCATGGCCTCGAGCAGCCCCTTATTCTCGTCGGCAAGCTCTTTGGTATGCTGCTTCTCCTCGTCGCTCTGCAGGTCCAGGCCCTCGGCGGTGATGTTCTTGAACTCCTTCTCGTCGTACTTATCCAGCATTTTAAGGGCAAACTCATCCACATCATCCGTCAGACACAAGATCTCAAAGCCCTTCTCCACAAGGGCCTCGGCCTGGGGCAGCGCCATGATACGCTGGGCGCTCTCCCCGCACCCATAGTATATGCACTCCTGCTCTGGCTTCATCCGCTCCCTATACTCTTTGAGGCTCACAAGCTTCCTCTCATTTGAGGACGTGAACAGCACCAAGTCCTTGAGCTCGTCCTTCTTGGCCCCAAAGCCCTCATACATGCCGTACTTTATCTGCAGGCCAAAGCTTTTCCAGAATTCCTCATACTTCTCCCTGTCGTTCTCCAGCATGGATTTAAGCTCGCTCGCTATCTTCTTCTCGAGCCGCCCGGCGATAAGCTTCAGCTGCCTGTCGTGCTGCAGCATTTCCCTGGAGATATTCAGCGACAGATCCTGGGAGTCCACCAGGCCCCGCACAAAGCTGAAGCAGTCCGGCAGCAGATCGGCGCACTTGTCCATAATGAGCACCCCGCTGGCGTAGAGCTGCAGGCCCTTCTCAAAATCCCGGGTATAATAGTTATAGGGCGCGGCCTTTGGCACAAAGAGCATGGCGGTATAGGTCGCCGCGCCCTCTGTGGAGGTGCGTATCACCCTCAGCGGGTCCTGCCAGTCCCCGAACTTCTCCTTATAAAAACCGTTCAGCTCCTCGTCAGTGACCTCGCTCTTTGCCTTCTTCCAGATCGGCACCATAGAGTTGAGGGTCTCCTCCTCAAAGTAGCTCTCATACTCCGGCTCCTTGCCCTCGGCGCCCGTGCCCTCCTTCATCCTGGATCGCTGCATCTCCATTTTAATAGGATACCTGATATAGTCCGAGTACCGCTTGACCAAATGGCTCAGCCTGTACTGGTCCAGGAACTCGCTGTAGTTCTCGTCCTCGGTGTCGGGCTTGATCGTGAGGGTAATGCGCGTCCCCCGCTCGTCCCAGCTGCTGTCTGATATCTCATAGCCGTCAAGGCCCTCGGAGACCCACATCGCGCCCTTCTCAGCTCCAAAGGCCTTTGTCTCCACGACCACCTTCGAGCTGACCATAAACGCCGAGTAAAACCCAACGCCAAACTGTCCGATAATGTCCACATCCGCGTCGTTCTTCTCATTTTCACTCTTAAACTGCAGCGAGCCGCTCTTGGCGATAACACCCAGGTTATTGTCCAGCTCCTCAGCGGTCATGCCGATGCCGTTATCGGTTATCCTAAGGACGCGCCCCTCCTTGTCGGCCTCAATGCGGATAAAGAAATCCTCCCGGTTAAGGCCGGTGACCCCCTCGCTGACGCTCTTATAGTAGAGCTTGTCAATGGCGTCGCTGGCATTTGAGATAAGCTCCCGAAGGAAGATCTCCTTATGGGTATAGATGGAGTTTATCATCAGGTCCATCAGCCGTTTCGATTCAGCCTGAAATTCTTTCATTGCCATAGCTAAAAGACTTCCTTTCACTTAAATACTTGATATCTTTATATTATAGCACGATTTTCGCAAAGTTCAAGACGGTTGGGTGAAGGAAATTTGGGCATATGGGAACGGGCGTGAAAAGCACAGCCTTATCCCCGGCTTTCCTATTAGCTGTCCCCAGTATATCAGCTTCCGGGACATCTTTTATCCGGCTTCACAGAAATTTCTTCATAATTCGTTAATATCATTGACAAACTTCCCCCACTCTGCTACAATTAGGCCGTTTAAGCTTTTATACAACTAAATAGAGGAGGCCAAAAAATGGAAATTCTATCTAGGCTCAACCGCCTGCTGTTCCCCCGGTCTGAGGAGTACGAGAAGCTTGGCGCCAAAAAAGCGCTGGCCCTGGGATTCCAGCACGCCTTCGCCATGAGCTGCGCCACTATCCTGGTGCCGCTGCTCACGGGCCTTGACGTGGGCGTGGCCCTGTTCTGCGCTGGCGTTGGCACCATCATCTTCCACCTCTGCACCGGCGGGCGCATACCCACCTTCCTGGGCAGCTCCTTCGCCTTCATCTCGGCCCTCTGCGGGGTAATAGGCAACTCAAGCTTCGGGGCCACCTATGACGAGCAGGTCTCGGCGGCAATGGGCGGCATTATAGCCGCGGGCGCCTTCTACCTGCTGCTGTCCCTGGTGATAAGGTTCTGCGGCAAGGGCCTTATCGACAAGCTCTTTCCCCCGGTGGTCCGGGGCGTAGGGATCACCTTGATCGGCCTGAACCTGGCCTCCTCCGCCATCAACAATATCCAGACCCAGTACGGCCCCGACGGCAGCGCCCTCCCCATCTTCGGAGAGGGCTATGATATGCCTACCTATGTATGGGCCTGGGTGCTGGCGGCTGCTGTCTGCCTCACAGCCGTGGTGCTCTCCAGCTGCTGCAAGGGGATGGTGAAGATGTCCTCCATCGTGATAGCCCTGGTGGGCGGCTATGTGCTCTCCCTCATCGTCACAAAGACGGGCCTTGCCCCCGCGGCACTTATGGACACCGGGGTCATCGCCGACTATAATTGGATCCAGCCCCCCCACTTTGTCCTGCCCAGCTTCAACATCACCGCCATCGGCATGATAGCGCCCATCGCCATAGTCACCTGCGTTGAGCACGTGGGGGATGTGTACGCCAACGGCGCTGTTGTGGGCAAGGACTTCCCCAAGGACCCGGGCCTGCACCGCACCATGCTGGGCGACGGCTTAGCCACAGTCTTCGCGGGCCTGGCAGGCGGCCCTCCCAACACCACCTACAGCGAGAACACCGCTGTGCTGGCTGCCACCGGCAACTATAACCCCGCCTCCCTGCGGATAGCCGCCATTGTCGCCATAGTGGTGAGCTTTTTCGGCAAAGCCATCGGCGTCATACAGTCCGTGCCCAACTGCGTACTGGGCGGGGCGTGCATTGTGCTGTACGGCATGATAGCCTCTGTGGGCCTGAGGACGCTGGTTGAAAACCACGTGGACTTTACAAAAAACCGCAACCTGTGCATTGCGGCGGTCATGCTGGTCCTGGCGATTGGCGGCGCCGTTATCGGTAACGCCACCTTTAACTTTACCAATATCGGGCTTGGCATAATCGTGGGTATCATCATGAATCTGGCAATACCCGAGGTTGAGCCCCAGGAGCCCGGGCTTGTGGCCCATTCAGTGGACAAGTCCGAGGTCGTCCCGGAGCGTAAGACAAAGTAATAGTATTTGAGATAATATAATAAATATATAATGTAATGGCCATGCGCCGGTTTTCCCTTGGAAGGCCGGCGCGTTTTTTTGCCCAATCCCCTTGACAATTCCCTTTGATGATATTATAATGATATCACACCAATATAAGGAGGCAACGCAAATGTTCATCGTAAACACCAACGACATCCCCGGACAGCCGATCCAGGCCCTGGGCGTAGTAATAGGCAGCACCATCCAGTCCAAAAATATCGGCAAGGATATAGGCCAGGGCTTCAAGACCCTGGTAGGCGGCGAGCTGAAGTCCTATACAAAGATGATGGACGAGGCCCGGAACATAGCCATGCAGCGCATGGTGGAGCAGGCACAGCAGATGGGCGCGGACGCGATAGTGTCCCTGCGCTTCGCAAGCTCCGCTGTTATGGCCGGAGCCGCCGAGGTACTGGCCTACGGCACAGCGGTAAAGTACATAAATAACTAATGTACTTTAAATGAAGCGCTCCGGTTCTCGGGGCGCTTTCGCCATGACCGCCCCTCACATCACCCCCAGCAGTCCGTATATCATGAACACTATCCCCATCAGCAGCCATACCCCGCTGATGAAGTACAGCCCGAAAAGGGCCCCGCTTTTTACCCCGCGCTCTCTGAGCTTTCGTCCCCAGCGGAAGGTGAAGAAAGCTATGGCCCCTCCGGCTATGAGCAGCACGGGCGAGCAGACCAGGTACAGTACAGTCATAAAAACATCTCCAAACAAAAGGCAGTACGGAAAGCCGCCGTACCGCCTGGTTTTTTTTATTGCTTACTCAGCCTCAAAGTAGGCCTTAAACGCCTGATAAGCCGCATACAGGTCCACCTTGGAGATGACCTCGAAGGGGGCGTGCATACTGAGCACCGGCACCCCGATGTCGATGACGTCGGCGTTCAGGCGGGCGATGTCCAGAGCCACGGTGCCTCCGCCGCCCTGGTCCACCTTCCCCAGCTCACCTATCTGCCAGAGCACGCCGGCGTTGTCCAGGACCCTGCGCACCCAGCCCAGGAACTCGGCCGAGGCGTCGTTGCTGCCGCCCTTGCCGCGGCTGCCGGTGTACTTGGCAATGCCAACGCCGCGGTTTACATAGGTGGAGTTGCCCGGCTCAAAGGCAGAGGCATAGGTGGGGTCAAAGGCCGCGGTCACGTCCGCTGAAAGGCAGCTCGACTTGCTCCACACATGCTGGGGCTCCAGGCCCTCGGCACGGCTCAGGTCACAGACAAAGTAGTTCAGGTACTCAGAGCAAAGGCCGGTATTGCCCACAGAGCCGATCTCCTCCTTATCCGCCAGGCAGACGATGCAGGTCTTCTCCGGGGCCTCGCTGGCAAACAGCGCCTGGAGGGCAGGGTATGCGCAGACGCGGTCGTCGTGCCCGTAAGCGCCCACCATGCTGCGGTCGAAGCCGATATCCGTGGCGGGGAAGGCGGGCACGAACTCCAGCTCGGCGGAGATAAGGTCGCTCTCTATAATGCCATACTGCTCGTTGAGGATCTTCATAACATTCAGCTTATAGAGCTGCTCCCCCTCCTTGTCAAAGGGCAGGCTGCCTATGAGCACATTCAGATCCTCGCCGGTAAAGGCCTCGCCCAGCTTCTTTACGGCCTGGTCCTTCCCCAGGTGGGGCAGGATATCGGTAATGCAGAACTGAGGGTCCCCAGGGTCCTCGCCCACGTTCAGGGTGACCTCGCTGCCGTCCTTCTTCACGATCTTGCCGTGGATGGACAGAGGTATAGCAGTCCACTGGTACTTCTTGATGCCGCCGTAATAGTGGGTCTTCAAGAGGGCCAGCTCCCCGCTCTCATACAGGGGAATGGGCTTTAGATCCACCCGGGGGCTGTCGATATGGGCCGCGGCTATCCTGACGCCGTCCTTTGCGCCGTTTTTGCCGATAACCGCCAGGCACATGGCCCTGCCCCTGTTGTTATAGTAGACCTTCTCCCCGGCGCTGTACTTCTTCAGCGGGTCAAACTCCACAAATCCCGCTGCTTTAGCTGCCGTAACAGTCCAGTCCACGGCCTCGCGCTCGGTCTTTGCGGCAGTGATGAAATCCTTATAGCCCTCGGCAAAATCCATGGCCTTGGGGGCGTCCCTGAGGGCGGCCTCCCTTGAGGGCTTAGCCTTGTCCATCAGAAGCTTCTCGCTGAGCTCCTGAGCCTGGGTCTTTTTATTTTCTTCCATTTTTGCTGACCTCTTTTCTAAAATAATACTTTGGTTATTATTGGTAAGACTTTCGTATACAAGACCTATTATACCCACCGTCTGCCCAAAAGTCAACACTGGAGTCCCCTTCACATTGACAAATCCCCCGCATCTGTTATAATAGGATAAAATAGAAGGAGATGACCATATATGAAGACCCTGTATCTTGACTGCAATATGGGCGCCGCCGGGGACATGCTCTCCGCCGCCCTTTTAGAGCTCCTTCCCCCAGAGGAGCGCCCGGGCTTTATAGACGAACTGAACGCCCTGGGTATACCCGGGGTGGAGTTCACAGCCCAGCCCTCGGTGAAATGCGGCATTACCGGCACCCATATGGAGGTGTCTGTAAACGGTCATACCGAGGGTGAAGAGCACCACCATGAGCATGAGCATCATGAGCACGAGCACCATCACGAACACGGACATACACACGGACACCACCACAGCGGTATGCACGACATCGAGCATATCGTAAGCGGGCACCTAAACGTCTCCGAGAAGGTGAAGTCCGACGTCCTTGCTGTATACGGTCTGATAGCCCAGGCCGAGAGCCATGCCCACGGCGTGCCGGTAACTGAGATCCACTTCCACGAGGTGGGCGCCATGGACGCTGTGGCGGATGTGACCGCAGTCTGCCTTTTGATGGACAGGCTGTCCCCGGAGCAGGTCATCGTCTCCCCGGTACACGTGGGCAGCGGCCAGGTCCGGTGCGCCCACGGCATACTGCCTGTCCCGGCCCCTGCCACCGCCCATATTCTCACAGGCGTGCCCATCTATGGGGGCGAGATCGAGGGCGAGCTCTGCACCCCCACCGGCGCGGCGCTCCTCAAGCACTTCGCCACTAAATTCGGCGGTATGCCCATAATGACCCTGCTGCAGGTGGGCTACGGCATGGGCAGCAAGGATTTTGAAGCCGCAAACTGTGTTAGAGCCATGCTTGGAGAAGCATGAGTAATATAAACCTTTGGAGGAAATCATTATGAACGTAGCAGTTTTGGGCGCATGGCACGTGCATACGATGGAATATGCCACCGCCGTGCAGAACAATCCCCGCACCACACTCTCCTGCCTCTGGGACAGCGATCCAAAGCGCGGCGCAGAGATGGCTGAAAAGCTTGGCGTGCCCTTCCAGCCCGATCTGGACGCCCTGCTCAGCGACCCCTCTATAGAGGCCGTCACCGTCACCACCGCCACCGCCGAGCATACCGGGATACTCAAGGCCGTGGCAAAGGCCGGCAAGCATATCTTCACCGAGAAGGTCCTGGCCCTCACCAATGAGGAGGCCGCGGATATCGCCGGCGCCATCCGCAGCAGCGGCATCAAATTCACCATATCCTACCCCCACAAGGCCCGCCCCACCCTCAAGGCCGCCAAGGAGCTTACTGAAAGCGGGAAGCTCGGCAGGATAACCTACGCCCGGGTGCGCAACGTACATAACGGCAGCAGCGCCGGATGGCTCCCGCCCCATTTCTACGACCCCAAGGAGACCGGCGGCGGGGCCATGATGGACCTGGGCGCCCACCCCATGTACACCCTTAACTGGCTCATGGGCGAGCCCAAGTCCATCGTCTCCATGTTTACCCAGGTGACCGGCAAGGGCGTCGAGGACAACGCCGTGTCCGTTATCGAGTTCGGCGGCGGTGCCATCGGCGTGTCCGAGACCGGCTTTGTAAGCGGCGGCATGGGCTATGTGCTCGAGGTGGGCGGCACAGAGGGCTCCTTAATGGTCCATAACGATATTTTAGAGTATAGCTGCGCCGAGACCGAGGGCAAGCTGGTCGAGCTCGGGGACCTTCCCCAGGCTGACCCCATGCCCATAGACGCCTGGATAGACGCCTGCATTGACGGCGGCGAGGCTCCAAATGGCATAGACGGCGCGGTCGCCCTCACCAAATTCATGGTAGGCGCCTACGAGTCATATAAAACCGGGTCAAAGTATATCTTTTAAAGAACTATATGCTCCGAATATAATATAATGATACTCAGCCCTGATGCTTTTCCCAAGTATCAGGGCCCTTATTTTAATATAATTCTCAAAAGCTCTTGCAAGATCGAAGGAAATGTGTCATAATATCTGAAACGTACCAACAATGTGATGATGACCCTTTGGAGGATATCTTTATGACAAACAATGTATTTGCCCCAACCCCGCCTATGGGCTGGAACAGCTATGACTACTACGACACCACCGTAAACGAGGAGCAGGTGCGGGCCAACGCCCAGGTCATGGCTGAGCGCCTGAAGGAGTGGGGCTGGGAGTATATCGTCATCGACATCCAGTGGTACGCGAAAAACGCCGGGAGTATGCGCGGGCGCTTCCAGTATATCCCCTTCGGCCCAGTGGAGATGGACTCCTGGTCCCGCCTTCAGCCGGACCCCGAGCGCTTCCCCTCCTCCCAGGGCGGCAAGGGCTTCGGGCCCCTGGCTGACTACATCCACAGCCTTGGCCTCAAGTTCGGCATACATATAATGCGGGGCATACCCCGGATCGCCGCCCATCTCCATGGCAAAATACTGGGCCATAACGAGACGGCCGATATGGTGGCCGACCCCGCCTCTGTCTGCTGGTGGAACCCGGATATGTACGGCGTGCGGGACTGTCCCGGCGGGCAGGCCTACTATGACTCGATCATAAAAATGTACGCCGACTGGGGCGTGGACTTTATAAAATGCGACGACATCTGCAATACCGACAACTGGACCCCCAACAGCGAGAAGGCCTACGCCAGAAGCTTTGAGATAGAGATGATATCCCGCGCCATCGAGAAGAGCGGGCGCCAGATCGTGCTGTCCCTCTCCCCCGGCCCGGCGGTGATAGGCAAGGCCTGGCACTACCAGACCTATTCCAATATGTGGCGCATTACCGACGACTTCTGGGACGACTGGGAGCTTTTGAAGGCTATGTTCCCCCGCTGCGAGCAGTGGCAGGACCATGTGTTCCCCGGCTCATACCCTGACTGCGATATGCTGCCACTGGGCTGTATCGGCGCAGGCTTCGGGGACGAGCGCCTGACCCGATTTACAAGGGACGAGCAGAAGACCATGTTCACCCTCTGGTGTCTGATGGGCTCCCCTCTGATGATGGGCGGCGAGCTCACAAAGCTGGACGACTGGACCATGTTCATCCTCACCAACTGGGACGTGCTGGATATGCTTCCATGCCGCCCGAAACAGCTCTACCGCAATGACAGCTCCGCCGCCTGGACAGCCTTGGACCCGGACTCCGGGGAAAAATACGTGGTGCTCTTTAACCTTGCCGACGAGCCCCAGCAGCTTTCCGCTTCTGTCAGGGATATATGGCCCCGGACCATTGCAGGCATAGACCTGTGGGAGGGCGTGCGCACCGAGTTCACCGACGGCGCCGTTACCGCCGATGTAGCCCCCCACGGCTGCGCGGCCTTCCGCATAGCCAGCACCGCCAAGCCCTGGGAGGACCAGCCGTGAGCGCAGGGCCGCTTAGCCCCCGGGCCATGGACTTCCTCTTTGAGCTGTCCATAAACAATGAGCGCCCATGGTTCCAGGAGCATAAGCCCGAGTTTGAGTCCCTGCTGCACCGGCCCTTCAGGGAGCTGGCTGAGCAGACCCTTGGCATAATGTCCAGGCGCTTCCCAGCCTGCGGCTTCGGCCTGCACATCTCAAGAATATACCGGGACGCCCGGAGGCTCTTCGGCCGCGGCCCCTACCACGACCACCTTTGGTTTTCCCTTCAGCGCGAGGACTGCCGCGATCAGGGGCCCATGCTCTGGTTTGAGTTCGGGCTTTCGGGGACCTCCCACGGCCTTGGCTACTGGGAGCGCTCCGCGCAGCAGGCGGCGGCCTTCCGCAAAAAGATAGACAGCGACCCAAAGCGCTTTGAGGAGCTGCTGCTCGCCGTCCCGGACAGGGAGCGCAGCCGCCTGTGGGGCGACGAGTACAAGCGCCCGAAGGGGCATATAAGCAGCCTTATAGACCCATGGTACAACCGCAAACAGGCCAGTATCGGCTACGACGACTACTTTGGCGACGAGCTCTTTACAGACAGGCTCCCCCTGCTTCTTTCAGAGTCCCTCTCCGGGCTCATACCCCTCTATCACTACATGATGGAGGCCGCCGGTCTGGAGCTCAAAGAATAAATATCCCGCCTCTACTCATACTATAACCCAGTATGAAAGGAGGCACATAAATGTGCACTTGCATTACAATGAAGACCCGGGACGTATACTTCGGGCGCACCATGGATATCCACTACCGCTTCGGTGAGCAGGTCGCCGTCACTCCCAGGGGCTTCCGCTTCCCCCTGAGATCCGGAGACAGCTTTGAAAACTGGTACGCCATGATAGGCATGGCCTCTGTCCACGGGGATTACCCCCTCTACGCCGAGGCCACCAACGAGAGGGGGCTCTCAATGGCAGGGCTCAACTTCCCGGAAAACGCCTGGTACGGCGAGCCCATCCCCGGCAAAAGGAATCTCGCCCCCTATGAGCTCATTCCCTGGGTGCTGGGCTCCTTCGGCACCCTTGAGGAGGTAAAGCGGGAGCTCTCGTCCCTGTGGCTCGTGAGTATCCCCCTGGACCGGGACACCCCCGTGGCCCCCCTCCACTGGATGATAAGCGACGCCCAGGGCTCAAGCATAGTTTTGGAGCAGACCAGGGAGGAGGGCCTCAGGATATACGACAACCCCTTCGGCGTGCTCACCAATAATCCCACCTTCCCCTACCACAGCATGAACCTGAACAGCTTCATGAACCTCACCTCAAGCCCGCCCCAAAACCGCTTCTGCAAGGGCCTGGACCTTACGGCCTTCGGCAGCGGCATGGGGTCCATCGGCCTGCCCGGGGACAACTCCCCCACCTCCCGCTTTGTGCGGGCCTGCTTCAACAGGGCGAACTCCCTATGCGGCGGAACCGAGGAGGAGTCGGTGTCCCAGTTCTTCCATATTCTCGACAATGTATGGATAGTACGTGGTTCCACCATGGCAAAGGGCAATATCTGCGACACCACCACCTACGCCTGCTGCATGAACGCCTCCCGGGGGATATACTATTATAAGACCTACTCCAACTCCCAGCTTACCGCCGTGCGCCTTACCGAGTCCAATATCAACGCCGGAGGGCCCACCTTCTACCCTCTGGAGGAGGAGCAGCAGATACGCTTCATCAACTAAGGAGGCATTATGATAATCGATTTCCACACCCACAGCTTCCCCCCAAAGCTGGCGGCCTCCACCCTTAAAAAGCTCAGCGCCGCCAGCCATACCCTCCCCTTCACAGACGGCACTCCGGAGGGCCTTCTCGCCTCCATGGGCCGCGCCGGGGTGGACCTCTCAGTCGTCCTCCCGGTAGCCACAGCCCCCCGCCAGGTGGAGCATATCAACGACGCCTCCGCAGCCATCAACGAGAGCGCCCCGGAGAGACCCGGCTGTGCCAGGCTCTTCTCCTTCGGCTGTATGCACCCGGACTTTGAGGGCTGGCACAGTGAGCTTGCCCGGGTCAAGAGCCTGGGCTTAAAGGGGATCAAGCTCCACCCGGTATATCAGGGCGTGGACTTTGACGACCCCCGAACCCTGCGCATTCTGGACCGCGCCGGTGAGCTCGGCCTGATAGTCGTCACCCACGCCGGCCTGGATGTGGGCTTTCCCGGAGTATCCCGCTGCTCCCCGGAGATGGTGCGCAATGCCGTGGGCAGGGTCGGCCCGGTGAAGCTTATCCTCGCCCATATGGGCGGCTGGCGCTCCTGGGACCGGGTGCTGGAGCTCCTTCCGGGCCTGCCTGTCTGCATCGACACCAGCTTCTCCACCGGCAGAATGACCCCCGCCGACAGCCACTACTCTGAGGACGAGCTACAGCTTCTGGACAGCTCCGGCTTCATGGCCCTTGTCCGCGCCTTCGGCCCGAAAAGGGTGCTCTTCGGCAGCGACAGCCCCTGGAGCAGCCAGAAGGACAGCCTTGACTGGCTCCGTGAGCAGCCCCTGGGCCCTCGTGAGCTTGAGGATATCCTGGGAAATAACGGTAAAGAACTGCTTCAGCTATAATAAAGCCGCGGCTATGCGCCGCGGCCTTTTTGTTATATTTGGGATATATTCTCCTGGTCCACCAGCTTTATGCCCTTCCCGGAAAGGGCAAGCGCCGCCTTCTGAGGCTCCTGCACCCGGAATATCATGTAGGCATGATCCACATCCCCGCCTCCCAGGAACGCGTACATGTACTCGACATTTACCCCGGCCTCGGTCAGCACCAGCAGGATTTTGTGCAGCCCTCCCGGCTCATCCGGTATCAGCACCGCCAAAACCGGCGTGAGCTTGTGTACAAACCCGCCGTCTTTAAGTACCGTCGCCGCCTTATAGACATCGTCCACGATTATCCTAACAATGCCGAAGTCATTGGTCTCCGCAAGGCTTAAGGCCCGCATGTCTATGCCGTTCTCCGCCAGCAGCGCCGTCATATTCGTCAGCGTCCCCGGCCTGTTCTCCAGGAAAACGGATATCTGGTTGACTGTCATAGTTTACCCTCCTTCTATAGTGGGAAAGTCACCTGTAAATTATCATCCTTTGAAAATTCATCAACAAACCAATAGCTGTGTTCTGCACCGAAAATGACAAGAATCTTTTTATCCGGGTTCTTTGCCGCGACTTCCCGAATGTTCTCCACAATACGGCGGTTGCGCCTGGTCCAGGTGATGGAGTGTGTCTCCGGGCTGTGCCGGCCCTGTATATCGTGCTTGCGCCGGGCCAAATCGTTGAAAGCCGGAGAATTGAATGGTACCTCCGACTGAATGCCGGACTCCATGAACTCGTTCATCATGTCCGTCCACTGTTCGATTCCTTTCGGACCGAGATTGGCCTCCAGAATATTCCCCTCCTCGTACTGGAGCCGGACTTCCTCTTCTGTCCAATAGTCGCACGGGACAAATGGGATGTTACGGTTTTTGCAGTAGTCAAAAATGTAGCGGTCATATTCTGTGGGGTAATGATTTTCGCTGCTTTCCATATCGGACCGGCGCACCTCGCCGCAGACGATGTCCGGCCCAAAGCGGTCAAATGCCGCTATGGCCTTTTGGTCGTCCCACTTGCAGTATTCCAAGATTTGGCCGCCGTGCACAGAGCTGAAAACACCGATAGTTGTCATTCCGGGCCTCCTTATATCTTCCTCTTGTCAATGACCCTAACAGCCTTCCCCTCACTGCGCACAATTGACTTTGGCGCAACCAGGGTGACCTTAGCCGTGAGCCCCAGCATGGAGCGGAGGCCCTCCACCAGCTCCTTCTGCCTCTGGGCAATATCCCCCAGATTGTCGGTGAACATCTCCGGCGTCATCTCCACCTGCACGTCCAGGGTGTCGGTATTCTTCACCCTGTCCACGATTATCTGGTAGTTTGCCGGATACCCATGGTTTAGGAGCACCGTCTCTATCTGGGACGGGAACACGTTCACGCCACGGATAATGAGCATATCATCCGTGCGGCCCTGGGGCTTCTGCATCTTCACATGGGTGCGCCCGCAGGGGCAGGGCTCCCGGGTAAGGGTGCAGATGTCCCGGGTGCGGTACCTTATCAGCGGGAAGGCCTCCTTTGTGATGGAAGTGAACACCAGCTCCCCCTGGCTCCCCTCCGGCAGTACCTCGCCTGTCTCAGGGTCGATCACCTCAGCGATAAAGTGGTCCTCGTTGATGTGCATACCGCTCTGGGCCGAGCACTCAAAGGACACCCCGGGCCCTGAGAGCTCCGTGAGCCCATATATGTCATAGGCCTTTATCCCCAGGGTATTCTCGATCTCCCTGCGCATTTCCTGGCTCCAGGCCTCAGCGCCGAAAATGCCCGCCTTCAAGGGTATATCCTCCGGCCCCAGGCCCATCTCCTTCATGGTCTCGCCTATATAAGCCGCGTAAGAGGGCGTGCAGCACAGGATAGTTGCTGAAAGGTCCTGTATAAACATTATCTGCCGCTCCGTATTCCCCGAGCTCGTGGGTATCGTCAGGCACCCCACCTTATGGGAGCCCCCGTTGAGCCCCGGGCCCCCGGTAAAGAGCCCGTAGCCATAGCTCACCTGGCAGACGTCCTCATTCGTGCCGCCCGCCGCCATGATCGCCCTGGCGCAGCAGTCCTCCCACAGATCAATATCATACTGGGTATAAAAGGCCACCACCCTTTTGCCGGTGGTCCCCGAGGTGGACTGTATGCGCACGCAGTCCTTCAGTGGCATTCCCATCAGCCCATATGGGTACGCCTCTCTCAAATCAGCCTTTGAGAGAAACGGCAGCTTATGAAGGTCGTCCGAGGACCCGATATCATCCGGCGTGACCCCCTTCTCCTCCATCTTCTTCCGGTAGTAGGGCACATTCTCCCAAACATGCCGCACCTGCCTCACCAGCCGCTCATCCTGGAGGGCCTTGATTTCCTCCCGGGAGGCGCACTCAATCTCGGGTTGGTAGTAGCGTTCCATTTTGCATCAGTCCTTTCAAGACATGTCTATATTTAGTATTGGATCTTCATGGGGCGGGAAAGCCGTCACGCCGTCCCCCTCCCCAGCTCAAAAGCCCTCCTGTTGAGCTCCAGGAACTTCGCGGGCACACATGCCTCAATAGCCTCCTGCCAGGCTTCAATGGGGAAGTCAAAATAGTGGCTCAGCCGCCCCAGCAGCACCAGGTTCACCGCCTTCTGGCTCCCGGCCTCCTCCGCAAGCCCCAGGCAGTCCAGGGCGTCCACCTTCGCCCCGGAGGACCCCAGCTTCTCCACCAGCCCTCCAGGGTACTCCGCCGCCCCTGTTATCACCGGCATAGGGTCTATCCGCTGGGTATTCGTCACCACCCGGCCCTCAGGCTTCAGGTATGGCAGCCACCTTGCGGCCTCCAGCAGCTCAAAGGAAACTATAGCGTCAGCCTCACCCTTATCTATCACCGGGGAGTATACCTTCTCACCGTAGCGCACAAAGGTGACCACGCTGCCACCACGCTGGCTCATGCCGTGGACCTCGGAGACCTTCACATCATATCCCCGGCCCATGAGCAGATGTCCCAGCAGCTTGCTGGCAAGCAGCGACCCCTGTCCTCCGACGCCAACTATCATTATATTTTTCGTATCCATCCTTAACCCTCCTTAAACGCGCCAAAGCCGCACAGCTGCCCGCATACCCCGCAGCCCACGCACTGGGTGCCGTCAATATGGGCCTTGCCGTCTTTAACGGAAATTGCCGGACAGCCTATCCTCATGCAGGCCCTGCACCCCCGGCACTTCCCGGCGTCCACTTTAAGCGCGGGCTTATGCTTCACATACTTTAAGAGCGCGCATGGCCTTCTGGAGATCACCACCGAGGGTCCATCAGCGGCAAGCTCCTCCTTCACAGCCTCCTCACAGGCCTTCAGATCATATGGGTCGACCACCCGCACCCGCTCGATGCCCATGGCCCTGCACAGGGCCTCAAGGTCGATCCTGCCTGCCGGGTCTCCCCGGAGGTCAAAGCCTGTTGTAGGATTCTGCTGGTGCCCTGTCATGCCGGTGATACTATTGTCAAGTATTATCACTGTAGAATCAGACTGGTTATAGGCCACATTGGCAAGCCCCGTCATGCCCGAATGCATGAAGGTGGAGTCGCCTATCACTGCCACGGCCTTCCCCCCGGCCTCAGGCCCCCTTGCCTTGTTAAAGCCGTGGAGCCCGCTGATCGAGGCCCCCATACAAAGGGTCATATCCATAGCGCCCAGGGGCGGCATTGCCCCCAAGGTATAGCAGCCGATATCTCCAAGCACCGTACAGCCAAGCTTTTTCAGTGTGTAGAACAGCCCTCTATGGGGGCACCCGGCGCACATCACCGGCGGCCTGTTTGGCAGCTCCTCTGAAAGCCCCCTGCCCTTGGGCACATCCAGCTCCAGCTTTTCAGCCACCATATTCTGGCTGAGCTCGCCTGTCAGCGGGAAGCAGTCCTTCCCGCTCAAACTGAGCCCCATCCCCCGGCAGCAGCCCTCAAGGAAGGGGTCGCCCTCCTCAACTACCATCAGCCGTTCCACCCTGCCGGCGAAATCCTTGATAAGGCCATCCGGCAGGGGCCAGACCATCCCCAGCTTCAGCACCGGGTACCTGTCCCCGCAGGCCTCCTTCACATACTGATAGCAGGTGCTGGAGGTGATAATGCCGACGCTGCTGTCCCTGCCGTTTTCCACCCGGTTTATCCCAGAGGTCCCGGCCCAGTCCGCCAGCCGCCGGAGCCTCTCCTCGACCGCCGGGTGCCTCCTAATAGCATTCGCCGGGGCCATTACATATTTCTGCGGGTCCTTCTTATAGGGCTTCGCTTCAGGCTCCCGGCGCTCCGAGAGCTCCGCCACCGACTGTGAATGGGCCACCCGCGTGCACATCTTCAGCAGCACAGGCGTATCGAACTCCTCCGAGAGCTCATAGGCAAGCTTCGTAAACTCCAGCGCTTCTTTTGAGTCCGAGGGCTCCAGCATGGGGAGCTTCGCCGCCCTTGCATAGTGCCTGGAGTCCTGCTCATTCTGGGACGAGTGCATGCCCGGGTCGTCGGCCACGGCGATCACCATACCGGCGTTCACCCCGGTATAGCCCATGGTGAACAGGGGGTCGGCGGCAACATTGAGCCCCACGTGCTTCATGCCGCAGAAGCTCCTCTTTCCCCCAAGGCTCGCCCCGAAGGCCGTCTCCATTGCCACCTTCTCGTTGGGTGCCCACTCACAGTATATCTCTGTAAACTTAGCCGCCTCCTCGGTTATCTCCGTGCTGGGGGTGCCCGGATAGCTGGACGCTACAGCGCACCCCGCCTCATAGAGCCCCCTTGCCACGGCGGCGTTGCCTAAAATAAGCTTTTTCATTATGTATCTCCTTCAAAAAGTATAGTCAATACAGGCCCGGTCCTCCCTGATCCCGCCCGCAAACTCCCCAAAGGCAATATGCTCGGGGCAGACCTGATAGGCGTTCAGATCCTCAATGCTGTCAAAGTCGAAAATCAGGGCCACGTCATAATTGGCGTTTGGAGCCCCTTCCGTACACCGCACCGCCTGTCCCTCCCGGATAACGGGAAGCCTGCACAGCTCCCCGCCCCGCCGCAGAAACTCGGCAATATTGGCCTCTTTATTTTCTTCCTTCAATGAAAACATACAGATGTGACGTATCATAACATTTCTCCTCATCCCCGGTTCTGGGCTTCCACCAGCCGCACGCCGCAGTAGATCTCCCTGAGCTTCGGCTTCTCTATCTTCCCTGTGGCATTCCTGGGGACAGCCGCAAATATAAGCTTCCTTGGCCTCTTATACCTGGGCAGGTCCCTGCAGAAGTCCATGACCTCCTGCTCGGTGCAGTCCATGCCCTCCTTTACCTGTATGACGGCCGCGGCTATCTCTCCAAGCCGCTGGTCCGGCAGGCCGATAACAGCCACGTCGTGTATCTTCGGGTGTCCGGCTAGGAATGCCTCTATCTGTACCGGGTACAAATTCTCGCCGCCGGAGATGATGACATCCTTTTTGCGGTCGACCAAATAGATAAATCCGTCTTCGTCCTGGCGGGCCATGTCCCCGGTATGCAGCCAGCCGTTTTGCAGCACCTCTTTTGTGGCGGCTTCATCGTGGTAGTAGCCCACCATCACGCCGCCGCCCTTGACGCACAGCTCGCCCACGCAGCCGCTCTCCACAGGCTCCCCCTGCTCGTCCACTATCTTCACCCGCCAGCCGGAGCCGGGTATGCCGATAGCTCCCACCTTGTGGGGGTTGTCCACCCCCAGGTGTACGCAGCCGGGGCCGGTGGACTCGGACAGGCCGTAGTTGGTGTCGTACTTATGGTGTGGGAAATACTCCCACCAGTGCTTTACCAGACTGGGCGGCACCGGCTGGGCCCCTATGTGCATGAGCCTCCACTGGGAGAGCCCATAGTCCTCCAGCTTAAGGTCCCCTCTGTCAAGGGCCGCCAGAATGTCCTGGGCCCAGGGCACCAGCAGCCATACTATAGTGCAGCTCTCGGCGGAAACGGCCTCAAAAATTGCCCTGGGCGAATTTCCCTTTAAGAGCACCGCCTTGCCCCCGGTAAAGAGGGAGCCAAACCAGTGCATTTTCGCGCCGGTATGGTACAGCGGCGGTATGCACAAAAACACGTCCTCATGGGTAGTCTCGTGGTGCAGGGCCTCCATCCTTGCCGACTGCATGAGCGCCGAGTGCCTGAGCAGTATGGCCTTTGGGAAGCCCGTGGTGCCCGAGGAGTAGTAGATAGCCGCCTCGTCCTCGTCGTCTATAAGCACCTTCGGCGGGGCGCTCGAGCAGTTTGCCGCCGCCCGGTGGTAGTCCTCCCCAAAGGTCGGGCAGCTGTCCCCCACAAAGAACAGCAGCTTCTCCCCAACCATATCCGGCACTATCTCCTCCACGCGCCCGATAAACTCCGGCCCGAAGAACAGCACGTCCGCGTCGGAGAGCCTCAGGCAGTACTTTATCTCCTCGGCTGTATACCTGAAGTTCAGCGGCACGGCTATGGCCCCGGTCTTCAGTATGCCAAAATAGATCGGCAGCCACTCAAGGCAGTTCATCATCAGCAGGGCCACCTTCTGCCCCTTGCGTATCCCCCGGCCCAAAAGCAGGTTTGCCGCCCTGTTGGACTTCTCGTCAAAGACCGACCAGGTTATCTCCCTCCTGTATGGCGCGGGCCCGCCGGGCTGTATGAGCTCATACTCCCGCCATGTGACCCTTCTGGGCTCCTGCAGCTCAGGGTTTATCTCTACAAGCGCCGTCATGTCGCCGTAGAGCTTGGAATTTCTCTCGAGCAGGTCTGTAATGGGCATTGCCATCCCTCCGCCCGGCCCTGTTTACCGATCTTCAGGCCGGATTTATTCATTTTACACAGTATATCCTATTATAAACTATTTTTCCCGGGCAGTCAAGAGCGGCTGGGAAGGTGCTGTTATCCAGCTATAGTACGCAATAAATAATTATTTCTATATTTCTAAATAATATCATTAAGTTCGCTTTACTATCCAAATAAATATTCAATAAGCATTCACTTCTAAAAGTCTTATTATAATGTTCAGGGAGAAAAATAATTTCAGAGATCCCTTGATTTTCGTGAAATAAAAAAACAGCCCCCCATGTGTAGGAGGCCTGCTATATACGCAAAATATGGGGTTTTTCCTGTATATCCATTTCCCATCATTTCCCGCCCATATTTGAAACTTTTTTTTCCAATTTTTTCTCATTTTGCTCTTGCAGTAAAGCGCGACTTATGGTAAAATTTATACACGACCTATCAATCAAGGAGGATATACATGGATAAACAGGTAAAGATTCTAATTTGCGGGGAAGCCAGCGAATGGCCCCGCCCGGCGCTGGAAAAGCTGGAGGGACAGGGCGGCACGGCGGTATTCGAGCAAAGGGACGGCAGCAAGCTCCTTGCCCGCATCCGGGAGGACCGGCCCCAGGCGGTGATCATGGACATGTTCATGCCGGGCCTCGACGCCCTTGGCGTGCTCCAGGCCATCTCAGCCGACAGCGGTGAGCACCCCCTATGCGTCGTCTCGGCCTCCTACACCACGCCCATGCTGGAGCGTGAGGTCCTGTCATCGGGGGCGGCCTACTTCGCGATCGCCCCCTTCGACAAGAACGCAATGGTGGACCGCATACTCTCCCTTATCTCCACAAGGGGCCGCCATTTTGAGACAGAGCCCAGCGATCCCCAGCTGCGGGTCCAGGTGACCGAGATACTCCACCAGATAGGGGTGCCCGCCCATATCAAGGGCTACCACTACCTTCGCGACTCCATCATCATGGCCATAGAGGACCCGGAGATAATAAACGCCGTCACAAAGCAGCTCTATCCCAGCGTTGCAAAGGCCTACAACACCACCAGCTCCCGGGTGGAGCGGGCCATACGCCACGCCATCGAGGTGGCCTGGGACCGGGGGGATGTAGATGTGCTGAACTCCTATTTCGGCTACACCATACATAACACCCGGGGCAAGCCCACCAACAGTGAGTTTATCGCCATGATCTCCGACAAGCTCTGCCTTGAGCCCAGCTTCGGACAGCACGCCTGACAAGTTACCGGCTTGTCAGTATGCCCTAAAACCTTGCTGAGTGGATTATAGCACTGCGCCGCTGTATAATTTGTCGAAAGTTGGGGATAAAACACTTTTTCTTGTAAAAAAAGTATGAACCTACGCAATATTTGGATTTTTATGGGAGGGCCTTTAAAACGGCCCTCCTTTTTTTGCGGAAAGCACTTCCCCTTCACTGTAAATGCCCCCGGCTTTACACCAGGGGGCACTTCTTGCAGCCATTATTTTTTCTTTTTCGACATATTTTTGAGCCGCTCCAGCAGCTTCTCCCCCTCCACCGCTATCAGGGGGAACACCGACAGCCCCCCTACCATGGCCCACTGCACCGGCGTGAGCGCAGCCGTCTTGAACACCGCGGCAAGGGGAGGGAACACTATCACGCTCACCATAAGGAAAGCGCATATAATACAAGCAAGATCCAGCTTCCCGTTCCCGAAGATCCCCAGCTCCAGCACCGAGCCCTCCGAGCGCATATTGAAGCTGTGAACCAGCTGGGACAGGCTCAGCACCGCAAACGCCATGGTCCTGCCTATCACCGGCTCCATCGGGTCAGCATCGAACCATGCCCTGCCCGCGCTGTAGGCCAAGAGGGCCAGCGCCCCCACAAGGCACCCCTCCAGTGTGATAGCCAGCCCCATCCCGCCGGAGAACACGCTCTCCTCCCTCTTATGCGGCGGCTCCTCCATCACGTCCCTGGGTATCGGCTCCGCGCCCAGGGCCAGCGCCGGAAGGGAATCTGTCACCAGGTTCACCCATAACAGCTGTATGGCCAGCAGCGGCGCCGGGGCGCGCAGCAGAAAAGCCACGAACACCACCAGTATCTCCCCTATATTGCAGGACAGCAAAAAGTGTACCGTACGCCGTATGTTCCTGTATATCCCCCTGCCCTCACGGACAGCGGATACTATCGTGGAGAAATTGTCGTCCGTCAGCACCATATCAGCCGCCGACTTCGCCACCTCCGTACCGCCCCTGCCCATGGCGCAGCCGATATCGGCAGCCTTCAGCGCCGGGGCGTCGTTCACCCCATCCCCGGTCATGGCGACAACCATCCCCCGCCGCTGGTATGCCTTCACCAGCTTCACCTTATGCTCCGGCGAAACCCTGGCAAACACCCGGCAGCTTCCGATCTTCTCCGCAAGCTCCCCCTCTGAGAGCCTGTCAAGCTCCGGCCCGGTCATGGCCCTGCTGTCCTCCTGTGCAATGCCTATGCGCCTGGCTATAGCCAGCGCTGTCTCTGCATGGTCCCCGGTTATCATCACCGGGATCATCCCCGCCCTTTTGCACTCCAGCACAGCGGCCCTGGCCTCTTTCCTGGGCGGGTCCTCCATGCCTATGAGCCCGCAGAATATGAGCCCGCTCTCCATCTCCCTGTCATCTCCCGGCAGGCGCTCCACGTCCTTATAGGCCACCGCCAGGACCCTCAGCCCCTTCCCTGCCAGCTCCGAGTTGTCTGACATGAGCTTCGCCTTGGCCCCGCCCCCAAGAGGTGACACGCTATGCCCTCTAAGCTGCTGGGTACACCTGGCTATAAGCACGTCCGGAGCCCCCTTGGACACTATCCTGTATCCTCCGCCGCTCCTGTGAACGGTAGTCATGAGCTTCCGCGCTGAGCTGAAGGGTATCTCCCCCACCCTTGGGTACGCCTCCTCAAGGGAGCCCTTGCTGCTCCGGCATGCCCTCAAGAACGCGGCCTCGGTCGGGTCCCCCGAGACCTCCTTCCTGTCAGCCCCCACGGTCTCGCAGTTATTGCATAAGGTCCCCAGCTCCAGGCAGAACTGGGCAGTGGCGCTCTCCAACGGCTCCTGCCCGAAGGCCCCCATGAATGCCGTGACGGTCATCTTGTTCTGGGTCAGCGTGCCGGTCTTATCCGAGCATATCACCTGTGTGCTCCCAAGGGTCTCCACCGCGGGCATATGCCTGATTATGGCCCTCTTAGCCGCCATGCGCTTCACGCCCATTGCCAGCACGATCGTCACCACCGCCGTCAGCCCCTCAGGAATAGCCGCTACCCCTAGGCTTATGGCGATCATGAACATCTCCAGCGGCTCGATATGCTGCAAAAGCCCCAGCGCGAATATCAGCCCGCAGATAATGATCACCCCCAGGCCCAGCGCCTTCCCTGTCTGCCCCAGCCGCTTCTGCAGCGGGGTCTCAGGCGCTGTCTCCTGCTCCAGCAGCCCAGCGATATGCCCCATAGCCGTGTCCATCCCCGTGGCGGTCACAACTCCCACCCCGGCTCCCGAGGCCACCCCGGTCCCGGAGAACGCCATATTCCTTCTCTCAGCCAGGGGGGCCTCCTTGCCGCAAACCGCCAGCGCGTCCTTCTCCACCGGCACCGACTCCCCCGTAAGGGCCGACTCCTCTGTAAGCAGCTCCACCGAGCGCAGCAGCCTTAAATCGGCGGGCACCAGGTCCCCGGCCCTCAGGATAACTATATCCCCCGGCACCAGGCCCGCGCTGTCTATGGTCTGCTTCTTCCCGGCCCTCAGCACACGGGCCTTGGGGGAGCTGAGCTTCTTTAGGGCGTCTATGGCCTTATCCGCCCGCAGCTCCTGGACCGTGCCTATCACCGCGTTTATTACCACTATCGACAGTATTATAATAGGGTCCAGGAAGTCCGCGTCCCCCTGCATAGCCGAGGCCCAGAAGGAGACCCCGGCGCTGGCAAGTAGGATCAGCACCATAAGATCCTTGAACTGGCTGAAAAACCGTGACAAAACGCTCCGCTTCTTCCCGGAACGCAGCTGGTTCCCGCCGTACTTTCCCAGCCTTTTTGAGACCTCCCCAGGCGCGAGGCCCCGCTCTGGATCCGTACCGAGAGCTTCCAGCGCCTCCCGGGCGGTTGCTTGGTGGAACAACATTTTTAATACCCCCAAGTTTTTGATTCGGTACCCAATATATATTCGCCTCCCCTCCCCGATATGTCTTGCGATCGGGCCGCTCTTCTGCTAGAATAGTATAGCATCTAAAAAATCTACGGAGGAACGCCATGAACCCATTCGACAGCGCCGTCATGACTTTCGTACAGTCCAGCTTCCACGGCCCAATAACCGACGCGGTATTCCCCGCCGTGACCTGCCTTGGAGAGAGCGGCATATTCTGGATCCTCCTCTCCCTGCTCATAATAGCCCTGGGCAGGAAAAACGGCTGGCGCGCCACCGGCTGCCTTATGCTGGCAGCAATGCTCTTGGGCCTGCTGCTGGGTGAGATAGCCCTAAAGAACATTATCTGCCGCCCCCGCCCCTTCCAGGATATGCCCGGGATACCCCTGCTTATCCCGCCGCCCAGCGGCTACTCCTTCCCTTCGGGCCATAGCTGCGCCTCCTTCGCCGCCGCTACCATCATCTTTCTAAAGGACAGACGCCCCGGCGCAGCGGCCCTGGCCCTTGCCGCGCTGATAGCCTTCTCCCGGGTGTTCCTCTTTGTACACTACCCCACGGACGTGCTGGCGGGCTCCCTGCTGGGAGTGCTCTGCGCCCTGGCCGCAGCCTATGGGTACAGGCGGCTCTTCCAAAGGAAGGCTCCCTGAACCAAAAGCAAGACCCCTGGCGCCCCAGGGGTCTTTACTATATCAGTTATCAGTCCACTTCGATCTTTTTGAGCTCCTTCCTTGCCATGATGTCATACATTGCCGGGACCACGAACAGGGTCATCAAAGTGGCATACAGCAGGCCGCCAATGCACACTACGGCGATAGGCTGCATCATCTCCGCGCCCATGCCCGTAGCCAGCGCCATGAACACCAGCCCCAGCACTGTTGTGAGCACCGTCATGAGTATTGGCCTCATCCTGGTGCGCCCGGCAAGAATTATGGCCTCCCGGCGCTCCAGGCCCTCAAGGCGCAGCTGGTTTATATAGTCTATAAGCACAATGCCGTTATTGACGATAATGCCGGCCAGCATGATAAAGCCTATCATCGACACGACGCTCACCTCCATGCCGCAGATGTACAGCCCCAAAAACCCGCCTGTAAAGGCCAGTGGTATCGTGAACATCACTATAAACGGCAGCAGGAGCGACTGGAACTGTATTACCATTATCAGGTAGATTATGAGTATAGCCATCGCGGCCATCTCCAGGGTAACGCCCTTTGGCGGCTCATACCCCTCAAGGGCCTTCTGGACCTCCCTGGTCACCAGCGTGACATTATTCCCGTCCGCAATGCCCGCCCTCACCGTCAGTACCCGGTTCTGGTTTTCACGGTTTATGGAGTTCAGGCTCTGCCGCTCCTCAAAGCTCGCTATGCGTATCAGCGGCACCTCCTCTGTCTCCCCAGTGGTCCGGTCCGTAGAGGTGACTGTCAGGCTCTTCAGGTAGCTCTCGTTCATGCCGCCCTTCTCCGGGTGCACCACCAGCACATCTTGGGAATACCCGTCCACGCTTATGCTTGTGGCCTTCTTGTCCTCGGCTATATCCCCGCTCACGCTCTGATACACCTGGGCGATAGTAAGGCCGTTCTCCATGGCCTTATTTTTGTCCACAACTATTCTCAGCTCCGGCGTGCTGTCCTCCAAATCGCTCTCTGCGCCGTCGGCGCCCTCTACCTCTGCGAGTATCTCCGTCAGCTCGTTGGCTGTGTCAATCAGCAGATCCATATCGTCCCCCCTGAGCTTCACCTCCACACCGGAGCCGCTCATAGCCGACATATACGCGCTCATATCCATTGCGCCCTGGGCGTCCACCTCACACTCCAAATCCGCGCAGGCCTCCTCCACCATTCTGGCCGCCTCGCTGTCCTTAAACCCGGAGCCCTCGTCCAGTATTACATATATTGATACATCACCGCTGCCGCCCATGCCCAGCATGGCGCTCCCTCCGGTACCGTCACCGCCTGCCATTGCCCCGACGGTCTCCACACAGTCCAGCTCCATAATTCGCTCAGCTATCCTGTCCGCCATCTCCGTGGTCTCCTCAAAGGTCGCCTCCTCGTCCGGCATAGTGAAGCTCACATCCAGCTGGCTGCCGCTCATGGCGGGCATGAATATAAACCCTCTGGACAGGGCCAGCACCGTGCTCCCTGCCAGCAGCAAAAGCGCCAGCGTGAAGCAGACCCATTTATGCCGGAGCGAGGCCGCAGCGATCTTCCCGTAGCCGCCCAGCACCCTGTCAAAAAAGCTATGCTCCCTGACCTTGCTCTGCCTAAGGGTGGTCGAGGTCATAGCGGGCACCAGGGTGATAGCCACAAATAGGCTTGCCAAAAGGGAATACCCGATGGTCAGGGCCATGTCCGAAAACAGCTCCCTAGTAACGCCCTCCACGAAAACTATCGGCAGGAACACACATACGGTAGTGAGCGTTGAGGCGATAATAGCCCCTGTCACCTGCACCGCCCCCTGGACAGAGGCCTTTGCCGCGGGCATCCCCTCGCTTCTGAGGCGGTAGATATTCTCTATCACCACCACGGAGTTGTCCACCAGCATACCCACGCCCACCGCCAGGCCCGACAGGGAGATAACATTCAGGGTCACCCCTGAGAAGTACATGAGCACTATTGCCACCAGCAGCGAAATCGGTATTGAGAACGCGATAACAATAGTGGGGCGTAAATCCCTCAAAAACAGCAGCAGTATCAGCACCGCCAGCACCGCGCCCAGCACCAGGTTTTGCAGCACCGTGTCCACAACAGTATAGATATAGTTGCCCTGGTCCATCAGGGTGGTGAACTTCAGCCCCTCATACTCCTCCGAGAGCGCCCTAAAGCGCTCCTCTATATTCTTCGACACCAGGGCCGTGGAGTAGGTGGACTGCTTTGTAAAGCTCAGCAGCAGGCCGTTCTCGCCGTTTATCTTAGCATAGAGCTCCCCGGCGTTGCTCTCTACAGATATATCCGCAACATCCCGCAGGTATATCCTGCCTATGCCCTCGTCGCCGGTGTCAAACAGCAGGAGCCCCGCAAGCTCCTCCTTATCCTCCAGCTTGTCGCCCACCCTTACCAGTATCTCGGTCCCCTGGTCCTCAATATACCCGGCGGGCATGGAAAAGTTCTGGGCCGTAAGTATCTGGGACACCATTTCCATGGTTATCGGAAGGTCGGCGTTCTTATAGGCCGCGTCCTTCTGTGTGCCAAGGTCCTCCCTCGCGCCCTCAAGCTGGGCCTTCGCCGACTCGAGCTGCTGCTGAGCCGCGCCCAGAGCCGACTGCCCGGCGACTATCTGGGACATCCCCGCGCTCATCTGCATTATGCCGCTGGTCTGCTGCCGGCTCAGCTCCCGCAGTGCCTGGTCCACTGTCACAGCGCCGCTCTCCAGCTGTGAGCTGGTAGCCTTCAGCTGGTCCATCCCGGCGCCCAGCTTAGTGAGGTTAGCCTGGGCCTCAGCTATGGATTTGTCCAGGTTCTCAGGGTCGGCCCCTCCTGCCGCAGCCATAGCCTTGGCCTCTGCCAGCCCCTTCTCAACCGCAGCTCTGTTCTCCTGCAGTTCAGCCAGCTTCGCCGGGGCCCCCTCCGGCGTGGTGCCCAAAGCAGCCAGGGCCTCCTCAGCCGCCGCAAGCTGTGGTTGGAGCGCCTCTATCTGCTGCTGCACCAGGGCGTACTCCTCGCTCTCCGGCTCCAGGGCCTCCAGCTGTGCCTTCAGAGCCTCCAGCTGCTGTGACAATGCAGTATATCCGGCTATGGCCTCCTGCAGGCCGCTTATCCCCTGGTCCAGCATACCAAGCTGGCCTGTGAGCTGGCTGAGGGTAGCCTGTAAAGCTTTCAGCTTGTCAAGTGCGTCCTGGAGCTGCTTCCTGTTCTGCTCCATAGTTGTCAGCTGGGCGGCTATCTGAGCCTTAGCCGACTCTATCTCCACCTTCTTGGAGATAAGCTGTCCCTGGGCCTGGCCCGTCTGCTGGGCAAGCTGGCTCTGCCCGGCCTCAAGCTGGGCCTTTTGACCGTCTAATTCCTCCTGCTGTTCCCTGGTCTCGTTTAGGCCGTCCTCTATCTCCTTTGAGCTCTCCTCCAGCTCCTTCTCCGCATCGCCGAACTTTTCGTCCAGCTTCGCTTTGAGCTTATCATTCAGCTTATCTATCTTGTCCTGCCTCAGCTCAACTGTTATGCTCTCCTGCACATTCCCGCTGGCGGCAACGCTTGCAACGCCCTCTATGCCCTCCAGCTTCAGCATGAGCTGTGAGTCCAGAAGGTCTGTGAGCTCAACGCTGTCCATGCCCTCCATCTCCATGGCGGCTACAGCAACAGGCATCATGCTGGGGTTTATCTTCATTATGTACGGCGTGCCCACCATATCCCCCCAGCCCCCGGAGACACTGCTGATCTTCTCCCTGATGTCGGCTGTGAGCGTGTCCATGTTGGCGTCGTCCGTAAGCTGCAGCATTACCTGTGAAGCATTTTCCCTTGACACCGAGGTTATCTCCTTCACATGGTCCAATGTAGCCATAGCCTGCTCTATGGGCTTTGTGACCTCCTCCTCGACCTCCTCGGGGGCCGCCCCGGGGTATGCCGTGATTATGACAGCATATGGCAGGTTGATGTTTGGCAGCAGGTCCGGGGTCATGCGAGAAAATGCCACTATCCCCAGCACTATGGCAATCACCACGCCCACCAGCACCGTCATCGGCTTCTTGACGCTGAACTTTGAAAACATCGGCTATGATCTCTCTTTCTCTCAATATTTTACCGAAAATAAGTATACCGCCGTTCAAAAAAAGTTTCATGAATTTTCTGTAAAGAATTATACGTAAAGGAAGCCACTTGCAAAAGCTATGGAAATATGCTATACTCATTTTACTAATTTAGCGAGGTGAATCACGTGATAGCCATTATTGATTACGGCGCGGGCAACCTCCAGAGCGTGGAGAAGGCCCTGCGGCACATAGGCTGCAGCTGCACCGTCACCGGCAGACCCCAGGAGCTCATGTCCGCCCAGGCCGCTGTCCTGCCAGGGGTAGGCGCCTTCGGCGAAGCCATGGCGGGCCTCAGGAGCCGCGGGCTGGACAGCGCCATAAAGAGCTACGTCAAAACCGGCCGCCCCTTTTTAGGTATCTGCCTGGGCCTGCAGGTGCTCTTTGAGAGCAGCGAGGAGTCCCCGGGCACAGAGGGCTTGTCCCTCCTTCCGGGAAAAATCCTGCGCCTGCCCGAGGACTGCGGCCTGAAGGTCCCCCACATCGGCTGGAACTCCCTTGACCTTAAAATCCCCGGCTGGCTCCTGAAGGGCCTCCCCAGGGAGCCATATGTCTACTTCGTACACTCCTACTACCTGCAGACTGAGCCGGAGCTGGTCTGTGCCACCGCCCGGTACGGTGCAACGATCCATGCTGCTGTACAGTCCGGCAGCATAGCCGCCTGCCAGTTCCACCCGGAAAAGAGCGGCAGTACCGGCCTCTCCATACTGCGGAACTTCGCAGAGTATGTAAAGCAAAACACTTGACACCGGAGGTTTAAATATGTACGCAAAACGCATAATCCCCTGCCTGGACATAAAGGACGGCAGGGTGGTAAAGGGCACCAACTTCCTCTCCCTCAGGGACGCCGGGGACCCGGTGGAAGCCGCAGTCCTGTACGACAGCCAGGGGGCCGACGAGCTGGTATTCCTGGATATCAACGCCTCCGCCGACGACCGGGGCATAGTAGCCCACATGGTGGAGCAGGTCGCCGGGCGCATTTTCATCCCCTTCACCGTAGGCGGCGGTATCCGTAAAGTAGATGACTTTACAGCTATCCTCCGGGCCGGGGCCGACAAGGTGTCTGTAAACTCAGCGGCCTTACAGCGCCCCCGGCTGATAAAAGAGGCCGCCGAGGTCTTCGGCAGCCAGTGTGTGGTCGTGGCTATGGACGCCAAGCGCCGTCCGGAAGGGGGCTGGACCCTCTACCTAAACGGCGGGCGGGCGGACACCGGGCGGGACGCGGTCGAGTGGGCCCAGGAGGCCGAGTACCTGGGCGCCGGGGAGATCCTCCTCACCAGCATGGACCGGGACGGCGTGAAGACCGGCTACGACCTGGAGCTGACCCGAGCCGTATCTGAGGCTGTGGGCATCCCCGTGATAGCCTCCGGCGGGGCCGGGGAGCTCTCCCACTTTTACGACGCTTTCACCGTGGGCCGGGCCGACGCTGTACTGGCTGCGTCCCTGTTCCACTTCGGAGAGGTGACCATACCGCAGCTCAAGTCCTACCTGAGCGGGAGGGGCGTGCCGGTACGCCCGGTGTAAAGCCCTTCACCTTTACTGGTCGTCAATATAGCTCACGTACTCCTCCAGGCACATGGAGCGCTGCTGCATGGCCGCGGCGTTCTCCCCGCCCACGTACCTTATCACAGTGGGGTCCGGGTCCACGGTGGTGAAGTTGGTCTTGCCCTCGGGATAGCGGAACACAAAGCCGTACTTGCCCATATTGCCCTTTAGCCATGAGTAGATCTTTGAGCGCTCAAAGGTCTCCTTATCCGCCGCCAGCCTCAGGCAGAGCCCTGTCTGGAAGTCGCTCTCCCCAGCCATAGGCGTTATCGCCCTGGCGGTGGTCTTAGCCATCACCGCGGTCATATTCTCATCATTCATCATCTCCCGGGCTGTCTTCTCAAAGCGCTCCCCCTGTTCCTCTGCGGACACAAAGCCCTCTGAGAATATCAGCACCATGTCGTCCTCCTTAGCCGCCGCCACAAGCTGCCTCAAGGCGTCTGCAATACGCGAGTCCACCCGCACGTTCTCCATGCTTGCGAGCTTCGGCTCATACTCAGGTGCCGGGCTCTGGGAGTTGATATAGAACAGGCTCACGGAGTCGTCATATATAGGCAGCCCCAGATCGTCATAGTCCGGCACCGGCTCCATAGACGCCTCTGGCCCCTCGGTCTCCACGTTCCTGATTATCTCCTGATGGAAATACGGCACCATAAAAAACCACACAAAAAACCATGCCACCAGCCCTATCCCTATGACAGCCACCGCCGCCACCACCCGGGACCAGAGCTTCAGCTTCCTCGCCGCCTGGTGCTGGGCCTGCTTCTCCTGGGACACGAACATCCTGCGCCTGCTGCTTATCCCCAGCGCCCCCCGGCTGGCGTTCCCTATCCTATACTGCTTTCCCCTGCGTCTAGCCACGCCCACAACCCTTTCATACAAATATATACGCCGATTATACACTATTTTGCCCAAAAAATAAACAGTGATTTTGTAAACAAAAAATCGGGATGGGCCCTAAGGCCCACCCCGTCTTTTACATATCCTACTATTATCTCCCCAACTTTAAGCGCCGCTCTTACTGGAGCAGCTGTGCAGACTGCTCTTACTGGAGCAGCTGGAGCACGCCCTGAGGAACAGCATTCGCCTGGGCCAGCATGGCCTGAGCGGACTGGATCAGGATGTTGTTCTTTGTGTAAGCCATCATCTCGTCGGCAACGTCGGTGTCGCGGATGGTGGACTCGGCGTCCTGGATGTTCTCGGTCATCACGGACAGGTTGTTCGCGGTGTGCTCCAGGCGGTTCTGGGTAGCGCCCAGCTTGCCGCGGATAGCGGAAACGGTGTTGATGGCGTTCTTGATGCTGTCGATAGCCTTAGTAGCGCCATCAATACTGCTGATGTCAACGCTGCCAACGCCGATTGCGTCAGCGTGCAGGTCGCCAACAGTAACCATCAGCTGGTTGAAGTTATCGCTGGTATCGCCAATCTGGAGCTGGAGACCGCCGCCGGCATTCATCTGGTCAGCCAGAATAGCAATCTGTGTTTTAGTCGCGTCTTTAGTCCATTCACCACCAGCTGGCTGCTCACCCTGCTCAACATTCAGGCCAGCCAGGTTCATCTTCTCAACCATAGCCTTGATGTCAGTTGCGTCAACGGCATCCTTCGTGCCAACTTCAACATAGTGCGCGGTGCCATCTTTCTGCAAACGCTTCAGCGCATCAGCAGTCAACGCACCTTTGTTGACAAAGACAAATTTCTCGCCGCCGATAGTCATGGTGCTGTCCTTCAGCGTGTCTTCCTTGCCGTCCCAAATCTTAGCAGTGGACAAGTCAGCGGTATAGTACTCATCCATGGGAGCCTTAGTGGTATTCATGGTGGTAGAAACGCCAGTATACTTGCCTCCGGAAGTAACGCCAACTTCAATGCCCTTAATCTTCATCTGGCTTGCGCCAGCCTCTTTAGAGGTGAAGGTGAGGACACCAGCGGCATTGGCAACGTCAAAGTTATCACTGACGGTCTTATTCTTGGTAATCTCACTCAGAATATTGGCATAATCACCAGCTGCCACCTTATCTTTAGCTGCCAGAGTGATTTCAGTGCCATCTTCGGCAATCAAGGTCTTAGCCTCACCAGCAGCATCCGCAGCCACGGTAAAGTCCATCTTGACAGCTTCGATCGTGCCGTCGGCCTTTTCCATGTTCAGCGTAATGCTAAAGGTATCACCAATCTTAACCGCGGCGTCAGCAAATGCGGTTGGGTTTTTATACTCGCCCTTCACAGCTGCCTGCTTGGTTGCGGCGCAGCCAGCTGTCAAATCCACAGAAGCTGGACTACCATTGGCTCCGGCGCCGCCTCCCAGGCTCCCATCCAGCAGCTTAGTACCATTAAAGTTGGCGCTGTCGGCGATACGGTTGATCTCAGAGTTGAGCTGGTCGACCTCGTCCTGGAGGGCCTTGCGGTCAACTTCGTCGTCATAGGTGCCGTTGGAGGACTGGGTAGCCAGGTACTTCATGCGGGACAGCATGTCCTGGATCTCCTGCATGGCGCCCTCGGCGGTCTTAACGAGGGAGATGCCGTCCTTCACGTTCTTCTGAGCAGCCTCGAGGCCCTTAATCTGGGCGCGCATCTTCTCAGAAATAGCCAGACCGGCGGCGTCGTCACCGGCGCGGTTAATCTTGTAGCCGGAGCTGAGCTTCTCAAGGTTCTTGCTCAGGGCGCTGGCGTTGTTGTTGTAGTTCCTGTAGGCGTTCATGGACATAATGTTGTGTTGGATACGCATAATATTTTGCTCCTTCAAAATAAAGTTCGGATGGGTCCGTCCACCCGTAGTAATATGCGCCGGGGCCGGCAGCCGGCCGGAATGCTGCCCGGGCGCTGGGTGAGGCAGGCTCGCGAGGCCTTGCCCCCAAGGGGTTTCCTTACCCCTTACAACTATATATTCGTCCGCTTTCTGGAAAAGTTTATAGGGCCCGCAAAATTTTTTCGGGAAAGTATATGTTTTCGTATTCATCGGACATGAGAAAGGAGCCGGGGCGCGGCTCCTTTGGGGGTTATCCCTTCTTTGCGAGGGCTATCTTGTCGAGAAACTCGAGTATCTCTTCGCGGGTATACGTGTCCTTTTCGCCCTCTGAGAACAGTAAACGCAGTTCGTAGATAGTCGCAAGCTGGGACACTTCGTATTCCTTTTCAGTCGGCATAAAGTATGCCCCCTTTCTATTTTATATATTTATTATACCCGATTACCCTTGCAAAGTCAAGGAAAAAGGCGTACAATACCACTATACCATTGTAAAGGAGGCCCAACAGTGTTTAGGAACTTAGACAATATCAGACCCGGCCTAAAGGCCCTGGTGTCGGCGCTTTATGAGGACTACCCGTACGCGTCGGTGCTGGCGGTAGAGGACTCGTGGCGGCGGTGGTCGGTGAGCCGCCAGGGTGTGAACATCGACGCGTCAGGGTTTGGCGGCGGCAGCGGGTGTGTTGTTCGGGTGTTCGACGGCGTAGGCTGTGCCGAATACTCCTTCAACCGCTTCTCAATGGAGAGCATACCAGAGATAAAGGCCCTGATAGCCGGACGGCTTGCCGCCCAGAACAAGGCCCTGGGGGACATCGACCCCCTGCCCACGCCCATCCCCTCAGACGAGCCCGCTGTACTCTCAAAGCAGTGCGCCTATAAGCTGGACCCCCGGGAGCTGGGGGACGAGGCCATTATAGACAGGCTCAGCGGAATCCGCACCAAAGCCCTGGGCCTGGATGAGCGGATAATGGAGGCTCAGGTCAGCATGGCCCACAGGGCCTACCGCAAGGTCTTTATCAGCGAAAACCGCGACCTGGACCAGACCTATATGTGGACCACCTGCAGCATGGCCATGATGGTCTCAAGGGGCCAGGAGCTGAAGTACGCCTTTAAGTCCTCCTCAAACCTCGGCGGCGCCGAGGTGCTCGATCAGGTGGAGGACGGCCTTGATGGCGTGGCGAGATCCGCCATAGACCTTCTGGACTCAGAGCCCATCCCTCCCGGCGAGTACGACTGCGTATGCGACCCGGACACCACCGGCATGATAGTCCACGAGGCCTTCGGCCACGGCGTTGAGATGGATATGTTCGTAAAGGACCGGGCCCTGGGCCGTGAGTATATCGACAAGTACGTGGCAAGCGGGCTCGTGACTATGCACGACGGCAGCACCGTGCTTGAAGCCGCCACCATGGCCTTCGACGACGAGGGCACCCTTACCGGCGACACAGTGGTGATAGACAGGGGAATCCTGAAAACCGGCATGTGCGACGCCCTGAGCGCGGCCCGTCTGGGCATCAGGCCCACCGGCAACGGCCGCCGGGAGAGCTACGAGCGCAAGGCCTATACCCGCATGACCAACACCTACTTCGAGGCCGGTAACAACACCATGGAGGAGATGATTTCCTCCATAGACTACGGCTTCCTTTTACAGCAGCCCAGCTCCGGCATGGAGGACCCAAAAAACTGGGGCATTCAGTGTATGGTGACTATCGCCCGGGAGATAAAGGACGGCAGGCTCACTGGCAAAATCTTCTCCCCTATCGTACTCACAGGCTACGTGCCCGACCTGTTGAAGTCCGTCAGCATGATGGGCGGCGAAGTTGAGCTGGCAGGCGGCGGCTTCTGCGGCAAGGGCTACAAGGAGTGGGTCAAGGTCTCTGACGGCGGCCCCTGCATGAAGGCCCGCATCAGGCTGGGTTAAGGAGGTAAACAGGCATGATCGAGAGAATAAAAAGCGCCCTGAAGGACTGCGGGATAGACCTCTGGCGCATCAACGACAATACCGAGGAGAGCGCCGAGCTCTTCTTCGTGAAAAAGCAGCTTGACACCAGGCGGTTTAAGGACGTGCGCAAGTTCCAGGTGACGGTTTTCCGTGACGTGGACAAGGACGGGGCCTCACTGCGGGGCTTCACGAGCGTCACCCTCCTTGAGTCCATGAGCGACAGCCAGCTGCGCGGGGAGCTTAAGGGGGCATACTATGCCGCCCAGTTCGCCGCCAACCCCACCTATGAGCTGCCGGACCCGGTGCAGGCCCCTATAAAGGAGAAGCCCGGGGAGCTCTGCCAGGCCCCCCTTGCAGAGAGCGCTGGCAAGATGGCCCGGGCCCTTTTCAGCGCAGACAGCCAGTCCGATGCCTTTATAAACTCCGCGGAGATATTTATTATACGCTCTAAACGGCATATTTTATCCTCAGAGGGCACGGACGTTTCATATACCGACGGAAAGGTGACCGGCGAGTTCGTTGCCCAATGCCAGGAGCCAGAGGACGTGGAGATACACAATATGTTCTCCTACGACAGCCTGAACACCGAGGCCCTTGGCAGGAAGGTCAAAGAGGCGCTGTCCTTTGTCCGGGACCGTGCCCGCGCAAAGCGTATATTAAAGAGCGGCAAGTACGATGTGGTGCTCAGCGGGGACGCGGTAGCCAGCGTGCTATCCTATTATGACAGCCGCTCCTCGGCCCATATGATATACCCCAAATACTCCACCTGGCAAGCAGGAGACAGTGTGCAGGGCGAGGACGTGCCCGGCGCCAGGCTAAACCTTGATTTATGCGCCACAGTGCCCTACAGCGAGGAGGGCATACCCATGGAGGACCTGCCGCTGCTACGGGAGGGGAAGCTCCAGGCCATACACGGCAATAACCGCTTCTGCCGGTACCTTGGGATAAAGCCCACCGGCATGTACGGCAAGCTTCGGTGCACAAATACCGGCGCAAGCTTTGAGGAGCTGAAATCCGGCCCCTGCCTCTGGGCGGTGACCTTCTCCGGATTTGAGATGAACGCCATGAGCGGGCATTTCGGCGGCGAGATACGGCTTGCGTACCTAATCGACGGCGGCACGGTAACCCCGGTAACAGGCGGCTCAATAAACGGAAGTTTATTAGATGCCCAGGGAAACCTGCAGTTCTCCAGCGACAGGTATGAGGCTGCAAACTACTCAGGGCCCTACGGACTGCGCATAAACGGCGTAAGCGTGGCCGGTACGGACGACTAAAGCGCAAAATAGCAGCAAAAAACTTCCCCCTTTTCACCTAAGAAAAGAGGGAAGTTTTTTATTCCTACGGCCTGATCTCCTCAAAAATGACCAGGCTCCCCAGGCTCTTGGCCTTCAAATACTCCTCCTCAGTGCGCACAGTCCAGCTTACCTCCTGCATACCCATAAGCCCCTTGCTAAGCCCCATGGACGGAATATCCCTTGTATGGATATCATAGGCCTCAAAATTCGGGCGCGTGTGGAAGTTCGTAAGCATATGGGTCGCGCAGAACGCCTCGAAAGCCCCCAGCCCCTCGTCGCCCTTCTTATACCTGCACATAAGCTGTCCCCGCACTATCTCCGGCCTGTTCTTCCTAAACCATGCCACGATCCTTGGGTCAAAGCTCTCCACGCAGTACGGGCCCTTATACCCGTCCAGCTCCTTCATAGCCAGCTCACAGAGCTCGGCGGGGTCGTTATAGCTCTTTAACTCAATGATAAGGGGCGTGCGTCCTTTTAAAGCGCCCAGCACCTCGCTGAAAAGAGGAATCCTCTCCCCTGTGCCGAACAGCCTGTACCTGCGGAGCTCCCCATAGGTCAGGTCCGCTATGGCGGCGTCCTCCCCGCAGCTGCGCTCCAGGGTGGCGTCGTGATGCACCACCACCTTCTTGTCCTTTGTAAGCTGCAAATCAAACTCCATGCCGTAGCCGCTCTCCTCTGCCAGCCTGAAGCCTGTAATGCAGTTTTCCGGCACGCCGTCCTCAAGCCTGTGCAGCCCCCTATGGGCGTAGTCGAAGCCTGCGAGGCGCCCAAAGTCGGGCTTTTTGTCCATCTGCGGGGCGATAAGCCAGGCCCAGCCCCCAAAGAGCGCCGCAATTACCACAAATACCGTAACCAGCAAGACCATATATATCCCTCCTTATCCCTCTGCCCCCGCTCGGAATTTTTTCGCCGCGGGGAAAAGCACCCCGCCAAGTGCGTTGCCAAGAGTCATCACTATAAGGTACAGCACCGTCTTGCCGCTCCAGGCCCCGGCAACGGTGAAGTAGAACATATTGGCAACGCAGTGCTCAAAGCCCGCCTGGACGAACACCGCCACCCCCAGAAAAAGCCCGAGGTATTTCCCCAGCTGATGCGGGTTTTCCCGGTAGCTCTCAACGGACAGATATATCAGTATGTTGCAGAACACCGCCAGTATGAAGATGCTGACAGGCCCGTCCGAGAGCTTTGCCTCACAGATACCCTGGGCCTTGGATATTACATCCAGGCGCGTAAGGCGCAGGGCCGTGCCCGCTATCAGCGTCCCCATAAGGTTGCCCAGCCATATCAGCCCGCAGCGGGCCGCATAGGCCGGGGAGTTGCTGAACACATAGCACACCTTCCCTGTGAACAGATCCAGCCCCAAAGTGCATACGGCAAAGAGCCCCACCGAAAAAAGGGCGGCCCCGACCGGACGGCTGTCGGTACACAGAAACACCGCCCCTCCAATGGAAATAGCCGCCCCTGCCAAGGCTGCGCTGATAAACGTTGCAAGCTGCCTTTTCACTCCGATCCCCCCCATATCCTTCTTTAAGTAAACTATAGCATGGACCCGGGGGATTTGCAAGGGTCATTTGAGTTTTTGGGCATACATTTCTATCTTATGCTCCAGCCTGCCGAGGGCTTCGTCCATCCTCCTGCGCTGGGCCATAAGGTCGTCGCGCTGCTGCCTGAGCAGTTCATATCTCTGGCGTATGGTGCCTGAGCCCTCCATGGAGAGCCGCACGTATTCAACGATAGCCTCGACCGTCAGCCCGGCGTTTCTAAGGCATTTCACAAGCTCCACCCAGGCCAGGTCAGCCTCCTGGTAGTCCCTATGGCCGCTGATGCTCCGGGTCACACGTGGTATCATCCCCACACGCTCATAGTACCGCAGGGTGTCCTGGCTAAGACCGTACTTCCTGCTCACTTCCTTGATAGTCATAGAAATCACCTCTTCTCACGCTCATTATACTATCTTGAGTCCAGTCTAGGTCAAGAGGTTTTTTGACTTTATTTTTCTTTTATGCTAAAATCTATACAGGCAATCACCAAGGAGGGCATATACTATGATAATCAGCGCCAGCCGCCGCACCGATATCCCAGCCAGGTACCATCGATGGCTCCTGAACCGCCTGAAAGCAGGCTGGGCCCTGGTGCAAAACCCGATGGACCCTAAACAGGTCACCCGGGTGGACCTGTCCTATGAGGCTGTGGACGGCCTGGTCCTCTGGACCAAAGACCCGCTGCCCATGCTGGGCGAGCTCCGGGAGCTTGAGCCGTACCCCTACTATTTCCAGTTTACCCTCACCCCCTACGGCAGAGACATCGAGCCCGGCCTGCCGGATAAGGGCGAGCTTATCGAGGGGTTTATCAGGCTCTCGGAGGAGATAGGCCGGGAGCGGGTGATCTGGCGGTACGACCCCATACTGCTGGCCCCGGGCTATGACTGGGACTTTCACCTGCGGGCCTTCGAGCGGCTGGCCGGAAAGCTCTCGGCGCACACGGAAAAATGCATCTTCAGCTTCCTGGATAATTACCGCTGCATGGCAAGGGCCGCAAGGGAGCTGGGAGTGCAGTACCCCTCGAAAGACCGGCAGAGGGGCATGTCCAGGGAGCTTATGGAGATAGCCGCAAGCTACGGCCTGAAGCTTGAGACCTGCGCTGAGCCCCTGGATCTGGCGGAGTACGGCATAGGCAGGGCAAGGTGCATAGACCACCTGCTCCTCTCCAAAATATCCGGCTGGCCTATAAAGGCCGGAAAAGCCGCTTCCCAGAGGCCGGAATGCGGCTGCGCCCAGAGCGTTGACATCGGCATGTACTCCAGCTGCATGAACCGCTGCCTCTACTGCTACGCAAACCACAGCGGCAAGCTGCTGGCTGAGAGCGCCCGGCTCCACGACCCCCATGGCCCGATGCTCATAAATCGAGGTTTTCGTGCTTGACTATCCCGGGCCAATCGTATATAATGGTGTGGGTGATATTCCATGAGTTTTTTCAAAAATTTATTTTCAAAGAAGAATAACGATACTGAGGCCCCACAGACATCAAAAGTCCAGGAGGCCAAGGAGCCGCTGCCGGAGATGTTCCAGGGCATGTCCCTTGATATATTCACCGAGGACGGCGCGGAGCTTCTGACCGGCCAGGTGTCCGAATACTCCGGCACAAATCTTACCCTTGAGCGCCTTCCCGGCTGGCTGGCCTTCGAGACCTGCCCCCTTGGGTCCACGGTATTTGTGCGCGGGTATAACCGGCGTATGCAGAGCTTCAATCTGAGGGGCACTGTGGTAGAGAGCAGCCGCGTGCTCATAAAGCTGCGGGACTTATCCGTTGAACACATCCCCAACGTCCGCAAGAGCTTCCGCCTGCCTATAAACTGTTCAGCCTCCATCTTCCGGGGAGACGACGAGCGCTTCTCAAGGCCCGAGCAGTGCGTGCTTATTGACATCAGCACCGGCGGCGCCTGCGTTGAGAGCGAATATGTACACCCTGAGGACGAGGTGGTCTTCCTTCGCTTCAAGCTGGACGACTACCCCACCATGACCTTTAAGGGCCAGATAATCCGGGGCTCCGAGCATAAGGACGACCGCTTCCGCTACGGCATACTCTTTGCCCAGCTTACCCGGGACGAGTTGACCAACCTGACCCGCACGCTCTACAATATACAGACCGGCAACCGCCAAATCTGGGACCGCAACGAAATCGGGACCTGGGGCTGAACCCGCCATAAAAACCGAGCCAGACTGATTATGTCAGTCTGGCTTTTTTTCAAAGGAGATGACTATATGAAAAACATAAAAGCTGATTTCAAATTCCTATTGCCGGTCATCCTTATGGGCGCGTCCATAGCCGTTATAGCCTTTGTGCCGAGCCTGCCCCTGAGGTATGCCCCCGGGCCGGACACGGCGATCGTCAAATATCACTCCTATTTCGATATCCGCCTGATTGCTTACGCCTAGTTTTTTCCGACTGCCACCGCTGTTCTGTCCTGCGTATGGCTGCTCCTCTCCCTACTGGCAGGCCGGTACAGGCACGGCAGCTTCAAGCCGCTCTCCCTTGGTGAGCTTATTTCTGCAAAGCCGGCTGTCGCCGCCTTCGGCATAGCTGCCGCCGCCTGCTCCGGGATCTGCATACTCAGAAATATATCCGGCGGGCTTTTCTCACCCGGCTCCGTGATCATCTTTGCCCTGCTGTCCCTGGCACTTATACTGCAGGCAATATTTTATTTCTCCCACGCCCTGAAATGATCCGTCCTGACAGCCTCCATAGACGCCTCGACCCTCTGCTTGAGCTCAGCCGTCCGCTGGCTCTGCTGTACGCTGCCCTCGCCGCTATAGTAGGTATCGCCGTCATACCAGCCATTATTTGGGAAGGGCACGAGCCCCTCCCCCGGTGAGAACATGCTCTCACCGGCGTAGTAGTTCATTGGCGCGTCCAGGCCGTAGAGGTCAACAATAGTGGGCACTATGTCCAGCGAGCTTGCGGGCTTGTCCACCTTCAAAGCCTTAAGCCCCCCGCCTGCAAGGACGCATGGGGTGCGGTAGAGCTCCGGGGTGCCGGGCTCCACCCCCTTGAGCCGGTTGAGGAACTCCTTATCGCTCATATACTTTCCGTAGTGGTCGGCATAAAAGAGCACCGCCGTGTCCTCCAAAAGCCCTTCCTCCTCCAGCCTGTCCATAAGCCCGCCGATAAACCCGTCTGTCTCCATGGCGTGGGCCACAGCCCGGGTGTACTCCTCCATATTCTCCGGGGTATCCGTAATGCCGCTCTTATTTACAGCCTCCCTCGCCGCCTCAAGGTGCGGCCCGGCGATAACACCCATCTCCTCGGTATAGGGCCCATGGCCCGAATAGGTGATAATATAGCTGTAGAAGCTGTCCCCCTCAGTCATGTCCCCAAAGGCCCTTAACATTTGTGAATCCAGCTGGTATTCGTCCATGCCCATGTCCACATAGGAGTGGTACTTCTCAAATCCCAGATTTGTGTGCACCGTCCCGCGGCTATATATTCCCGGGCTGGCAGGATGGAAGGAGTTGACGCTGTACCCCTCATCCCCAAAAAGGCTTGCAAGGCTCAGGGGAAAGGCGTTGGTGGAATAGCCGCTGTTGGGCATACCCACCGCCGGGGGCACCAGCCCGGTCTGGGATATTATCTCCGTGTTGAAGGTGCCCGCCGAGAGGAAGAGGGGCGTATAGAAATCCGTAAATTCCACGCCGCCATCTATCACATCGCAAAAGCGGGGCATATACTCCGGCCTCGCCAGCCAGGTGTCTATACTCTCCAGCATTACCAGTATAAGGTTTTTCCCCTTCAAACTGCCGCTGAACTCATTTGCAGCTGGCTGGGCACGGCTCTCGAAAATATCCGTGAGCTCCTGGGCGCTGCGTGCGTTTGTGCCGATACCAAAGGAGACGGCAAAGTTCCGGGCGGTATACTGGTAGAGTCCGGTGAGCTTCATACTGCGGTTGGCGTCGGTAAACTCTCTGTATACCTCTGTATCGCTATTGGGGTCGAAGCGGTTGTCCCAGGTGAGCACATCGGCCCTGGGCATAAGCTTCTGGTGGGTGAGCAGTATTGCCGCTATACATACAGGCGCAACCAGAGCCATGCAGCCCCTCTGCACCCAAAGCCTTCTCCCCTGTGCCCTTGGCCCTGAGGCCAGCACCATAGCCGCCCCAACCATCAGCAGGAATAAGAGCACGAAGAAGTACAGCTTCTTGGGCAGCTGAAAATAGGTCCAGCTAAAGAATTTCGCCCCGTCTCCGGCGAAGTTCATGTCCGCAAAGCTGAAAAAATGGCCGAAGACGTTGTACATCACGCCGTGCAGCACCACTAAAAACGCGAAGAACACCCCCAGCGCCCCCATAGCTATGCGCCGCCCGAGTCTTGGAAGCAGGGCTATAAGACAGGTGATCAGCAACGCCCAGCAGCAGGTGAAGGACATGGGCTTCAGGCTAAGGAGCCTTGTGCTCCCCGCCCCGGCGTACACCCATCTGAAAGCGCAGTCAATGAAAACCAGCGCCAGAAAAAATACCGGCAGGCTCAGTATGCCGAAACGGCGTGAAAGCCCTCCCAGAGCCTCCCTCACCCGCCTAAAAGCTTCCTTCAAAAATATTCACTCCCAACCTATAAGATGTAAAAGGCCTCCCCGCCGGGAAGCCCTCTTTTGCCTACTCGTCCTCCGCGCCCCTGGCCTTGTACAGGTTAAAGCGGAACAGCTTTGACTCGTCTGACTCTTTCTCGCACATCACGAAGGCTTCAGCGATCTTCCCGCCCTCGATAAGGGTCGTAAGGCCTACCAGCTGGCAGAGCTTGCTCTTCAGGTTCAGCCGGTCGCCGTCGCGCGTCATAAGGTAGACCTCGCCCTCGCAGCTGTCAAGCACCTGCAGAAAGGACGGCACGTCGATATCATGTAATTCTACCATCTTTGGGGACATAGGGTCTCCTCCTTTCGCCTGTTTTATGAGATAATCATAACATACCTGTGAAAAAATTGCAAGCCCCGCCTTTACCGTATCTTTTCCTTGACTTCCGTCACCAGCCCGGCTATAATAGCCCTCAGAAAGGAGTGTTATAACATGAATAAACTAAGGATAGCGATCATTGGCACCGGCGGGATATCCAATTCCCATGTCCGCGCCTACAAGCAGATGGATGACATTGAGATCGTCGCCGGGGCAGATATCGTCCCCGGGAAGGCCCGTGAGGCCCTGGACCGCTGGGAGCTGCCAAATGCCGAGGCCTTTGAGGACACCCAGGCAATGCTCGACAAGGTAAAGCCCGATGCCGTCAGCGTCTGCACCTACAACACCGCCCACGCTGTCTGCGCCATAGCCGCAATGAGGGCCGGGGCCCATGTGCTGCTGGAAAAGCCCATGACCGTCACCCTGGAGGACGCCCAGGAGCTCCGCAGGGTGGAGAAGGAGACCGGCAGGATACTCACCATCGGCTTCCAGCCGAGGTACGACGAGCGTATGCAGAAGATAAAGGAGGTCGTGCAGAGCGGGAAGCTGGGGCAGGTATACTACGTGCAGACCGGCGGCGGCCGCAGGCGGGGTATCCCCGGCAGCACCTTTATTGAGGAGCGCTACGCCGGAGTAGGGGCCCTGGCAGATATCGGCTGCTACTCCCTCGATATGGTGCTAAACGCCCTGGGCTACCCGAAACCCCTCACCGTCTCCGCCGTGAGCTACGACCACTTCGGCAGGAACCCCAAATACACCCCTCCCGAGGACGCCAAGCGCTTCTCTGTGGATGACTTCTGCGGGGCCTTCATCCGTCTTGAGGGCGGCATGACCCTCGACTTCAGGATGTCCTGGGCCATGCACATGGACACCACCGGCAGCACGATCTTCCTTGGCACCGACGCGGGATTAAAGGTCGAGCCCGCCAACCCCGAGTCCCTGTGGGGCGGTGCCTGGGACGGCTCCTGCGGAAATGTGACCCTGTTCCACGACGAGTTCGGCGCGCCCACCCACACGCCCATCCCCCTGCCCGCGCCCAAGGACGACAAAAAGGACTGCTTCTACCATAAGTGCCGCTCCTTTGTGGACGCTGTGCAGCAGGGCCTGCCCGCGCCTATACCCACCAGCCAGATAATCTACAACCAGGCCATTATCGACGGAATTATCAGGTCCTGCAAGTGCGGGCATGAGGTCGAGGTCAATATAGAGGAAATCTGACCCCCCATCGGCATAGCCGGAAAGGAGAACTGTAATGGACAGAAAAGCAGCCCGGGAGCTGGCCCGGGAGCTCGTCTTAAAAATGACGATCGAGGAGCGGGCCTCCCAGCTCAGGTACGACGCCCCGGCGATCCCCCGCCTTAATATCCCCGCCTATAACTGGTGGAACGAAGCCCTTCACGGAGTGGCCCGGGCCGGGGTAGCCACCATGTTCCCCCAGGCCATCGCAATGGCGGCGGCCTTTGACCCGGAGCTCATGGCCGAGGTAGGGGACTGTATCAGCACCGAGGGCCGGGCCAAGTACAACGAGAGCAGCGCCCGGGGCGACCGGGACATCTATAAGGGGCTCACCTTCTGGTCACCCAACGTGAACATATTCAGAGACCCCCGCTGGGGCCGGGGCCACGAGACCTACGGAGAGGACCCGGAGCTCGCCTCCCGGCTGGGAGTCGCCTTTGTGCGGGGGATCCAGGGGGACGGCGAGTACATGAAAGCCGCCGCCTGTGCCAAGCATTTTGCCGTACACTCCGGCCCCGAGGCCGAGCGGCACCGCTTTAACGCCACCGCCAGCCCCAAGGATATGGAGGAGACCTACCTGCCCGCCTTCGAGGCCTGCGTAAAAGAGGGCGGCGTCGAGGCGGTGATGGGCGCGTACAACCGCACCAACGGCGAGCCCTGCTGCGGCAGCCCTGCCCTGCAGCGGATCCTCCGTGGGGAATGGGGCTTTGAGGGCCATTTCGTGTCCGACTGCTGGGCCATCGCGGATTTCCACGAGTACCACAAGATAACCTCCCGGCCCGAGGAATCGGTAAAGCTTGCCCTGGAGAACGGCTGCGACGTGAACTGCGGCTGCACCTACCAGCGCATTCTGAACGCCATCGCCGAGGGCCTGCTGGACCCGCAGTATGTGACAGGATCCTGCGTGCGCCTTTTCACCACCAGGTACATGCTGGGGATGTTTGACAAGACCGAATATGACGGCCTGGGCCGTCTGGACGTGGAGACTCCTGAGCACCTTGCCCTCTCCCGCAAGGCCGCGGCAGAGAGCCTGGTGCTCCTTAAAAACGACGGCATACTTCCCCTTGACCTTGACGGCCTCCGTACCGTCGGAGTCATCGGGCCCAATGCCAACAGCCGTACCGCACTTATCGGCAACTACCACGGCACCGCCTCCCGGTATGTCACTGTGCTGGAGGGCATACAAGATATGGCAGGATCTGCCGGAAAGCGTATACTGTACGCCGAGGGGTGCCATCTCTCCCTGGACAAGACCGAGGGCCTCTCCCAAAATGAGGGCGACCGTATCATTGAAGCAAAGTCCGTCGCCGCCCTCTCGGACGTTATAATTCTTGTCACCGGCTTGGACGAGACCCTTGAAGGCGAGGAGGGCGACACCGGCAATCAGTATTTCTCCGGCGACAAAAAGGACCTGCACCTGCCCGCCTCTCAGGAAAAACTGATGTCTGAGCTTCTTCTCATGGGCAAGCCTGTAGTCCTTGTGAATATGAGCGGCAGCGCCGTTGACCTTCGCCTTGCCCAGGAGAAGGCAAGCGCTGTTTTGCAGGCCTGGTATCCCGGCTCCGAGGGCGGCCGCGTGGTGGCTGAGGCCCTGTTCGGAAAGGTATCCCCCTCGGGCAAGCTGCCGGTGACCTTCTATAATGACACTGAGGACCTGCCTGATTTCGACGATTATTCCATGGAAAACCGCACCTACCGATACTACCAGGGCACGCCCCTCTATCCCTTTGGGTATGGGCTCACCTATGGCGGATGCAGGGTTTTAGGCGCGGTCTGGAAAAGGCAGCCTGATCCTGCCGGGGACTTTGCCGAGCTGGATGTAGCCGTCCGCAATTATGGGGCCGGTACAGAGGATGTTCTGCAGGTATATGTCAAGGCAGAGGATAGTGGCTGGGCCCCGCCAAACCCTGTACTTGGAGCGTTCCGGCGCGTGAGGCTGGAGCAAGGGGAAGAGCGCAGCTTTACGGTCCGTGTGCCTATGCGGGCGTTTACTACTGTGGACGGGCAGGGTGTGCGGCGTATCCGCGGTAAGGGATTCTCTGTTTATGTTGGGTTCTCTCAGCCGGATAAGCGAAGTGTTGAGCTTATGGGTGCTGAGCCGGTTTGTATTTTTGTGGAGATGAAGTAAATTAAAGAGCCTCCCGGCTTTGCTGGGAGGCTCTTTTTTGGTTCGCTCACTTTGTTCGCGCCCAGGACCTTGGGGGCGCTGCCCCCAAACCCCCGCAACCTTTGAAAAGGTTGACGAAACTTTTGCTTTTTTACATTTTTTCCGGGGCGGTTACTTTGAATAAAGAGAGGCCGTTTTCAAGGACTGTTTTTGCCGCCGTACACAGGCTCAGCCTTGCCGCTGTCAGCTCCGGCTCAACGCCCTTGACCCGGCACGCGTTATAGAATTTGTGGAACAACGTGCCCACATTCAGCACATACCGCGTTATCCTCGCCGGGTCCATGGCTTTTGCCGCCCCCGCGATTTCATCTGTGAAGTTGGACAGCAGGCGTATCAGCTCGACCTCCTCCGGCGCTGTCAGCAGCGCCAGCTCCCCGGCTGTACAGGCCCTCGGCTCAATGCCGTCCTCTTTAAGGTTCCGCAGGATACTGCATATCCGCGCATGGGCGTACTGCACATAGTACACCGGGTTCTGGGAGTCCTCCTTTACCGCCAGGTCCAGGTCGAAGTCGATCCGGGTATTCGGCTCATAGGAGTTAAACAGGAACCTCGCCGCGTCCACCGGCACCTCGTCCATCAGGTTGGACATGGTGATGGCCTCTCCGCTGCGCTTGCTCATCTTCTCCGGCTTACCGTCCCGCATAAGCGTCACCATCTGCATGAGCACCACCTTCAGCCGCTCCGGGTCTATCCCCAGCGCTGCAATAGCCGCTTTCAGCCTGGGCACATATCCGTGGTGGTCCGCGCCAAGCACGTTTATAGCCGTATCAAAATTCCTTGTCACCAGCTTATTGTAGTGGTAGGCTATATCAGGCACAACATAGGTCGGCACGCCATTGGAGCGCACTATGACAAAATCTTCAGACCCGAACTCGCTCCCTTTGAACCACAGGGCGCCCTCCTTTTCATAGGTCAGCCCCTTCTCCCGGAGCAGCTCCACCACTCTGTCCACCGCGCCGCTTTCATGCAGGCTGGACTCGTGGAACCACGTGTCATACTCCACCCGGTATCTCTTTAGATCGTCATGCAGCCCTTGGATATTCCTGGGTATCGCAAAGCCAATAAGGGCCCGGCGCCGCTCCTCCGGCTCACTCTCCACATACTCATTCCCATGCTCCTTTATAAAGGCCTCGGCATTCGCCGTCACGTCTTTACCCTTATATCCGTCCTCCGGGAAGGGGAAATCCGGCTGAAAATGCTGCATATACCTGGCCTCAATGGACAGCCCATAGCGGTTTACCTGATTGCCCGCGTCGTTTACATAGAACTCCCTCTCAACGCTGTACCCCGCGGCCTCAAGCACCGCCGACAGCGCGTCCCCCAGCACGCCGCCCCTGGCGTTGCCGATATGCATGGGCCCGGTGGGGTTAGCGGAGACATACTCCACCAGCACCCTTTTCCCCTCGCCCACATTGCTCCGGCCGTACCCGGCCCCCAGGCTTTCAACGTCCTGGAGCACCCTGCCGTAAAAGGCCGGGTCATAGGTAAAGTTCAGGAAGCCCGGCCCCGCTATCTCGCACTTTATAAAGAAGGTCCCGGCTAAATCGAGATCGCCGGTTATAGCCTCGGCTATCTTCCTTGGCGCGGCGTGAAAGGCCCTGGCCCCAGCCATAGCCGCGTTGCAGGCCCAGTCGCCGTGCGCCCTGTCAGCAGGCACCTCCAGGGTAAATTTTGGCGGCTCCGCCTTTGGCAGCGCCCCCTTCTCCATAGCCTTTTCCATGGCCTCCAGCACCGCCCTGCGCAGCTGCTGCCGTGCGGTTTCCACAAGTTGAGACATATCTTATCGTTCCTTTCAGTTTTAAATCTCCGGGGCCTCTGGCACCGGGCTCACCTCTACAGAGAGCAGGTTTTGGCTGGACAGATTCGAGTCCACGTCCAGTGTATAGGCTATCTCCAGCTTGCCGCCGGTATCATCAAGGTCCACATCCAGCCGGCTTGTGTATACCCCCACAGTCAGCGTCCCGAAGCCGGTGTCATAAAGGCATAGGTGCCTTCTTCCCTTCTCCAGTATCAGCCTGGTAGAGGACCCGGAGCGGCTCATTGTCACCATCCCAGGCTCCACCTTCAAAAGCGCCGTGCGGAATACGCTGGCGTCATCATCGTCATACTCCTTATACAGTATGAACCTCGTGCCGTCCTTCTCCCGGTAGGTGCCCAGGGCTGAGAGGCATATCTCCCCCTGGTCCTCGTCCTCGTACACCTGCCGGCCTTTTATTGTAATGGCATAGTCCTCTTTCATGCACGTCCTCCTCTCGGATGTCAGTCAAAGGTTATGTCCACCCGGATGCCCTCCACGCTATGGCCCAAAAATAGCTGTGCCACAGCGGAGAAGTTCTCCGGCGCGTCAGTTACATAAAACTCCGCGCTCCTCTCCTCTTCAGGGGCGCAGAGCCCCCCTGTCTCCTCCAGCGCCGCCGCAAGGGCATTTGCAGCCTCCTTGCCGCTGTTTATGAGCGCGACCTCCGGCCCCATGACCTGCCTGATGGCCTCGCTGAGCAGCGGGTAATGGGTGCAGCCCAGTATCACCGTATCCACCCCGGCCCCGCGCACCGGCTCAAGGTACCGCTCCACCACTATCCGCACCAGCTCATCCTCCGGCGAAATAAAGCCGTTCTCAGTCAGCGGCACGAACAGCGGGCAGGCCTGGGGGAATACCTCTATTCCCTTATCTATTTGTTGTACTGCATGGGCATATGACCCGCTATGGATAGTGGCGCTTGTGCCAAGCACCCCTATCCTCCTGTTCCTTGTCGCCAGCACAGCGGCCCGGGCCGTCGGAGCAACTACGTCGAAATACGGCACAGGCAGCCTTGCGCCTATATCAGCGGCAGTAGAGCTTACCGTCCCGCAGGCCGCCAGCACTGCCTTCACCCCATGCTTCAGCAGGAAGTCCATGTCCTGCCTGGCATAGCGCCGCACCACCTCCCGGCTCCTGGAGCCGTAGGGCACCCGCCCGGTGTCGCCGAAATACACCAAGCTCTCCTTTGGCAGCACCTTCTCCAGCTCCTTCACTGCGGTCAGCCCGCCCAGCCCTGAGTCGAAGACCCCGATAGGCCGGTTATCCATTCCGAGCCTCCTCCATTCCCAGCTCTATGAGCCTGTCAAGGAGCTGGGAGTAGCTGAGCCCGCCGTGCATCCAAAGCTTCGGGTACATACTGATAGAGGTAAAGCCGGGCATGGTGTTTATCTCGTTGAGCACCACCTGCCGGTCCTTACGGGTCACAAAGAAGTCCACCCGCGCAAGGCCGGAACAGCCCAGGAGCCTGTAGACCTTCACCGCCGTCTCCCGCACCTTTTCAGCCACATCCTCTGGAAGCCGGGCCGGGATATACAGCTGGCTGGTGCCGTTCACATACTTGTCGTCATAGTCGTAGAACTGGGCCGAAGCGCCGATCTCGCCTACACAGGAGGCCTCTGCCCCGGGCCTTGTGCCCAGCACAGCTACCTCCACCTCCTGGCCGTCTATCCCCTGCTCCACTATGACCTTGCCGTCCTCAAGGGAAGCCCTCTCAATGGCGGCAGGCAGGTCCTCGGGCCTATCCACCTTGCTTACCCCCACCGACGAGCCGGCATTAGCGGGCTTCACAAAAATCGGGAAGTCCAGCCGGGCCTGTATCTTGTTGAGCACCACCTCCGGCGCGGCACGATAGCGGTCGGCATAAAACCAAAGGTAGTGTGCCTGATTTATGTCTGTATTAGACAGGAGCGTATGCGTTATGGCCTTATCCATACATACTGCGGAGCTGGTAACATGGCACCCCACATATGGTACTCCCGCCAGCTGGAATAGCCCCTGTATAGAGCCGTCCTCACCGTTTTTGCCGTGAAGGGCCGGGAACACACAGTCTATATGTACCGTGCGCGGGCCGCCCTCGCCAAGGGTCACCAGGCCGTGAACAGTAGGGTCCGGGGCCAGAAAAGCCGGGACAGACTCATTAAGCCATCTCCCATCCCCCAGGCCCTCCACCGGGCCGTCATACAGGAGCCACTGACCCTCCTTAGTAATCCCCACCTGATGTATATCGTACTTCTCCCTATCCAGATTCTCAATTATGGACGCCGCAGACATCAGCGACACCTCGTGCTCCGAGGACTTCCCGCCGAAAATTACAGCCAGTTGAAGCTTGTTGCTCATGGGTATCAACTCATTTCAGAAATTTTCGATAGTGTTATAATTAAGAGGCGTTTCACCTCTTTTAAGTGCGTTTACAGTATTATACTATAGAAACTCGGATTTCGCAACCATTCCCACAAAAAAAGAGCGCCGGTCCATAGACCGGCGCCCCTGGCAAAGCTGTCATCTGAGGACAGGCAGGGAGAAATCCAGCCTGCCAAACCTTCTTAAGATATTCATGTCCCGGGTTATAAAGTGGGCCCCCCAATAGTAATTCCCCACAGTCTGCTCCGGGAGGCACCACCGCTTGCCCTCCGGGTGCGGGGTGCTTTTTTCATAGGCCTCCAGGTCCTCGGGGGAGGCAAACTGAAATTCACCTGTATCCACCAGCCTGTCAACTATTGTGTCCAGATTCAGCTCCACTGCACGCCTGCACTCCGGGTAATAGCTGCTTTCCGGCGAGCCCACAAAATATACCGGCAGCGGCAGCCATGAGGCCCAGTTGTCGGGGTCATAGGACTTTATATCCAGGGCCTCAGGGTCATAGTCCGGGTAGCCCTCAAGGAGCACCTGGCTGCAGTCCTTATACCTGTCCCTCAGTCCCGCCGCCTTTTTGTAAATATCACTGCCCTGCTCCCCATATCTGAGAATAAAGTCAGAAAGGCGCTTTGTCACCCCGATATCAGCCTCCGTAGCCTTCCCCGGGTCGAAATGAAACCACGGCATATGTGCATAGTCGTTATTGCCGGGTATGCCCTGCATACCCACCCAGCCGGACTCAAGCATATACACGCCGGAGTCCAGGTACTTCATTATCCCGGCTATAATAGAACTCCCTGCTCCACCGGCAGGCTCCTCCACAATATCCAGATAGTCAAGGGCAATACACACTGTATATGGGGATGAATTGGGGTTCCAGTTATTGCACTCAATATTGTGCCCAAAGCCGCCGTCCTCATTTTGATAGCCTGACAGTACCCTTAGAAAATCATCACCGCTGCCGCTTTCAAAGAGATATTTCCACATGGCATAGTCAAGGGGCCTTGCGTTTCGGTAGACAAGCCTTCTCAGCCTGAAGAACTCCTCAAGAGATATTTTCTTTGTCAACTTTTGCCCTCCTCAAAATACAGAACAGGCGGCCTGACATCTCGGTCGCCTGTATAAGTTATTTTATTACTCTTAGAACTTGTTCCCGCGCTTCACATAGGTGGTGTGCAGTATCTCGTGGGCCTTATGGCTCCCGGGCTCGCCCAGGAACTCCTCATAGCACTTCTTCACCACGGGGTTATCGTGGGACTTGCGCAGAGGCATGTTTGCGTCCTGGTCGTAGAGGGCCTTTGCCCTGAGCGCCTTGATGTCGTTATATGCCCAGTCATTGGCACTGCGCACAGGCTGGCCGCCGCCGTTGACACAGCCGCCGGGGCAGCACATAATCTCTATGAACTGGTAGTCGGCTTCACCGGCCTTGACCTTCTTCAGTATCTCGTTGGCATTCTTCAGGCCACTGACAACAGCCACCTTCACATCCATGCCGGCAACATTGTACACGGCCTCCTTAATGCCCTGAGTGCCGCGAATCTCCTTATACTCCACGGACTCCTGGCTCTCGCCGGTGAGCACGTCGGCAGCGGTCCTAAGGGCCGCCTCCATAACGCCGCCGGTAGCGCCGAAGATGACCGCAGCGCCGGTGGACTCGCCCATCTGCTCGTCAAACTTCTCGTCCGGCAGGGCGTTGAAGTTCAGCTGGGCCTTCTTGATAAGCCGGGCAAGCTCCCTGGTGGTAAGGCTGATGTCCACGTCGGGCATACCTGCCGCGTCCTCGTCGTCCCGCTTTATCTCGAACTTCTTCGCCACGCAGGGCATGACGGAGACAGAGACGATCTTCTGGGGGTCGATGCCCTCCTTCTCGGCGTACCAGGTCTTTATCAGGGCGCCGGTCATGTTCTGGGGGGACTTGCAGCTGGACAGATGGTCGATAAGGTCGGGATAGTAGTGCTCGCAGAACTTTATCCAGCCCGGGGAGCAGGAGGTTATCATGGGCAGCACGCCGCCGTTCTTCACCCTGTCGATGAACTCGTGGGCCTCCTCCATGATGGTCATATCCGCGCCGAAGTCGGTGTCGAACACCTTGTCAAAGCCCAGCCTTCTAAGGGCCGCGGCCATCTTGCCCTCCACGTTGGTGCCAATGGGCAGGCCGAACTCCTCGCCCAGGGCCGCGCGCACGGCGGGGGCGGTCTGGACTATCACTATCTTCTCGGGGTCGTTGATGGCCTCGATCACATCGTGGGTATTGTCGTGCTCAGTCAGCGCGCCGGTGGGGCAGCTTACAATGCACTGCCCGCAGGCTACGCAGGCCACGTTATTCAGGGGCTGCTCAAAGGCGCAGCCTATCTCTGTGTCGAAGCCGCGGTTATTCGCGCCGATAACTGAAACATGCTGGTTCTGGCAGGCCGCCACACACCTGCGGCAGAGCACGCACTTGGCGTTGTTGCGCTCCAGGTAAGGTGTGGTAAGGTCCTTATTGCCCGCGGGCAGCGCGCCCTCAAAGCGGCTGTCCTCCTCAATGCCCATGTCCGCGCAGAGCTTCTGCAGCTCGCAGTTGCCGCTGCGCTCGCAGGTCAGGCACTTGCGCTCGTGTACGCTGAGCAGCAGCTCCAGGGTCATCTTCCTGGACTCCTGGACCTTTGGCGAGTTGGTGAACACCTCCATGCCCTCATCCACCGGGTACACGCAGGCGGCGCAGAGGGAGCGGGCCCCCTTCACCTCCACCATGCACATACGGCAGGCGCCTATCTGGTTGATGTCCTTCAGGTAGCACAGCGTGGGGATGTCCACCCCGGCATAGCGGGCGGCCTCAAGGATCGTTGAATCCTTCGGCACCTGATAGTCCACGCCGTTTATCTTTACGTTGACCATATCCATATTCGGTGTTCCTCCTTATTTCTTCACGACGGCCTGGAACTTGCACTTCTCCATACACACGCCGCACTTGATGCACTTGCTGGTATCAATCACATGAGGCTCCTTGACCTTGCCGGAGATAGCCCCAACAGGGCAGTTACGGGCGCAGAGGGTGCAGCCCTTGCACTTTTCGGCCTCGATATGGAAGTTGGTCAGAGCCTTGCAGGCCCCGGCGGGGCAGCGGTGCTCGGTGACGTGGGCCACATACTCGTCCCTAAAATACTTCAGGGTGGAGAGCACCGGGTTCGGGGCCGTCTGGCCCAGGCCGCACAGGGAGTTCTCCTTGATGTAGTAGCACAGCTCCTCCAGCTTGTCTATGTCCTCAAGGGTGCCCTTGCCGGAGGTTATCTTGTCGAGGATCTCCAGAAGGCGCTTTGTGCCCACCCGGCAGGGGGTACACTTGCCGCAGCTCTCGTCAACGGTGAACTCCAGGAAGAACTTGGCGATGTCCACCATACAGGTGGTCTCGTCCATGACTATCAGTCCGCCGGAGCCCATCATGGAGCCGATGGCGATAAGGTTGTCGTAGTCGATGGGGGTGTCGATAAGGCTGGCGGGTATGCAGCCGCCGGAGGGGCCGCCGGTCTGGGCCGCCTTGAAGGTGTGGCCGCCTGGGACGCCGCCGCCGATGTCCTCAACTACCTCGCGGAGGGTAGTGCCCATGGGCACCTCAACGAGGCCGGTGTTGGTTATCTTGCCGCCCAGAGCGAAGACCTTGGTGCCCGGGGACTTCTCGGTGCCGATGGACTTGAACCAGTCCGCGCCCTTTAGGATTATCTGGGGGATATTGGCATAGGTCTCCACGTTGTTGAGCACCGTGGGCTTGCCGAACAGGCCCTTTAAGGCAGGGAACGGGGGCCGCACCCTGGGCTCGCCGCGCTTGCCTTCAATGGAGGTCATCAGCGCCGTCTCCTCGCCGCAGACGAAGGCGCCCGCGCCCAGGCGGATGTCGATGTCAAAGTCAAAGCCGGAGTCAAAGATGTTCTTGCCCAGCAGGCCGTACTCCCTTGCCTGGTCGATGGCTATCTGCAGGCGCTTTACCGCGATGGGGTACTCTGCGCGGATGTAGATATAGCCCTGGGACGCGCCGATGGCATAGCCCGCGATGGCCATGGCCTCCAGCACGCTGTGGGGGTCGCCCTCCAGTACCGAGCGGTCCATGAACGCGCCCGGGTCGCCCTCGTCGGCGTTGCAGCAGGCGTACTTCTGGTCGGCCTGATTGGCAGCCGCAAACTTCCACTTGAGGCCCGTGGGGAAGCCCGCGCCGCCGCGGCCGCGAAGTCCGGAGGCCAGCATTGTGTCTATTACCTGCTGGGGGGTCATCTCGGTGAGCACCTTGCCAAGGGCCGCGTAGCCGTCCTGGGCGATGTACTCGTCGATGACCTCGGGATTGATAACGCCGCAGTTGCGCAGGGCTATGCGCATCTGCTTTGCGTAGAAGGTGGTCTCGTTAAGGGACTTGGTGGTATTCTCGTCCACCACGGTCTCCTGATACAGGAGCCTTGTGACGATACGGCCCTTCAAAAGATGCTCGGAAACTATCTCCGGCACGTCCTCGGGGGTGACGCGGCTATAGAACGCGCCCTCGGGGTAGACCACCATGATGGGGCCAAGCGCGCACAGGCCAAAGCAGCCGGTGCGGATCACGTTTACTTCCTTGTCCAGGCCCTGGGCCTTTATCTCCTCGTTGAGCTTCTCGATTATCTGCTCACTGTTTGAGGAGGTGCAGCCGGTGCCGCCGCAAACCAGCACATTGGATCGAAACATAGTTGAAACCTCCAATTATAATGATATCTCTTACTTCGCGCCGATAGCGTTGGCGCCGATGGTGTACTCTGTGACCACGTTGCCGTTGACCAGGTGGTCGTTGACAACGCGCACGGCCTTCTCGGCGGTCATCTTAACATAGGTGACCTTCTCCTTGCCGGGGGTGATTATCTCCACCACAGGCTCGTACTGGCAGATGCCTATGCAGCCGGTCTGGGTCACCATAGTGTCCCTAAGGCCGCGCTTGTTCACTTCCTCAACAAAGGCGTTGAGCACGGGGCGGGCTCCGGCGGCGATCCCGCAGGTCGCCATGCCCACCAGCACCCGGGTCTCTGCCTCGGCGTTCTCGCGGATATTTACGGCAGCCCGGGCCTTGTCCCGGATAGCCTGAAGTTCTGCTAAGGATTTCATATATCTGTTGCTCCTTCCTGAGTGTCTTTAGTCAAAAGCTCGCTTGTGTTCTCACTGAGATAGTCGTTCACCCACCCCGTCACGTCCGGCAGGTTCAGGGGCACGTCCTCCCCAAGGACCGTGCGAAGCTCCCTGGTGTCAAGGGCAAACTCCCTGCGCTCCTCCCCCCGGGGCCTATAGCCCCTGGTATAGAGGAAGTCAAGGTCCGGGTTCATCATCACCAGCATACTGACGGTGCCGTTGATGTCCCCGAGGGGTATCATGTCCACGCTGGAGGGTCTAAAGACGGCGGTGGTGGTGGTGCCCGCCCCAAGGGTGGACTCGATGGAGAACCGCCCGCCGGTCATCTCCGCCTCCATCTTGAAAAGCGGCACCCCAAGCCCAACGCTCCGGGTAGTCCGGGTGGTGAAAAAGGGGTCGGTGACATGCTCCACCTGCTCGGGGGTCATCCCCCGGCCGTTATCGCCTATGGAGATGCTGAGCTCGTCTAAGTCCTCATCCTCCTCCACCGTTATGGTGATAAGGCTTGCCCCCGCGGAGATGGAGTTCTGGGCGATGTCCATTACGTTAAGTGAAAGCTCACGCATGGGCTTTACTCCGCGTACTTCTCCAGTATGCCGTCCACGTCCTCGGGGGCCAGGCGGCCGTACACGTCCTCGTTTATCATCATGACGGGAGCCAGGCCGCAGGCGCCTATGCAGCGGCAGGCGGTGAGGGAGAAGAGCCCGTCCTCAGTGCACTCCTCAGGCTGGATGTGCAGCTTCTCAACTATCCTGTCCAGCACCTTGTCGGAGCCCTTTACATAGCAGGCCGTGCCAAGGCACACGGAGATGTGGTTGCGCCCCTTGGGCGTAAGGCTGAACTGTGAGTAGAACGTGGAAACGCCGTAGACCTCCTCAAGGGAGACCCCAAGGCCGTCGGCGATCTTTTTCTGCACCTCCATGGGCAGGTAGCCGTAGATATCCTGGGCCTGGTGCAGCGCGGGCATGACGGCCCCCGCCTGGCCCTGCAGGCTGGCTATGACCTCCTCGAGCTTACGGGCCTGCTCGGGAGTATCATGGAAGGGCAGAGTGCTGATACGTTTTTGCATAAATCGACCATCTTCCTTTCTTCTTACATCGTAAGTTAAATATATCAAATCAGACAGGGTTTATAATTCCAAAAAGGAATTAAAAGTAAAAGAACAACAATTTCCAACAAATTTCACTTGAAGACCTGGTTATAGTTACCAAAATATCGATATATTCTATCGATATCACTTTCCCGATAGCAGCCTGAGCACCGCCACCACGGATCTCTCCGGCAGCTCTATACTGTGCGGCACAGATGTGGCCAGCGTGTCCAGGTAGTGGCTGTCCGAGTCCCGCACTATCCCCATGGAGCGCAGCTCCGGGTACATCCCCGCCACCTCTGCCAGATCCGCCTCCCTTGTGACCTCGGCGAAGGCATACCCACCCTCCGGCGGTATGCTTCCAAGGGCCGCGGTTATGCTGTAGGAGTCCCTGTCCACGTGGGCGGGGAAGGCCGTGCCGCCGTACTGCTCACAGAGGGCCTTCACCTGGTCCGCGCCGATATACGAAGCCACCAGCAGCAGGTCAGGGAGAGTCCCCACCAGCTCGTCGTTCTCGTTCAAAACCCGCTGCTCGCCGAAGATCTCCGGCTTATTCTTTATATGGGGCATATTATCATATATGTACCTGTCGAACTCCATAGCACCCTCCAGGCTTTCAAAAAGGCAGACAATATGCGCCTCCTCGCTGGTGCACAGCTCCATGCCCGGTATCGCCACTATGCCCGCCTCCTCCGCTGCTTTAAGCACCGCCGGGGCGTTCCTGCAGGTGTTATGGTCGGTGATGGCAATTATCTCAAGGCCCGAGATCTGCGCCATGCCCACGATATTATTGGGGGTCATGTCGTTGTCGCCGCAGGGGGACAGGCAGGAGTGTATATGGAAGTCGTAGGGATACGCGCTCATTTCAGCAGGCCGTGGACCTGCACGGCGGTGTCATACAGGTTTGGCCCGCAGCCGTACACCGGGATGCCCTGCATATCGGCCCGGTTTTTGGCGTCGGCGTCCAGGGCCGAATCCTCGCAGAGCACTATGCAGCTGGTGTCCGCCAGGGCCGCCACCGCTATGGCGTTTAGATTCCCCATCACCGTCAGCCATACGTTCCCCGCCTGGGCCCGGCCCATTACCCAGCTGAGAAGGTCTCCCACATAGCAGCCGTCTGCCTCGTTGTCCTGGCCGTCCTCACCGGCCAGAAGCTTCCAGCCGAGAGCCCCGGCCATCTCTTTGACCGTCATTTTCCGTCCTCCTCACCGTCGTTATTCCCGCCCCCGGGGTGCCAGCCAAGGCCCCCCTCAAGCTGGGATATGGTGCTCGCCACCTTCTGCATCTGCTTGCGGTAGACGAACACACAGTCAGTCTTCTTGCACGCGCCCTTCACCACATCCTCGGCAAAGGCCCGGCAGGTAGGCGCGCCGCAGGCCCCGCAGTCCAGCCCCGGCAGCTCCTCCTCGATATTGTCTATCTCCACCATCATCCGCATGGCCTCGCCCAGATCCGAGGAGAGGGTCATGACGTTGGAGAACTCCAGCTCGCCCTCCCACTCCATCTCAGTGGGCACAGGCCCGCCCGCCAGGTGGTTCTGGCTCACCGGCAGGTATTTCCTCAGGCGCTGTATCCTTGCCTTGGCAACATAGGGGTTTTCAACACAGAGCACCCCTCCCACGCAGCCCCCTGCGCAGGCGTTGAGCTCGATGAAGTCCAGGTCCCCTATGCGCTCGTCCTCCACCTCCTCCAGCACCCTTATCACGTTCTCTATGCCGTCGGCCGCCAGATATTTTTCGTTGAGCAGGGCCGCCGACTCACCTCCGCTGGTGCTCCAGCCCACCCCGATAATGCCGGAGTTAGCTATGGGCTCTATGCACTCCAGATGGTCCATCTTATGCGAGAGCTGCGGAAAGGCCTCGCTTATGGCTATGGCCCCGTCAACGCGGGACCTCTCCATGCCCAGGGGCATTTTTATGTCCGTGACCTTCGCTGGGCATGGTGTTATAAAGAAACAGCCTATCTGCTCCTCAGGGAGCCCTGTCTTCTCCACGGCCTCTTTTTTTGCCATCCCCGCCGCCGTCTCCATAGGCGACTTCAAAGGCAGCACATGGTCGCACAGATCAGGGAACCTGACCCTTATGAGCCTTACCACCGCCGGGCAGGCCGAGCTTATCACAGGCCTTGGCAGGTTGGCCCCCGTCTCAGCGTTGTACATCATCTTCCGGGTAGCCTCGCTCACCAGCTCCGCGGCCCTCGAGACCTCGTACACCTGGTCAAAGCCCATCTGCTTGAGCCCCGTGAGCACATAGTCTATGTCGTCCAGATTGTTGAACTGCCCGTAAAGCGCCGGGGCTGGCAGGGCTATCTTATAGGTAAATTTGTCCAGCTCGTCCAGGTGGGTGTACCTAGCCCTTTTCGCGTGGTGGGGGCAGATACGTATGCACTCGCCGCAGTCTATGCAGCGCTCCGAGGCAATAAAGGCCTTGCCGTTTCGTATCCGTATGGCCTCAGTCGGGCAGCGCTTCACGCAGTTGGTGCAGCCCACGCATTTGTCCTCATGCAGCGTGACCGAGTGAAAGAACTCCTTCACCGGGTTTCACCCCTTTCTTCCGGGAATCACCGTCATCTTGACCGTAGTGCCGACGCCCACCGTTGAATCGATGGTCATCCCGTCGGTGTATTTCTTCATATTTGGCAGGCCCATCCCCGCGCCGAAGCCCAGGGCCCGCACGTTGTCAGGGGCCGTGGACCACCCCGCCTGCATAGCCTGCTCCACGTCGGGGATACCCGGGCCCTGGTCTATAAGGGCTATGTCCACCCTGTCCGGGTCCACGTCAACCACAGCCTCCCCCCCGCCGCCATGTATCACAAGGTTTATCTCCCCTTCATACATTGCAATAGCGACCCTGCGTATGGCGTCGGGCTCATAGCCCAGCTTTTTGAGCTTGTGCTTCACGTCCCCGGAGGCCTCTCCCGCCCGGGTGAAGTCGTCGCCGGGCACCTGGTACTCAAGATGCAGCATGCTCATGATATGTCGCAGCCCCCTCTCAGACCGTTTTCAAACAGCAGCCCGCAGGCGGTGAACATGCGGTAGGGCGAGCTCAAAACCGTCATATCCTTCATCTCCGCCAGATCCAGCACCTGCTGGTTCACCGGCTTGCCCCTCACGAACACGATGCAGTGCATATCCATCATCTCCGCCGTGCGCACCACCTGGGGGTTCATAAGCCCTGTCAGCAGCACCGACTGGTCCTTGACAAAGGCCAGCACATCGCTCATCATGTCGCTGCCGCAGGCCGTTTTCACCTCCTGGTCAAGGTCCCCCTCCACCAGTATCTGGCATTTAAGTATGTCTACGATGTCTTTTACCTGCATAGTTTTACCTCCTAATATTCACTTAGGGTCTGTATCCAACATTATATCATAAATTTATCATGAGGGCAAACATTTTATGAAATTCGCCGCATTTTCCCTACAAAATGAATCGACCGCCGTTTTTTCTTGCATTTTGGCTCCCCAAACGCTATAATAATGAGAAACATACTTTTTACTATATTAGTCTGATGAAATATTAGGAGGTAAGAAACCATGTCAAGAGTCTACAATTTTTCCGCCGGACCCTCCATGCTGCCGGTGCCGGTCCTGGAGAAAGCCGCCGGCGAGCTGCTTGAGTACGGCTCCACTGGCCAGTCGGTAATGGAGATGTCCCACCGCTCCGCCGCCTTCGAGCCCATCATCAATGAGGCCCAGGTCCTTATAAGGGAGGTCATGGGCATTCCCGACAACTATAAGGTGCTGTTTCTGCAGGGGGGCGCGTCCAGCCAGTTTGCCGCCGTGCCCATGAACCTGATGACAAAGAACCGCAAGGCCGACTACGTCCTCTCCGGCCAGTTCTCCACCAAGGCATATAAAGAGGCCTGCAATTACGGCGACTGCAAGGTCGTGGCCTCCTCAAAGGACGATACCTTCAGCCATATCCCCGCCATCGACAAAAACGAGCTGCGCCCTGATGCCGACTACCTGCATATCTGCATGAACAATACCATATACGGCACCTTCTGGCATGAACTCCCCGACACCGGCAGCGTGCCCCTTGTGGCGGATATCTCCTCCTGTATCCTAAGCCGCCCGCTTGACATAACCAGGTTTGGTTTACTATATGCCGGCGCCCAGAAGAACGTGGCCCCCGCCGGGCTCACCATCGTAATAGTCCGCGAGGACCTTATAGGCTCCACCCTCCCCGGCACCCCCACCATGTTCGACTATAAGGTCATGGCAGACAACGACTCCATGTACAACACCCCGCCCTGCTGGCCCATCTATATGTGCAAGCTGGTGCTGGAGTGGATAAAGAACGACATCGGTGGCCTTCAGAAAATGCAGGAGCGCAACGAGAAAAAGGCCGGGGTGCTCTACGATTTCCTTGACAATTCAAGGCTTTTCAAGCCCTGCGCAGAGAAGGACAGCCGCTCCATCATGAACGTGACCTTCGTAACCGGCGACAAGGACCTGGACGCGAAGTTTGTGAAGGAAGCCGCCGCGGCGGGCTTTGTGAACCTGAAGGGCCACAGGAGCGTGGGCGGTATGCGGGCCTCCATCTATAACGCCATGCCGCCCGAGGGCGTGGATAAGCTGGTGGAGTTTATGCGGGAGTTCGAGCGCAGGAACGGCTGATCCCCCTTTACGAACTTATCGGCATGATTTGAGTTATGCTGTAAAATAGAAGCGCCCCCCTGATCGGGGCGGGGCGCTGAAAGGAAGATCGAGTACGGAGGACGGTTGGCCGACGAGTAGGTGCAGGACATACGCAGGCTCTTGAGATGCGAATCCACACCGAAAGGAGGCGTGCTTTATGACTGTTTACGAGGCCATGGCTATCATGACAATGGTGCTTCACATCGTTGTCGATCTACTTATAGCCCTTCATACATAACAGTACAAAAAAGCAACCGTTCCTGCCAGGGACCACGGTTACTTTTTGTAGCTGTACATTCCGGCTAACCGTCCGAGATACCCCGCCGGCGCCTCTTTATCTATATTACACCACATTTTGTCCCCATGTCAATACCCCCAACAACCTTTGAAAGGATGATCCCCATGTATAAAATACTCTGCCTGAACAAGATAAGCCCCACCGGCACCAAGCGCTTCGGCGAAAGCTATACCTTCTCCCCGGAAATGAAGGACCCAGACGGCATACTGGTGCGCTCAGCTTCCATGCACGATATGGAGCTGCCCGAGAGCCTTCTGGCTATAGCAAGGGCCGGGGCCGGGACCAATAATATACCCACCGGGGACTGCGCCGAAAAGGGTATCGCGGTGTTCAATACACCCGGCGCCAACGCCAACGCCGTGAAGGAGCTGGTGCTCTGCGCGCTGTTTATGAGCTCCCGGAAGATACCCGCCGCTATGGACTGGGTGAAGACCCTCAAGGGCCAGGGCGCCGAGGTCTCAAAGCTGGTGGAGAAGGGCAAGGGGCAGTTTGCCGGGCCTGAGATACAGGGCAAGGCCCTCGGCGTAGTGGGTCTTGGGGCCATCGGCATTTTAGTCGCCAACGCCGCCCACTCCCTAGGCATGGAGGTCTACGGCTACGACCCCTTCCTATCAGTAGACGCCGCCTGGAGGCTCTCCCGTTCGGTGCACCGCTCCATGTCCCTTGACGAGATATACCAGAACTGCGACTATATCACCCTGCACCTGCCTGCCACCGCCGAGACCAAAGGCATGATAGACTCCCATACCTTCAATAAGATGAGGGACGGCGTGCGGCTGCTGAACTTTGCCAGGGGCGAGCTGGTGGACGCCCCCTCCCTGCTGTCGGCGCTGCAGTCCGGCAAGTGCGCCGCCTACGCCACGGACTTCCCCTCTGACGAAATGCTCTGCGCCGGGAACGTGATACCCCTGCCCCATCTCGGAGCCTCCACCCCCGAGAGCGAGGACAACTGCGCCCAGATGGCTGTGGACCAGATAAAGGAGTATATTGAGAACGGAAATATTATAAACTCCGTAAACCTGCCAAACCTCAGTATGGCCCGGGAGCCCGGCACCAGGCGTATCTGCGTGATACACAGGAACGTCCCCGGGGCCATTGCCGACTTCACCAGTGTCTGTGGCAGGGCCGGCATAAACATTGAGAACATGCAGAGCAAGTCCCGCGGCGACTACGCCTACACCGTCCTGGATGTAACCGGCGGCGATGTCTCCCCCGCCGTCCGGGAACTCTCCACCCTTGAGGCCAACATCCGCGTGCGGGTAATCGATTAGTTGACAACATTTGCCCCCGGTGATATACTTTACCCATATTCATTTTTATTTTGAAATAGTATAGGAGTGGGTAAATTGGCAAATTTCGGCTTTGATGATATGCAGGCTATCCAGAAGGAGCTGCAGGAGAAATACTATGAACAGTGGGGCGGGCTGTACCCGGAGAAAGCCGCGCGGATGCTGCTGTGGATGTTCTGTGAGGCGGGAGAGGCCGCCGATGTGATCAAGAAGACCCCCACCGGGGACCTGCTGTCCGATACCCCGGAGCGCAAGCACTTTATCGAGGAAATGTGCGACGTGATGATGTATTTCAACGATGTTCTGCTGTGCTATAATATCACTCCCGGGGAGCTGGAGAAGGTCTACCGCGAGAAGCACGAGAGGAATATGAAGCGGTGGTGAACCGCAGCCGGGGCATGGCTTCTGCCCCGGCTTTTTTTACCCTTGACAAATACCCCGCCCCGGTATATAATAAATATACCCCCTGTGGGTATACTGCAAAAAGGAGGCCTAGATCATGTGCGAGGAATGCCATAAGACCAGGGAGCGCTCCGACGACGAATACAAGCGCCTGATAAACCGGCTGAGCCGTATCGAAGGACAGGTGCGGGGTATCCGTGGGATGCTCGAAAAGGACGCCTACTGCATTGACGTCCTGGCCCAGGCGGCGGCGGCAGGGGCGGCCCTGAACGCCTTCTCAAGGGAGCTCCTGTCCCAGCACCTGCGAACCTGCGTTGCGGAGGACCTGCGGCGCGGTGACGACAGCACCGTGGATGAGCTCACCGCCGCGCTGCAAAAGCTGATGAGATAGCCGGCAAACACACTTATATATTATTAGATCCAGAAAGGAGCTACTATGAACCAATACAATGTCACCGGCATGACCTGCGCGGCGTGCAGCGCCAGGGTCGAAAAGGCCGTGGGCAAGCTTCCGGGCGTGACCAGCTGCTCGGTCAGCCTGCTCACAAACTCCATGGGCGTGGAGGGCAGCGCCTCCCCGGGGGAGATAATCGCCGCGGTAGAGTCCGCCGGATACGGCGCCACCGAAAAGGGCCAGGCCAATGCCGCTGCCCGGGAGAGCTCCACAGGCGAAGACAGCCTGAAGGACACCCAGACCCCCCTCCTTAAAAAACGCCTCTTCTGGTCCATTGGCTTCCTTATAGTCCTGATGTACTTCTCCATGGGCCATATGATGTGGGGCTGGCCCCTCCCCGGGGCCCTCGCCGGCAACCATATCGCCGTTGGCCTGATACAGCTGCTATTGACGGGGATGATCATGGTAATAAACCAGCGCTTCTTCATCAGCGGCTTCAAAAGCCTCTGGCACCGGTCGCCAAATATGGACACCCTGGTCGCCCTTGGCGCGGCGGCGGCCTTTGTCTACAGCACCTACGCCCTGTTCGCCATGACCGGCGCACAGCTCCGCGGGGACAGCGCCGCCGTGATGGACTACATGATGGAGCTCTATTTTGAGTCGGCAGGCATGATACTTGCCCTCATAACCCTGGGCAAATTGCTCGAGGCCCGCTCAAAGGGCCGCACCACCGACGCCCTGAAGAGCCTGATGAAGCTGGCCCCCAAGACCGCCGCCTTGATCCGCGACGGCAGGGAGGTCCAGGTGCCGATCGAGCAGGTCATGCCAGGGGACGCCTTCGCCGTGCGCCCCGGAGAGAGCGTGCCGGTGGACGGCATTGTGCTCGAGGGCACAGCGGCAGTGGACGAGAGCGCCCTCACCGGCGAGAGCGTCCCTGTGGACAAAGGCCCCGGGGACCCGGTTTCCGCCGCGACCCTCAACAGATCCGGCTACCTGAAATGCCAGGCCACCAGGGTGGGGCAGGACACGACACTCAGCCAGATAATCCAGATGGTAAGCGACGCGGCGGCTACAAAAGCCCCGATCGCCAAGGTAGCTGATAAGGTCTCGGGCATTTTCGTACCCACTGTAATTGTCCTTGCCATCGTTACCACCGCCGTATGGCTTATCCTTGGCAGCGGAGCCGGGTTCGCCCTTGCCAGGGGGATCTCCGTGCTGGTGATAAGCTGTCCCTGCGCTTTGGGGCTCGCTACCCCGGTGGCAATAATGGTAGGCAGCGGGCTGGGGGCCAAAAACGGCATACTGTTTAAAACGGCCGTCTCCCTGGAGGCTGCCGGGCGCACGGATATCGTCGTGCTGGATAAGACCGGCACCATAACCTCCGGCGAGCCCAAGGTCACCGACGTCATACCCGCCGGGAGTACCACCGGGCCAGAGCTGCTCACTATAGCCGCCGCCCTTGAAAACCCGTCACAGCACCCCCTAGGCGCCGCCATAGTGCAGGAGGCCCTGTCAAAAGATATCCCCCTGCAGCCGGTGGAGGGCTTCACCGCCATACACGGCCGCGGGGTCCGCGCCGAACTTGAAGGCAGCACATATATCGCAGGCAACCGCCCAATGCTTGAGGAGAGCGGCATAGCCATAGGCCCCCTGGATAATGAGGCCCTAAGGCTCGCCGGCGAGGGAAAGACCCCCATGTTCTTTGCAAGCGAGACCAATAAGCAGGTGCTGGGGCTGATAGCCGTAGCTGATACTGTGAAGGAAGACAGCCCCGGAGCCATAAGGGAAATGCAGGCCATGGGCCTGCGGGTGGTAATGCTCACCGGCGACAACCAGCGAACCGCCCAGGCTATCGGCTCCCAGGCAGGGGTCGACGAGGTGATCGCCGGGGTGCTGCCCGACGGCAAGGAGGCCGTTATCAGACAGCTGAAGGCCCAGGGCAAGGTCGCCATGGTCGGCGACGGCATAAACGACGCCCCCGCCCTCACCCGGGCCGACACCGGCATAGCCATAGGCGCCGGCACTGACGTTGCCCTGGACGCCGCGGATGTGGTGCTGATGAAAAGCTCCCTTAAGGATGTGCCCGCCGCCCTGCGCCTGAGCCGCGCGACCCTGGTGAACATCCACCAAAACCTGTTCTGGGCCTTCTTCTATAACACCATCGGCATCCCCCTTGCCATGGGCCTGCTCATCCCCCTCGGCCTCACCCTGAACCCCATGTTCGGCGCGGCAGCCATGAGCCTGTCCAGCTTCTGCGTGGTGAGCAACGCCCTCAGGCTCAACCTATTCAAGCTCTACGACACAAGGCACGACCACCGCTTTAAAAAGCGTGTTAAAAATAATACTATCACAAAGGAGACAAAAGCTATGACCAAGACCATGAAAATCGAAGGCATGATGTGCGGACACTGCGAGTCCCGGGTAAAAAAGGCCCTGGAAGCCCTGGCCCAGGTGGAGAGCGCCGACGTGAACCACGAATCCGGCACAGCGGCGGTGACCCTCAGCGGGGATATAAGCGATAGCGAGCTGAAGGCAGCTGTTGAGGCCCAGGACTATAAGGTGCTGGGGATAGAGTAAATTCGTCATCAATACGCTAACTGAAAAAGAATGGCCCTGCCCCAAAAGGCTCTGCGTACTACCATATGGGGCATGACTAAGCGTAAGAAAGGTCGAACCAGCAAGATCCCCCCGGAAGCCCCAAACCTCCGGGGGGATCTCCTATTCAGCATCCCCTAATGCTTCTCACCACCGCAGTCACCCAGTTCCCCGGCTCTCGGAGGGAAAAACTCGCCCATGGGGAAGTCGATACGCCTAAAGAGCTCACAGGGGTTGTCGCTGGTGGACACACACTCCTTATCCGGCACGCAGAAATCGCAGGCCGGTATCATCATCGGCACGCTGCGCACTATCTGCACGATCGTGAACAGGCCTATGGTCACGTACACATTGTTGCGCTGTGGGGCCGAGTCGAACTCCCCGCCGTACCTCTGGCAGATACTGTCGGGTATCCGGCAGTACGGCTCACAGTTGCACGGCCTGTCGCAGAGCTTTGCTGACAGGGCTATAGGCTCAGCCACCTGTACCGTAGCCTTTGGCAGCGCCCTCGCGTCATCCACCGGCGCGTACTCATCCGTACACGCTCCCGAGGAGAACACCTTCACATTCCCCTCGCTCCCGTAGAGCACCACCTTCTTGTTGAACACCGCCACACCGCTCACCGGCACCGGGCAGGCGGCAGGCCCGCCGAACAGTTCCACGCAAACATCAAAGAAGTAGGTCATATCCACCGAGTAAAAGCCCTTATTAAACGGTATGGGCTGCAGGTCGATATACACGGTGATAACGCTCACGTCCTTGATCCGCACGTTGGTAGCGCTGTCTATCATCGGCTGCCGGGCGGTGGGGAACAGCACTCGTATGTCCTCAACACAATCCTTGTCTCCGCATGAGTCATATATCCTCATAGCGTCGATACAGACCGCTTCCTTAAAGCAATCCCTGCCCTCAACCTCAGGGAAGCCTTCCATTTCTGGCATGATATCTCCTCCTTTTGAGTTCTACCTTATACTATGCCCGAAGCCGTTATGTGTGCGCGGTACTTGCACGGGGCGCCGCTCTGGTATATAATCATTACAAGAATACTTAGCAGAAAAGGTTCCATATAGTACTTGACAAGATTAGTTTTATATGGTACTATATTTTTGAAAGGAGGACTTATGGAGACCAGGACAGGTTTTCTCATAACCCAGATAAAGCAGCTCCAGGGGCGGGTGTTCCAGCGGCTGCTCACGGAGAGCGGCGTAGAGGAGTTCAACGGCCCACAGGGGCGCATCCTCTACGTGCTCTGGCAGGAAGACGGCGTACCCATCGCCAGGCTGGTCCAGCAGACGGGCCTTGCAAAGAGCACCCTCACAGCAATGCTGGCCCGGATGGAGTCCGCGTCGCTCATAACCCGCGGCCCCGGTGAAAACGACGGCAGGCAGGTCATCATCAAGCTCACCCCCAGGGCCCGGGGGCTCCGGCAGAAGTATGACCAGGTCTCCCAGCAGATGAACAGCCTGTTTTATGATGGCATGACCCAGGAGGACGCCTCCACTCTCGACGCTCTTTTAGACCGCATTCTGGCAAACCTGCAAAAGCTTCTGTAAAGTCCGCCTGCTTTACATTTAGGAAGGAGATAATTATTATAATGGCAAAGATAAAAGGTGAGATAAGCAATGATTTCTGCCCCCAGGCCCTCTACCTCTACGGCAACTACGAAGAGGACGGCACCCCCCATTTCGGCCTTTTCTGCTGGTACGGCTGGTGCTGGCTGGGCGAGGGCAGCGGAAAATTGGGCGTGATGGCCTGTATCGGTGAGGAGAAACGCACAAAAGACCTTATCCGCAGGACCGGCATGTTCTCGGCTAACCTGGTGAACGAGCCCCTGCTCCCCCTGGCCGACTACTACGGCTGTGTCAGCGGCCGCACCACTCCCAACAAGATGAAGCGCCTGCCCACTGTTGAGCGCGGACAGGTGCTGGATGTGCCCACTATAGCCGAGAGCCCGGTGAGCCTTGAGTTAAAGGTTGTAAAGGAGGAAGCCTTGTCAAAGGGGCGGCTCGGCCCGGAAAGTTCCGAAAGCACACTGTTCCTCTGTGAGGTGGTCAATGTTACCATCGACGAGAGGCTCACGGACAAGTCCCTGCCGGTTATTGAGCGCATGAAGCTCTCCCAGCCTGTCAGCTCCATGGCTGAGGAGGCCTACGTAAACTTCTTCGGGCAGGAGCTTGCTAAATGGGGTGAGCCGATGAAGTCACTGTAAAGTTAAACACTTTACATATAGCCTCTGCAAGCCCGCTATCATCGTGCGCGGCGGTAACAAGCGTTGCCGCCGCTTTGGCGTCCTCACTGCCGTCCTTCATAGCCGCAGACACCCCGGCAGCCTCCAGCATTGTCACATCGTTGCCGTTATCCCCCAGGGCCATCACTTGCTCCATGGGGATATCCAGCATCCGGCATAGCTCCCTCAGGGCCCCGCCCTTATTGGCAGCTGCGCTGTTTATCTCTATATTATCCGGCACAGAAGACGTGAGGCGTATGCCATCTATTTTGGATAGCCTTTTCCATATCTCCCCACGCACCCGCTTCGGCAGGTAGGGCAGGTTTATCTTCTCCGGGCATAGCCCTGTCTCCCCCAGCATCCGCCCGAAGTCGTCTGTAAAGGTATAGCCTTTACTGTCCACAAAGGTCCACTTCACCTCGGGCATACCGTAATGGGTCCGGGACTTCTCCGGCATCCCCGTCTTCGTAATGGCCTCGCCGCCGGTATAGTACTCTATGTACACGTCATAGCTGTCCAAAATATTCTGCACGTCTATGGCAGTTTTGTTATCTATCAGGTTTTCTATAATATGCTCATTATCAGCCATATCGTACACCACTCCCCCATTTGAGGTTATGATATACCCGACCGGCAGCTCGGTTATGCAATGGGGTATAAACCCCCGCATACGGCCTGTGGCGGGCACAAGGACAGCCCCCCTCCTGTGGGCCTCCAGCAGAGCCTCCCGGTTCCTCTCCGGCAGCACGGCGTTTTTCAGCAGCGTGGTGCCGTCCAGATCAAAGGCCAGCAGCCTTATATCCATCCCTAGTCCTCCACCCGGCGCAGCACACCATCCACAGTGGTGTAGCGGCGCTTTTTATTTATCTCCATCTTCTTCCTGACCTCTGCGTCCAGATCATAGCCCAGTATCTCGCTGAGCCCCAGCAGATATATGGCAACGTCCGCCAGCTCCTGCCCCAGCCCCTCGTCCTTAGTGCGCCAGGCAGCATGGGCCTCTGAGAGCTCGCCGTAGAGGTAGCAGAACTCCAGATTCACGTCCGTCACATTAAAGCCGTGGTCCAGCTTGTTCCTGTACACATCCTTCTGCAGCTGCTTCCAGCTCACGTTCTTATCCATCCCCAGAAAACGCACCGTAAAGCTGTGCTCAGCCTCACGGCCCGGGGCCAGCTGTGCCATGCCCTTTTTCTCAACGAACTCGTCGCCCTCCGTAGTCAGGGTCGCACAGCCTGTCCAGGGCTCCAGGCACACATAGGGCCCGTCGTTCACCGCCGACCAGATACCCAGCATGGGGAAGCCTGTAAGATCCATCTCCACCCCTCTGCCGGACTTTTTGTTCACCACCCGCACCGAGTTGGATCTCAGGCCCTCAAACACCAGGGCGTCCTGATAGAAAAGGGAGTGCTGTAAAGGTATCTCCTTTCCATCCAGCCGGAACGCCTTCTTATCCCCATGTATCAGCCCGGTCTCCAGATCTATCGCCGGGCAGTCCTGGCGCTCCTGCTCCGGGAACTGTATGGTGTAATCCTCAAACCGGGCGTCCTCCCCCATCGGCAGGTTGAACCCCGGGTGCCCGCCCACAGAGTAGGGCAGCGGCAGGCTCCCGGTATTGCGCACAGTAAACCGCGTGGTGATCCCCTCACTGCTCAGCTCGTATGTAACGGCAAACTCAAAGTCAAAGGGATACTCCTTCCTGGTCTCGTCGTTAGAGCTGAGGGCCAGCGACAAATACCCCTCCCCCTGCTCCTCCAGGGCAAACTCCATGCGCTTGGCAAAGCCATGGCGGGACATCTCGTACCACCTGCCGTCTATGCGGGCGCGCCCATCCCTCAGCGCGCCCACAATGGGGAACAGCACCGGCGCGTGCTCACGCCAGTACCCCGGGTCCCCGACCCATAAAAGCTCAAAACCATCTGTCCCCTTCAACGACACAAGCTGCGCCCCCAGGCTGTCCACCTTTGCCGTAAAAACTCCGTTGCTAATCTCGTAGATCATGCTGCCGCCCCTTTCGCGGAAGATTTTCCTACATTATAACAAAACGCCTCTGAATATGCAACCTTACCCTTTACCTTTTCCAAAATATATGCTAAACTATAGTAAGAACACTACGGAGGTATAAAATATGCGCGCAGTGATCCAGCGGGCCCTGTCCGCTTCAGTCACAATAAACGGCGGCGAGACCCGCTCCATCGGCCCGGGCCTTGCCGTATTCCTGGGCGTTGTGAAGGGCGACGCCCAGCCGGAGGCCCGCCAGCTTGCGGGCAAGCTTGCAGGCCTCCGAATTTTCTCCGATCCGGAGGATAAGATGAACCTGTCCCTCTCCGACACCGGCGGGCAGGTGCTCCTTATCCCCAACTTCACCCTGGGCACCGACTGCCGGAAGGGCCGCAGGCCCTCCTTCGACCTGGCTGCCCCGCCCGCTACGGCCCGTGAGCTGTTCCTCTATTTTGCGGACTATCTCTCCGGCCTGGGCGTGCCAGTAGTCACAGGGGAGTTTGGCGCGGATATGCGGGTGCCTGTGGAAAACGACGGACCTGTCACCATCATTCTCGATACTGAAAAATTAGGAGGCACAAAATGAACAAGGATTTTTTGCAGCTGCTAATGGAGCGCACAGGCTTCCCCGACGAGGCCAAGACCGCCTATATGGAGGCCGCCGGCAGGCTGGACTCCGGTGCTGTGGACGGCGCGATCAGGTTTTTCTATGAAAACGACTTCGACATAGCCATGCTCACCCCTCTGATCGAGGACATTGCCGAAACCTCCGGCGTAAGCGTACATACTGTCTGGGGCCTGTTCCTGGCCTTTGCCGCCGAGCGCGCCCGTGGTGACTATCTCGCCCAGGGTATCAGCGAGGAGGTCTTCTTCGCCACCTTCAGCGACCTGCGGTACAAGGCCATTGAGTGTATGCACAATAAGGGCGTTTACGGCACCTTCGTCCAGTTCTGGTACCCCATCTTCTACCGCTGCGACATTGTGAAGCTCGGCAGGCTGGAGTACGAGACCATCACCTACGACCATCCCGCCCGGGAGGTCGCCGGGGTCACCCTGCGCCCGGGGCAGAAAATTGCAAACATCCATATCCCCTCCAGCGGCGAGCCTTTCGACCTCAGCGCCCGCCTCCAGTCCTATAAACTGGCCTACGACTTCTTTAAGGACCTGCGTCAGGGCGGCCCCTTAGTCTGTATCTGTCACTCCTGGCTGCTCTACCCCGAGTACCGCAAGGTGCTCTCCGGCGCCTCAAACATCATCGGCTTCCAGGACGATTTCACTATCCTGGAGATAGATGACGGTGCCTTCGACGACGCCTGGCGGGTCTTCGGTCCCGCCGCCGACGGCCCCACCGCTCAGCTCCCCGAGGACACCAGTATGCAGCGCGCCTTTAAAAAGCACCTGCTGACCGGAGGAAAGAACGGCAGCGCCCTTGGGGTGCTGGTGTTTGACGGAGAGCGTCTCTTAAAGTAACGGCTCCAAAAGCTTGGGCCCCCGGAAGGATTTTCCGGAGGCCCTTTTTGTTTCGTATATTTCCTATATTCTATGCCAGCTCTCTTTTCCTCTTACGCCTTTTATAAACGATTATGGCGATATATACCCCCAGGAACCCCAGGATTATCGCCACCAGCACCGCCGACTCACCCGGGCCGCCCATCTTCACTTCGGCCCAGAGCTGGTCCACCTGCTTCGAGGTCTCCCCCGGCAGGTTCACAAAGATCTGCGTGCGGGCTATGGTCTCCGCATCCGGGTAGTGCAGGGGGCTCTCAGCCACCTCCGGGTCCAGATACTCCCGGGCCGCCGTCTCAGGCGTGGAGTAGCCCACATAGTCCATATTGGCCCCGGATATCTCAGGCTCACACAGGAAGTTGATGTACTCCTCAGCCTCCCGCTTATGGCTGGCGGTCTTTGGCACGCACATTGCGTCCACAAAGAAGTTTGTCCCCTCCTTTGGCACGGCGAAGTCTATGTCCTCTGAGTTGTCCACCAAAATTGCCGCGTCCCCGGCATAATAGGGCGCTATCCACGCCTCGCCGCTCTCCATCTTGTCAAAGATTTGGTCCATAACATAGGCCTGCACCAGGGGCTTCTGGGCCTTGAGAAGGTCCGCCGCCGCCCGCCACTCCTCAGGGTCCGTGGTGTTCACGTCCTGGCCCAGCAGGAACTGGGCTATGGCAAAGCTGTCCCGGGGATTGTCAAACATGAGTATCTTCCCGGCGTATTCATCGTTCCACAGGCTCTCCCAGCTGGTGACCTCGTCAATATACCGGGTATTATAGAACACCCCCACCACGCCCCAGGTGTACGGCACAGAGTATTTCTCCTCAGGGTCATACCCCGGGCTCCTGAACTGCTCGTCAATATACTGATAGTTCGGGATATTCTCATAGTCCAGCGGAAGCAGCAATCCCTCGTCAATCAGCCTTGACACCATATAGTCCGAGGGCACTATCACGTCATAATCCGCGCCCCCGCCCACCAGCTTGGAGTACAAAGACTCGTTGCTGTCAAAGGTAGTATAGTTCACCTTGATTCCTGTGCGCCTGGTAAACTCAGCGTTTATATCCATCGAGCCGTCCGTGCCGTTGGCGATGTACTCCCCCCAGCTGTATACATTTATAGTCACATCCGGGTCGTATTCAGCAGCCGCGGCCCCAGGCGCCAGCAGGAGCATAGCCAGCAGTAAAGCAAAAATCCTTTTCACCCCTGCCCGCCCCCTTTCCCGGCCCGCTCCCCGCTGTTTGAGGAGCGCACGTTCACAATAATAAGCAGCACCATCACCGCCGCGAACATCACTGTGGAGAGGGCGTTTATCTCCGGGCTGACCCGCTTTCGGGTCATGGAGTAGATGTAGATCGGCAGCGTCTGGGTAGTCCCGCTGGTGAAATAGCTGATCACAAAGTCGTCTATAGACAGGGTGAAGGCCATGATCATCCCGGTGACTATCCCCGGCATTATCTCCGGCAGCACCACCTTAAAGAAAGCCTTTACCGGCGGGCACCCTAAATCCTGGGCCGCCTCATACAGCGCCGGGTCCATCTGCCTGAGCTTTGGCAAAACCTGGAGTATCACATAGGGCAGGCAGAAGGTGATATGGGCCGCGATTATAGAGCCCATCCCCAGGCTCCGCCCCCCGAACACCCCCACCGCGAACACGAACAGCAGCATCATGGACACGCCTGTGACTATCTCCGGGTTCACCATTGGGAAGTTGGTGATGTTCATCATTATGCGCTTTGGCAGCCGTTTCATGGAATTTATGCCGATGGCCGCCATGGTCCCCAGCACCGTTGAAGCCGCAGCCGCAGCCACGGCTATTATCAGCGTGTTCCTGAGTGCCTCCAGTATCAGCCTGTCCTCAAAAAGCTTCTCATACCATTTCAGGGAGAAACCGCTGAACACCGTCCGGCTGGCGGTCTCGGTATCGTTAAAGGAGAACACTATCAGCACCAAAATAGGCGCGTATAGGAACAGGAATATCAAGAAGGTGTAAAGCCTGCCTACTGTACGGCTCATAGCATTATACCCCCTTTCCCGTTGTCCTCCCCATCGTCAAACTGGTTCATAATGCCCATGCAGATAAGGATCATCACCATCAGCACCAGTGAGATGGCTGAGCCCAGGTTGGGGTTATAGGCGCTGCCCAGAAACTGCATATCTATAAGGTCGCCTATAAGCAGGTTACCCCCGCCGCCCAGCATTTTTGAGATAATAAAGGTGGAGACCGCTGGCACAAACACCATTGTCACCCCGCTTATCACCCCGGGCATACTCATAGGCACCACCACTTTCAGGAACACCTTGCTGTCGCTGGCCCCCAGATCCTCCGCAGCCTCTATCACGCTCTGGTCTATCTTCGTCAGCACACTGTAGAGTGGAAGCACCATATACGGTATATAGTTGTATACCATCCCCAGCACTACAGCACCCGCAGTGTTTATCATATGCACCTTGGGCAGCCCCACAGCATTCAGCGCCGCGTTTATCAGCCCATTATCCTCAAGCAGGGTCATCCACGCATAGGTCCTGAGGAGGAAATTCATCCACATGGGCAGCATCACCAGCATCACCATGACGCTCTGGCGCTTCGCAGGGAGCTTTGCGATTATGTACGCCAGCGGGTACCCCAGCACCAGGCATATAGCCGTCGCCACCGCCCCCAGCCATATGGAGCGCAGGAACACGTTTGAATACTGCCCCACGCTGAGTATATTCTCAAGTGTAAAGCTTCCCTGCTTGTCAGTAAAGGCGAAGTACGCCACGAGCACCATGGGCAGCACTATAAATATGGTCATCCACACAGTATATGGGGCCGACAGCAGCCTGGAGTTAGTCTTCATCCCCAATCACCTCCTGCTGCGCCTCCTCGGTGGCGATGATATCCTCCTCCATCTCGTCGGAGAAGGTGCTGTAGTCGCCGAACATGCCGGAGTATTCCGATTTCCCCATAACATGTATATCGTCCGGCGTCAGCGAAAGGCCTATCCGGTCCCCCACGGCCCTGTAGTCCGTGGACTGTATCATCCACTTAAACCCCGCCACGTCCACGATTATCTCGTAATGCACCCCCTTAAAGGTGACATTTGTGACCTCACCGGTGATATGGGTGGAGTCCGGCGCAACTACGTCGATGTCCTCAGGGCGTATTACCACATCCACCGGGGTGTTGTTTCCGAAGCCCTTATCAAGGCACCTGAACTTATGCCCGGCAAACCTGACCTCAAAATCCTCCAGCATCAGGCCATCGAGGATGTTTGACTCGCCGATAAAGTCCGCAACAAAGGCGTTTTCAGGCTCATTATAGATGTCCGTAGGCGTGCCGATCTGCTGGATATTCCCCCCGTCCATCACGACCACCCGGTCGGACATTGACAGCGCCTCCTCCTGGTCGTGGGTAACGAAGACAAAGGTTATCCCCGTCTGCTGCTGAATCTTCTTCAGCTCCACCTGCATATCCTTGCGGAGCTTCAAATCCAGCGCCGACAAGGGCTCGTCCAGCAGCAGGACCTTCGGCTCGTTTGCCAGGGCCCTTGCCATTGCCACCCGCTGCTGCTGCCCGCCGGAGAGCTGTCCAATACCCCTATGGGCGTAGCCCGAGAGGTTCACCATTGAAAGCATCTGGTGTACGGTCTCCTTCACCTCACGCTCACTCTTGCCCTTCAGCCTCATGCCGAAGGCTATGTTGTCATAGACATTCAGGTGGGGGAACAGGGCGTACTTCTGGAAGATGGTGTTCACCTCCCGCTTATGGGGCGGCAGGGCTGTGATGTTTCCGCCATAAAAAAAGACATCCCCCGCGTCCGGCTTAATAAAGCCGCCGATGGTCCTGAGCACGGTGGTCTTGCCGCAGCCGGAGGGTCCCAGCAGGGTCAGGAACTCGCCGTCGTGGATGTCAAGGCAAAAGCTTGACAGCACCTGCTCGCCGTCGTAGGAAACGGTGATGTCTTTAAGCGAAATGATAGTGCTGTTTGGATCGTTCATCTTGGGTGCATCCCCTTTGCGAAAAAATTAGTTGCGTGTCTTTCGTTATTCACAACATAACCCAGCCCGGACGGTCACCCGCTGCCTCCCGCAAAGGATTTTAGGTCCTCCCCATATCCGGGGCAGGCCGGAGCAGCGTAAACCGGGCCGCTTTTATAGCCGTGACCTCCTGAACGCACGGCCGTTTTCAGATGCAAACGCAATATCCTTACTATACGAAAAAACAGGCATTTTGTCAAGACTTATTTTTGCAGGGGACTCCCCTGCAAAAAAACCAAAAATCGGACCGGCAGTTACGCCGGCCCAATTCGAGGTAAAATATGAAAGGACGAAAACCCTTATACGCGAAGTTTTAGTGCCTCAGACACCGCCCGCCTAGGCCTTGAGCGCCTGCGCTCCTGTGCCCGCTGGCTGGTGCGCCTGGCCTTTGCTATCATCAGCCAGCCCGCCGCAGGTATGAGAAGGATAAAGACAAAGCCCCCCATGCTTGCGATGAACGGTATCCCCTGCTGGCCTGTAGCCGGCGCGGAGAGCTCCTGTGTCTGCTGCTGGCTGTGCAGCTCCTCTATGTACTTGTCGGCGGCAGCCTGGGGGCTGTCCTGGGTCATAGCGCTCAGTACAGCTATCAAAGCCAGCGTCCCTGCCAGCACCAAGAGAAACGATATCAGAAACCTTGCCTTCTTACCCATATTATGTCCTCCCGCCATCCTTTTGACAGCCCGATTATGTCTATTGAAAATTACATTTTAATCTCAAGTGTTACAATTTGGTTACATTATAGCTCCATTTTTCTGAAAAAGCAAGTGTTATTTGAAAGATTCACAATTTGTTCACAACTAAGGTAAAAGAAAGCAGGCCGGATGTGTTTGACTTCCGACCTGCTACTATATACAGTATACCTTGCCTGCTGGCCTATCTTACTTCAACGGGAGTTGAATTTACTTCAACTCCACCTCAGCGCCAGCCTCGGTCAGCTTGGTCTTCAGGGCCTCGGCATCGTCCTTGGAGATGCCCTCCTTAACAGCCTTGGGAGCGCCGTCAACCAGCTCCTTGGCCTCCTTCAGGCCCAGACCGGTGGCCTCCTTGACGACCTTGATGACGTTGATCTTGTTTGCGCCGGGGGCCTTCAAGATAACGTCAAACTCAGTCTTCTCCTCAGCAGCGGGAGCGTCGCCGGCAGGGGCGGCAGCCACGGCAACAGCGGCGGGAGCGGCAGCGGACACGCCGAACTCCTCCTCCAGGGCCTTTACCAGCTCGGAAAGCTCCAGAACAGTAAGAGCCTTTACTTCTTCGATCAGGTTTGTTACTTTCTCAGACATTGTGATTTCCTCCAATTTTATAGTTGTTTTCTAGCTATTCATACAAAAACTTTGCAGCTTTACAAGAAACTCAGGCACAAAACTTATGCACCCTGCTTCTCTGCGATAGCGTTCAGCGCTATCACCAGGCCGCGCATTACGCCGCTGCACACATTGGCAAAGCCCTGGATGGGCCCGTTCAGGCCGCCAAGCACCTGGGCCACCAGGACCTCCTTGGGAGGCAGCTTTGCAAGCTGGTCGATACCCTTCGCATCCACCGCGCTGCCGTCGATGAAGCCCGCCTTAACGGCAAACTTCCCTGTGGGATTGGCCTTTACGTAGTCGGCAAAAATCTTGGGGGCCTCGGTATAGCCCTTGTCGCTGTAGGCAATAGCCGTGGCGCCGTTGAGCACCTCGTCCAGTCCGTCAATACCCGCCTCCTTAAAGGCGCGGGACAGCAGGGTGTTCTTGACCACCTTGTACTCACAGCCGGCCTCGCGCAGCTGCTTGCGGAGCTTCGTGTCCTTCTCAACGCTGATGCCGGTATAGTCCACCAGCACGCCCACGTTAGCCGCCTTAAAAGCCTCGCTGAGCTCAGCCACCTGCTGCTTCTTTTGCTCTAAGATCTTCTCGCTGGGCAAATTCTTTCACCTCCGTACTCAAAATCAAATGAAAACGCCTTTCCGGGAAAAGACCGCGGAAAGGCGCAAAACGCTGGATAAACGGCACAGCCCACTGGGCTGTACCCGTGATCAAACGCTCATCTTTCCTCGGCAGGCCGGAAACATCCGTTTCAGCTCCCGGTATCCCGGGCGCACCTGCTGTCTATGGTCTGACAGCTGTAATATTATAGCACATCTTGTGCCGTGTGTCAAGCCCCTTTCCCCAAAAAGGAACTGCCGGTCAGACAGAAAAAGCCCGGCACAGACAAAAGAGTTGGCTTTGCCAACTCTCACGCTGCTGGTCGGAGTAGGGAGACTCGAACTCCCGGCCTCAGCATCCCAAATGCCGCGCGCTACCAACTGCGCTATACCCCGGTACTTCACGCCCCCTTCACCGGGGCTTTACTATTATATATGATAAAAGCCGGGGTGTCAACCGTGTCCCGCGAAAATTTTAGAAAATACAGAAATATTTCCAGATAAAAACCCCCGGCTCCAAACCGGGGGTCTTATCTCTATTACTTTGTCACAAGGTTTACCAGCTTGCCGGGCACATATATCTCCTTTACTATGTCCTTGCCCGAGATCTCAGCGGCTATCTTCTCCTCGGCCTTTGCCGCGGCAATAACCTCCTCCTTGCCCATATCCGCGGGCACGTTTATCCTGGAACGGACCTTGCCCTTTATCTGCACTACAATCTCAATCATGCTGTCCTTGGTCTTGGCCTCATCATACTTGGGCCAGGCCTGTTCGCAGGCCATGCCCACGCCCAGCTTGCAGGCCTCCCAGACCTCTTCGGTGACATGGGGCGCGAAGGGGTTCAGCAGCAGGGTGAACACCCTCAGCTCCTCCCGGGTTATCCCCTTACCGTTCTGGCCTATCTCGTTTATAAGGGCCATAAGGGCAGCGATAGCGGTGTTGAACTTCAGAGTCTCTATATCCTCGCCCACCTTCTTGATGGCCTTATGGAAGGAGGCCTCAAGCTCCGGGCTGATGCTGTCGCTGCCGGTAACATTTTCCTGCAGAGCCCAGTATCTGTCCACAAGCCTCCTGCACCCCTTCATGCCCGCCGTGCTCCAGGGGGCGGCCTTCTCAAAGTCCCCTATGAACATCTCATAGAGGCGCACAGTGTCCGCGCCCACCTCCTCCACCAGGCCGTCGGGGTTTACCACGTTGTTGAGGGACTTGCTCATCTTGACGATGGGGTGGTCGGCCATTTCGCCGTACTGCTCCCTAAGGGCTTCCTGGGCCTTCTCACGGCTGCCGTATTCCTCAAGCATTTTCTTCTGCTCAGCCGCCGGCAGGTTCTGGAAATTATGGGGGTTTAAGCCCAGTATCATGCCGTGGCTGGTGCGCTTGGCATAGGGCTCCGGCGTAGGCGTAACGCCGATATCATAGAGGAACTTATGCCAGAAGCGGCTGTACAGCAGGTGCAGGGTGGTGTGCTCCATGCCGCCGTTGTACCAGTCCACCGGGGACCAGTATTCAAGGGCCTCCTTAGAGGCCAGCGCCCCGTCATTGTGCGGGTCCATATACCTCAGGAAGTACCAGGAGGAGCCCGCCCACTGGGGCATTGTATCCGTCTCCCTCTTGGCGGGTCCGCCGCAGCAGGGACAGGTAGTGTTCACCCACTCGGTCATCTTTGCCAGGGGCGACTCACCTGTGTCCGTGGGCTCATAGCTCTCCACCTGGGGCAGTTTCAACGGCAGCTCGCTCTCAGGGATGGGCTGCCAGCCGCACTTCTCGCAGTACACCATGGGGATGGGCTCGCCCCAGTACCGCTGGCGGGAGAAGACCCAGTCCCG